>NZ_CP076458.1:1865629-2176567 GCF_018866245.1 Novisyntrophococcus fermenticellae
ATTTGCTGATTCTGTGATAGTCAAATGCCTCTACCAGTTCTGCCAGCGTGAAAATCTCCCGGTCATCCACAGGGCTCCATCCAAGAAGTGCCACAAAATTGACGATGGCCTCCGTCAGAAATCCCTGATCGATCAAATCTTCATAGGAAGAATGTCCGCTTCGCTTCGATAATTTCTGATGTTCTTCATTCGTAATCAGAGGACAGTGGACATAAACCGGAACTTCCCAGCCAAATGCCTCATACAGCCGATTATACTTCGGTGCCGAAGACAGATACTCATTTCCGCGCACCACATGGGTAATTCCCATCAGATGATCATCCACGACATTTGCGAAGTTATAGGTGGGGAAACCGTCCGATTTAATCAATATCATATCATCCAGCTCTGCATTCTCCACAGTTATATTCCCATAGATTTCATCGTGAAAAGTCGTTGTGCCTTCTGTAGGCATATTGATGCGGATAACATAAGGCTTCCCAGCTGCCAGATTCTTTTCAATCTCTTCTTTTGGCAGATGCAGGCAGTGTTTATCATACATATGAATCTCCTTACCACCCACATTGGCAGATAAGGATTCCAGACGCTCCTTATCGCAGAAACAGTAATAGGCATCCCCCTGCGCAATCAATTGCTTCGCATACTTCAGATAAATGCCCTGCGTATTTCTTTCACTCTGGACGTAAGGTCCCACACCACCGTCCTTATCCGGTCCTTCATCGTGTTTTAATCCCGTTTCGTCCAATGTATGGTATATAATCTCCAGTGCACCTTCCATAAAGCGCTCCTGATCTGTGTCCTCAATACGAAGCATAAAATTGCCGCCCTCATGTTTGGCAATCAGATAAGCATACAATGCAGTTCTCAAATTTCCCACATGCATACGTCCTGTGGGACTGGGCGCAAATCTTGTTTTAACCATCTTCCTGTTATCTCCTGTTTCTTTCATCTACCGGCTTTCCTGCATCCGGTCGTTTGTAAGCTTGAACTATTATAACCCATGCGTTCCATAATTTCAAGGCAGCTCTATCTCTATCAGATCTTCCGGGGGCACCTGTCTGGATGAGCCCGCCTTGTATTTTTTCAGTTCAGTTTCCGCCGTTCTAAATGGAACATTGGTTCCGGCTCCTCCCATGCATCCCCCGGGACAGCCCATCCCTTCAATCAGGCATCCTTTCATCTTCCCGGCTTTCGCCATCGTCAGCACCTTCCTGCAATCCGCCAGTCCTTCCGCATGTTCAATACATACCGGAATATCCGGATAGTACTCCTTCAGACACCTCTCAATAGCAGAAGCTACTCCGCCTGCCACGGCATAGCCTCTTCCCGCTGCAGTGGCATTGTGAAGTCCTTTACCCGGTTCCATATCCGCCGGTTCAATACCTCTGGCTTCAAACATTCCCTGAAGTTCTTCAAATGTGATTACAAAGTCCACATCGCTGCGGACATGCGTCCGGGATGCCTCCAGTTTTTTTGCCGCACAGGGACCGATGAATACCACATGAGCGTTGGGATGCTGCTTTTTGATGCTTCTGGCTGATGCCACCATCGGTGTGAGTTCTTCGGAAACACTCTCTATCAAATCCGGAAACTGTTTCTTGGCAAGCATCGACCAGGACGGACAGCAGGAGGTAAGCAAAAAAGGCAATTCGCCTGTACTGACCTTGGCAGCATAATGATGGGCTTCTGAAACCGCTCCGATATCTGCTCCTAAAGCTACTTCATAGACCTCCTTAAAGCCCAGTTTTATTAATGCAGTCTGAAACTTGGCCGGTGTCACATCTTTTCCGAATTGTCCGATAAATGCCGGCGCAACCTCAGCGATAATCTCCTCTCCGTCCCTTATGGCACGGGCAAGCTGAAAGATCTGCGATTTATCCGAAATAGCACCAAAAGGACAGTTTACCATACACATTCCACAGGAAACACATTTTTTCGGATTGATTTCAGCCCTTCCCTGTGCATCACTTTCTATGGCATTGACGCCGCAAGCTCTGGCACATGGACGTTCCATCCTGGATATTGCATCATATGGACAGATGGCCTTGCATTTTCCGCATTTGATGCACTTATCCTGGTCAATTACAGATTTGCCGCGAATAATAGAAACTGCCTCTTTGGGACAGACCTGCTTACAGGGATGTGCCACACAGCCTCTGCACATATTACTTACCTGATATTTATTTGGTTCACAGGCATCACAGGCTGAGGGAATCACCTGCATAAGCGGCGGCTCATAGTACTTTTCATTAATATTACTGTTCTCCATCCCGGCCGTGATATGCACTGCCCTGTTCTCCGGACGTAAGGACATACCCATAGCCAGACGCACCCGCTCGCTTGCAACCGCACGCTCACGATAGATGCTGTCACGATATGTGGCGCGTTCCTGTACAATATGATAGGGGATCGCTTCAATCTCATCCTGGAAGCTTTCCTTTGTGGATTCAAAAGCCACCTTGCAGATTTCGGTAAATACTTCCCTGCGTATCTTTTTAATTGGTGTCTCTACGCTTCTCAAATTTGTCTCTCCTTTTCATCGGCGTTGCCAAGTTCTTTCTTAGAGAAAAAACCGCAGTGCCTGCGGTTTTATTCTTTACTTCCTATCTTACCCATAATCCATACAGATATCATAATTATAAGAATTGTAACAAAAATACCTGCCATTCCCTTCCACATAATTTCAAGGGCTACCAGCACATTATTCATATCTTCCTCCTATTTCAAGAACTGGGTCACAAGATTAATTACCATACCGCCGGCAATTACGGATGCAATCTGCCCCGATACGTTTGCTCCGGCTGCATGCATCAGGATAATATTGCTCGGATCCTCTTCCATCGCCATCTTCTGAATCACACGCGAAGACATGGGAAATGCCGAAATACCTGCGCCTCCTACCATAGGATTAATCTTCTTTTTCAGGAACAGATTCATAAACTTCGCCAGCAGAACTCCGCCGATGGTATCCATCACAAAGGCAAAAAGTCCGATAGCCATAATCATGATTGTCTCTACCGTTACAAACTGATCTGCTCTCATACTGAATGAGATGGTAATTCCAAGCAGCAGCGTAATCAGATTCGCCAGCGTGTTCTGGGCTGTATCCGACATGGTTCCCAGGACGCCGCACTCCCGTATCAGGTTTCCAAACATCAGGAATCCCACCAGTGCAACCGATTGCGGGGATACAAGCCCCACGATAATCGTTACCACGATTGGAAATGCAATTCTCATCTGTTTTGAAACAGAACCGGGATTATAATCCATATGGATTCTGCGCTCTTTCGTGGTGGTTACCAGCTTGATGGCAAAAGGTTGTACAATGGGAACCAGTGCCATATAAGAATAGGCTGCCACCGCTATGGCTCCAATATACCTGGAGTTAAGTATCTGTGAAACCAAAATCGATGTGGGACCGTCGGCAGCTCCGATAATGCCAATAGAAGCTGCATCGTTTAAATCAAATCCCAGCAACGTGGCCAGGAGAATTGCGGCAAAGATACCGAACTGTGCACCCGCTCCAAACAGAAACATCAGCGGATTAGACAGCAGCGGACCAAAGTCAATCATGGCTCCGATACCGATAAACAGCAGAATCGGCAGTGCTTCGGATGCTTCAATTCCCACATGAAACAGCCACTCGATGATTCCATTGGCAGAAATTCCTCCCTGAAGTGTCTGATTCAGCACACCGGATAATGGCAGGTTCACAAGAATTGCTCCAAAGCCCATAGGAAGAAGCAAGGATGGCTCGTACTCTTTCTTAATAGCCAGCCAAATCAGTACGGCACCTACAACATACATGACAAGTTGCTGCCATGTGAGCGCCATTAGCCCATCAATTAAAAAGCTCATAGTTAAAAATCCTCCATAATCGTTTTAGGGGGACTTTTTTCCCCTTTTATCTACTTTATTATAGTTCAGAAAAAGGCGGACTGTCAATACCGCTTCACCTGTTTTCAAAAACTTCAAGGAAGATGTCCTGGATTCCTCCGCATACCATACCCTCATCTTCTGCATCCTGGTTCGTCATATTTACATGCGTCATCTGCGTTTTTATATCACCGGACCGCAGCATACGCAGGGCAGACTGCATCATATCCGCTTCGGCACAGCCTCCGCCTATAGTTCCTACCGTGCTTCCGTCCTCCATAATCAGCATCTTGGTTCCAATCTGACGCGGCGCAGAACCCTTCCTCATGACAATTGTTGCCAGAATCTTATTTTGCGGACGCTTCATTCCTTCTATAATCTCGTCTGAGAAGCCACCGCCGCCCCGATTCGAGTTCTTAATCTGTATAATTTCACCCAGAATAGAAACAGCAATTTCCGCAGGAGTTTCACTCTTAATTGAAAGTCCAATCGGAGCATGGAGATCATCCAGCTTTTCTTCCGGGATCCCCTCCTCATTCATCACTCCTTTTAAAAGACGGACTCTGGAACGGCTTCCCATCATTCCCATATAGGCATAGGGTTTTTTTAATATCGCTTCCAGACAATCCTTATCATAACGATGCCCCCTGGTCACAATTACAAAATAAGTGTCTGGACCGCCCTGTATCTGTCTTAACCCCTGATCAAAGGTGTCACATATGACTTGATCTGCCCTGGCTTCTCTCGCCTGATTTGCATAAAGTGGGCGATCTTCAATCACTGTGACAGAAAAATCCAGAAACTTTGCCAGTTTAACGATGGCTACTCCAACATGGCCCCCTCCGCAGACAACGAGCTGCGGAGTTTCCCCTAATACCTCGCAGAACAGTCTGCCTCCTTCGTATTCCCTGCTGCAGGTCTTTTCCACAGATTCCACAGCTTCATGGATTTTCCGACACACCTCTTTCTCAATCGCATGATTTTCATAAATCCATGTCTTTTCAGTGCGAACGCAGCGATACCCTTGATTCTTTCCTTCAACGACCGTAACAATCATCGTCTTTTTATTCATATCTATCTCTTGCAACAGCTCTGTAAACATCTTTGCTCCTCCTATCGCCCTTCGTTTCAGAGGTCCCCTCTCAGAAGCATGATTGCTTCCGGGAGAACCCGCAGATAATCCGGCACAACATTTGATGAATCATCGCTATGCAGACTTTTTTCGGTCTTCCACCATAGCCCGTTCTCCAAAGTAACATACCACTCAAATGGCATCTCAGAAATAGCCGCATCTCCCGGAGAAATGAGGTTCGCATCCGGACGGACAGCAAAAGCTTCTGCCTCTGTTTTCATAAGCGGCATAAAATCATGTGCGCGGATTCCTACATAACGCATATCATCTGTAATCTTTTCACGGGTTGTAAGCGTAATTCCCCAGTCTGTGGCCAATAATCGATAATCTGAGATTTTTTCAAACCTGGACAGATTCTTACATCCTGTCATCCGGGCGGCCTGCGCAGTTTGCGGCTTATCAAACAGCTTCTGTGTCTGACCCTGTTCCAGGACTTTTCCCTCCTGGAGCAGCATGATATGGCTGCAAAGCTGATACGCCTCATCCCTGTCGTGCGTTACAAGGACTGTCACTCCCTGATATCCTTCAATTACCTTTGCCAGCGCAAGCCTGAGTCCTTCTTTTAAATAAGCATCCATGGCCGAGAAAGGTTCATCCAGCAAAAGTACATCCGGCTCATAAGCCAGAATACGGGCCAAAGCAACCCTCTGCTGCTGCCCTCCCGATAAACGTCCGGGAAAGCTCTTTTCTAAGCCCTGAAGCTCAAAACGTTCTATCATTTTATAAATAATTTCTGTTCTGTGCGGATGATTCTTTTCAAGTCCGCAGCCGATATTCTGTTCCACCGTCATATTCGGAAATAAGGCATAATTCTGAAACAGATATCCCACTTTTCGCTTTTGGGGTTTCAGATTTACCTTCTGCTCAGAGTTATAAAGCATCTGATTCCTTACCTTCACAAATCCGCTGTCCGGAGTCACAATTCCGGCAATTGATTTCAAGGTCATACTTTTCCCGCATCCGGAAGGTCCGAGAATCCCTAAGCATCCACGCTCGCCCTGAAAGGAAAGCTCCAGCGAAAACTGCCGGAGTTTTTTTCTGATTGCCACATCCAACATTGCCATAATTCTCTTGGTCCTTTCGTTTCAACGGTTCTTTCTCTTCTTTTCGTGCAGTCCCATCCAGTTCATAGCCAGTACGGACACAAACGCAATGATCACAATAATGCCCACATAACCATAGGCAGACTCCATATTTCCAGCTGCAACCTCTGAATATACAGCCATAGGCAGAGTCCTGGTCTTTCCGGCGATATTCCCCGCAATCATGGCAGTTGCTCCAAATTCCCCCACCCCCCTTGCGAAAGCCAACACCCCACCCGAGACTACACCCGGAGTTGCATTCGTAAAAATGACTCTCCGAAAGATGTTCCATTCACTCATCCCCAACGTTCTGGCAGCATCTACCAGGTTTTCGTCTACCTGTTCGAAGGCTCCTCTAGCCGATCGGTACATCAGAGGAAATGAAATCACCGTTGCAGCGAGTACGGTAGCAATCCAGGAAAATGCAATCTTTACGCCAAATATGTTAAGGAATAGTTTTCCCAGAGGGCGTTTGACTCCAAAAAGAAACAGAAGGAAAAATCCCACCACTGTGGGGGGAAGAACAAGCGGTAAGGTCAGCAGACCATCCCAGAACATCTTGGTTCCCTCCTTTTTACAGCTGATTACCCCCCACGCTGCCAGTATGCCTGCAAAAAAAGTAAATATAATAGACATCGATGCTGTTTTTATTGAAATCCAGATTGGTGACCAATCCATAGCTTTTTCTCCTTTATCTTAACATTCATACAGAAAACCTGCCACTGGCAGCTTTCCTTGCATACTTTGGTATATCAAAAAAGGACAAGCCCCCGGCAGACCTGTCCGTCTGACCGATGCCTGTCCTTTTTTCTGAACCGCATTCAGAAATCAACTATGAAAGTGCATTGGTAAATCCGTATTCCTCGAACACCTTAATTGCCTCCGGTGTTTTGAGAAACTCAACAAATGCTTTAGCTTCCTCCATATGTTGGGTATTCTTTACAACTGCTGCCGGATAGATTGCCTTGCTGACACTGTCCGCAGGTGCTTCCGCTACAACTTTCACCTGTTCAGGCATTGAGGCTGCATCTGTAGCATATACAATTCCTGCATCGGCACTACCCGCTGCCACCTGATTCAAAACCTCTGTTACATTGGTTCCAAGGCTTACTTTATCCTGGATAGAATCCCATATTCCGAGATTTGTAAGTGCTTCCTGCGCATACTGCCCAACCGGTACGGAAGCCGGATCTCCGATTGCAATACTATTTGCATTCGCAATATCTTCAAATGCTGTAAGCGTACTGTCGCTTCCTGCCGGAACAATCAATACAATTTTATTTTCCAGCAAATCTGTCATCGTATCTGACAAGATCAGTCCCTTATCGTTTAACTCGTTCATCTGCTTCGGTGCTGCCGACATAAAGACATCCGCTTCAAGACCTTCTTCAATCTGCGTCTGAAGTTTCCCGGATGCATCGTAGGTACCTTCCACCAATACACCGGGATTTGCATCCTGGAACATCGGAATCAGTTTTTCATCATATGCATTTTTCAGGCTGGCAGCCGCCGCAACCAAAAGCTTTGTCTGCTCTGCCTCCGGTGTCACCTCTTCCTCCGGTTCAGATTGTGCAGATATAGATTCTGCACTTGTCGATTTTGATGTTGAAGAAGACTTTCCTTCGTCTCCACAAGCCGCCAGCATCCCACATGCCATGATACCTGCCAATAATAATGCGATTTTTCTTTTCACACTAACTTTCCCCTCTTATTTTCTTGCACATTCTCCATCAGTTCCTCTTAATAACTTAATTCCGTGGGGCAGATCCGCAAGGATAAAATCCAGGCTCTCTCTTACTGCCCGGGGGCTGCCCGGAAGATTGATAATCAAAGTCTTTTTCCTAATAACAGAAACCCCTCTGCTGAGCATTGCCCTACTTGTAATCTTCATGGAACCCTGGCGGATCGCCTCGGCAATTCCGGGAGCATTCCGGTCTGCAACAGCCATTGTAGCCTCCGGTGTCTGATCGCGCATGGAAAATCCTGTTCCCCCACTCGTGAAAACTACATCCAGCTGTCGGCTGTCAGACAGACGAATCAGTTCCTTTTTCAGTAATTCCGGCTCATCCGGTATTACAAGGACTTCAACTACCTCATATCCCTGACCTTCCAGAGCTTCCTTTACTGCCGGACCGCTTTCATCCACCCGCTCTCCGCGCGAACCCTTGTCACTGAGTACAATTACTGCTGCCTGAAACGGACGATCTGATTTGGGGGGTTCCACCTGCATTTCATCACCGGGACGAATGGTTCCGGCTTTTATAACCTTTGCAAAAACACCTTCCCGCGGCATGATGCAGTCACCTACTCTTTTATGAATGGCGCAATGACTGTGGCATTCCTTTCCAATTTGTGTCATCTCCAGAATAACATCGCTGCAGCTAAGGATCGTTCCGACCGGCAGGGAACGGAAATCAATCCCTTCCACCACCAGATTTTCTCCAAAATCTCCGTCTTTTACATCCGCTCCACGCTCGTTAAATGCTTCTACCTTGTCGTATGAGAGGAGACTTACCTGCCGATGCCAGTTTCCCGCATGCGCATCTTCCTCTATTCCATAGTTTTCTATAAAATGTCCCTCAGATACAGGGACTTTTTCTGTCCCTTTTTGCCTGCTGATACAGACAGCCTTCACGATTCCCTTCATGCTAATTTCCTTGCCCTTTCTCCGGCAGATGCTCCTCCCGTATAAAAGTACCGCTTTTTCCTCCTGTTTTCTCTTCCAGATGAATTTCTCCGATTTCCATGGTTTTATCCACAGCCTTACACATATCATAGATGGTCAGCAGGCAGACAGAAACGCCGGTAAGTGCCTCCATCTCCACACCTGTTATACCATTACATCCGGCCGTACATACAGCCTGGATTTTATGCGCATCGTCATCCATCACAAAATCTAAGGACAGTTTTGTAAGATTCAGGATATGGCAAAGTGGAATCAACTCCGAGGTCCTCTTTGCACCCATAATTCCCGCAACCCGGGCCACACCCAGAACATCACCTTTTCCCATAGTCCCCAGAGACACCTTTTGGTAACACTCTTTACTCATCGAAATCCATCCGCTGGCTGTCGCTTCTCTTCTTGTCCCGGCTTTTTCCGATACATCCACCATCCAGGCGTTTCCGCCCTCATCAAAATGACTGAATTCTGCCATCGTTAAGCCCCTTTCCCAAAGCCGCAGTTAGGAAAGGTGCAGACCGGACAGGAAAGGCACAAGCCGCCCTCTCCCAGAGCTGCCAGACTTTCGGCAGTTACCTCGTCATCTGCCATCACCCTGGGAAGCACCAGATCAAAGATAGTGCGCTTCGCATACATCACACATCCAGGAAGACCCATCACAGGTACTTTCTTTCCATCCTTTTCATAATAGGCCAGTAAAAACATGGCACCAGGCAATACCGGTGCACCATAAGATACGATCCTGGCTCCTGTATTTTTGATAGCAAGCGGAGTTTTATCGTCCGGGTCTACACTCATACCCCCGGTGCAGATTACCATGTCTGCGCCATCCTCAATCATCTCCAGAATACTGGCTGTGATCTTGGTGTGGTCGTCGTTCCAGACCACATGAGAACAGACCTCACCGCCATATTCCTTCAGCTTGTCTTCAATCACAGGTGTAAAGGTATCCTGTATTCTTCCGTAATACACTTCATTCCCTGTAGTAACAATCCCCACCTTTTTTTGCAGGAAAGGCATCAGTTTCAGAATCGGCTGATCTGCCAGCTTTTCCGCCTGCTTCATCTTTTCTTCCTCGATGACCAGCGGTATGATTCTGGTTCCTGCCAGCTTGTCCCCCTTCTTCACCGGAAAATCTCCATGCACTGTAGCAATCATCATCTCTCCGAAAGCATTGACTGCTTTTAATGCGGGGCGGTTAATCTTCAACAAACCGTCACATGCAGCAGTCAACTCTATCTTGCCCTCTTTTACTTCACTTCGTTCCATATGTTCATTCCTGCACATCCTGCACAGGATCTCGGCAGCTTCATTCTCATGGAGCATCCCTTCTTCTTTTTCCCAGATATATAACTGATCTTTTCCCACACTTAAAAGAACCGGAATGTCTTCTTCCCGAACCACATGGCCCTTTCGAAATACCGGTCCCTTCTTTTCGCCCCTGATAATCTGGGTGATGTCATGGCAAAGCACTTGCCCTGCGGCATCCTGGGTACGAATCAACTTCATAAAACCTGCCTCCCATTCCGTTATGTTTTCAAACAAACAACGTATTTTTATTTTAGCATGAACAGTCCTAAATGTAAATAACAATATGCCTGAATGTCCCTGTGACTATCATCCGGAAACATACAGGCATATCTGTTGTTCAATTTCTAGCTCTTACACAATCAAAACATTCTCATGTTCTCTATATAGGAGCGCATCTCATCCCTTGTCTTCACTTCTCTGGCTCCATCAATCAGCTCTTTCTTCTTTGTCTCATCCAGCTTAGAAAATGAATTAAGTATATCCGAATGCTGTGCCAGCTCCATGGTAAATCCAATTGGTAATTCTTCATTTTGAATCATAGTTTACACCAAGTACACAAACGTTCCTTTCTGCTTTATTTATCTCTATATAGAATGTGCACTTATTTATTCTTTATTCTCATCCGCTTCTTTTTTGTCTGCATCTGCATGCGGCTTCTTCCCCAATCCGGTTTTTTCCTCCTCGATGAGATCCATCTTTTCATTATGTTTTTTTATTGCTTTAATGACTAAACAGATAATTAAGATAAGAATTCCGGCAACTACCCAGTAGGGAATGGCTCCCAGAAACCACAGAGTAAAAGAATATATACCTTTTTGTATACTGTACATGTTTCTGGACAAACGTTCCTTCAACTGACCGCCAAAGGATTCCGAAACCTGTATTTCCCTCTCCACCTCGCTGATATTCAAGGTTATCGTACTGTATTGTATTTCGTTATCATAAGTGCGGATCTGTGATTCATAACTTTCCAACTGATACCGGACCTCCGTCAGTCGGTTTTGAATCGCTATAATAGACTCCAGGTTTTCGGCCTTTTCCAACATAGCAATCAGAGTTTCCTGCTCAGCCTTCAGCGCCGTAATGTGGCTTTCAGTATCCACGTAATTCAAGGTCACATCCTGAACCTGTTCGGAAAAATGGGTTATTGTTACCCGTTTACCAATAGACGCCTTAAAGTCTGCCAGATTATCCACCGGAATTCTAAGCGTATAATTCGCATATCTGTTTCCACTGTCACTGTCAGTACTGCCCTGTACATCTGATTGCTCTACATAACCCTTACTCGTATTAACCAATTCATTCAGTTCATCTAGAAACTTGTCAAACTCTTTCGTCTCTACAGAATAATCCTGTGTTTTAATTAGTTTACGATTCGGATCAGTCACCTGACCTACACTGTCGCTTCCTGAACCGGCATCTGCTGTACTTTCTGCCGCCTGACCTGCCGTATCTGCGTTTTTCGCTTCACCGGGAGCTGTAGCAACCTCCGTTCGAGCATAAGAATCCATCTTATTGCTGCCGGAATTTCCACATCCCGGCAGAACAGCCAGCAGAAGTGTAAGCATTACTGCTGCTATCCTATAGATTTTCATAGCATCTCCTCCTACTTTTCTTCATACAACCAGTTACAAAATGCTTTCATAGGTCATTTTTTTCAAAAAACTCGAGTAATTTGAGTGCATCCTCCAAAGTGTTTTTCCAGCCAAATTTATCAAGATCCACATGTTCGTCTGCGTCCAGGCGAATGCCTTCTATCTCCAGAAGATGGCGCTGAATCCCCGGTATCTCAAAGGCAGCTGCACCGCTTAAAGCGCCTTTTGCATTCACAACCCGGTAAGCCGGAACATCCGACACTTTATGCCCCAGGGCATAGCCCACTTGCCGGGCATTTCCCGGTTTTCCGCAGAGCAGAGCTATCTGACCGTAGGTAGCGACCCTGCCATATGGGACCTCTCTGCAGACAGCCTCCACCCGTTTGTAAAAATCCATTTTATCCCGTTTCTAATCCTTTCTCTGTGATAAAGTTTTTCAAAAATGAAAACACTGTTGTGTAATACTCTTCCGGATTTTTATACTGTGCCTGTGCATGTCCCGCCCCTTTAACGACCAACAACTCTTTTTCTCCATTGGCAGCTTTGTACAGCTCCCTGGCCATCTCCACCGGAATAAAGACATCCTGATCCCCATGAATGAATAAGATGGGAATCCTGGTTCGCTTTACGGCCTCGATTGCAGAAGCCTTCTTTATATCATATCCTCCCCGCAGACGGAGCACAAGATTTGCACCATCAATAACAGGAAAAGCCGGAAGATGAAACCATTCTTTTATCTGCTTTTGAAACATGTGGTATACATCCGTATAGGCACAGTCAGAAACAACTGCTTTTACGTTCTTGGGAAGTTTTTCTCCGGTCATCATCAGTGCGCTGGCTGCTCCCATGGATTGCCCATGAATCACAATCTCTGCCTCCGGATCCAATTTTAATATGTAATTCAGCCACAGCAGATTATCCAGGCGGTCCGTCCATCCCATACCGATAAAATCACCCCCGCTTTCCCCGCTGCAGCGCAAATCCGGGGCAAGCACCTGATATCCCTGCTTTGCATATTCGTAACCAATGGGATATAATTCCTCTTTCCATCCGGTATACCCATGCAGCAGAAGCACCCACTTGTGACTCTCCTTTTCCTGAAAAAATACCCGGCCAATCAATTGATAGCCATCACTTGTCGTTACCGAAAGTTTTTCTGTCCGGGCCTGTGCAAGCCATGCGTTTGTTTCATTGCCTGCCTCTGCCTGATTGTTCTGAATATCATCCGTATGTACCAGGGCTTCCATACTTTCTTCCGTAATTTCGCCAAAAGCCTCTGTCTGTTCCATCTTTTCAGGAATAAGTGCAACATCTACCAGGATATTACAGATAATAAAAAAAACAGCTGTAATAACAATCAGAAGCACACCTATCGTTCTCTTTAACCATTTTCTCTTATGCATTGGATACACCTATCCTCCTGGTTTTAGATATGGTTTTTGAATGAATTTATTATATCACACTTTCATCTGAACATACAAGGATGGTATTTATTCGTTTGTGTCAATTAAAAAAAGTAATTTGCAACAATTTTATGGCAGTTAAAAATCATGTTTATTTTTGATACCATCTTCCAAAATACACCTCTATGGGATATACTATATCTATCAGAAAACCATGCACAGAATGGAGGACTTTCATATGGAGCTAAAACAAGGAGAGAACAGATTTTATTTTGCAGACGACAAGGGGGGCGAAGCCGGTGAAATAACCTACTACCCCTCAGGTGATAACATCTGGACTATCGATCATACCTATGTTTCCGATGAATACAGGGGACAGAAGCTTGCGGCAAGACTGCTTCAGGCTGTTGTCGACCAGGCGAGAAAAGAAGGGAAGAAAATCATACCGCTCTGCTCTTACGCAGTCAGAGAATTTGAACGCCGTAATGACTATCAGGATGTCAAAGCAAAGTAGACCCCAATAACCTGTTTCATAAAAGTCGTGCTTTTTCATGCAAGCATGAAACTCATGACCTTTTGACCCTGCAGCTTTTGGGGGGCATATGATACCTACGGATTGCTATGCACTTCGTGCTCCCGCAATCCGCTTTTGGGGGGCATACGATACCTACGGATTGCTATGCACTTCGTGCTCCCGCAATCCGAAAACATTCGAATTCCGCCCTTTCGGGCTCCTTTCTCATGTTTGGCGGGTCCCAAAGTCATGATTTTTCATGCAAGCATGAAACTCATGACCTTTTGACCCTGGTATCATATAATAAAGTATCATTATATAAGACGGGTGAATTTTATGAAACAATCTACTATTAAGACTTATCAAATACATTATCATAATCTGATTCAGGCGAAGCATCTTAATCCAGTATCTTATCAGATAGCTTCCGGGGATGTCCCTTTGACGGCGCCTGAGCCTCAACCGGGGTATCGTTTTCTTGGATGGTATAAATCTTCTGCTGACAAGCACAGGATTACCATGATTCCACACGGAAGCATCGGTGATCTGAATCTTTATGCCAGGTGGGAGGCCATATTTTGTACTTTACACTATCATGCAAATGTTCCTGATGATATAGAGGTTATCAATCTTCCTGCTCCTATAAGAATACGGGAAGGCGAAACCTTACGCATCTCTGACTGTATTCCAGCCAGACAAGGATATCAGTTTTGGGGGTGGAATACCATACCGGGCGGATCCGGAACCATGTATCAGCCCGGCACTTTCCTTCGAAGTATCAAAGACGACACGGACTTATATTGTCAGTGGTCTGCTCAGCCATAATCAGCAACTGCCGGTCAATGAGACCGGCAGTTTGCATGATTATGGCTGAGCAGAAGATGTTAATCATAAATATGCCCTTTCAACGGAAGTCCCGCTTCTTCCGCCAGGCGGAGTATTCCGTCTGATGCAATAGATACCGTAGACTCCACATGTATAAAGTCAGTGACGCCATAATCAAACAAGATGTTGGACTGCGCCTGAAATTCATCATCTTCGTCCCAGAAAAAGAACTGAACAGGAATACAGTCAAAAGCCTTAATCTGATAGCCCGCGTCTCCCTGAGGTAATGCGATGCCTCCTAACTTTTGCGCCGCATGATGCAGCTTCTCCAAATGTCCGCTGAAAGTCTCAGAAAAAGGCTGCAATACATGGGCTGTAAACGCGGATGTAAATGGAGATGCATTCCTTACGCTACGAAAAGGCACCCACCGATTTTGAATATGAGCACCCTCCTTTGCATACCACAGCAGATTATAAATCGTCAACTGGTTTTCACAGGAAACAGAATCCATTGAACCCGGCCCCTGAATCCGCCCATTCTCACGGTTAATACGATATTCCTTACCATAATACGTCAGCAGAATATGCTCTTCCTGCCAGATAAGTTCCGGAAGTTTAACAGCCAGTTCCTGCTCATCTATCTCCAGAAACCTCCCCCTCCAGTATTCGCATAACTTTTCGTAATTTGATATTACTCCGGCATTCCCGTCATCATATCTGTTCTCAGACATTATACCATCCTCTCCCTTCAGATACATAATACCCCTGATATCCAAACTCATGCTTTTTCATGCAAACATGACCTTTTGGCTTTTGTATCATGATACCAGATTCCAGGAGGTATAACAACAGGTTTTCAGGAATATGTGGCACTTGACTGCAGGATCTGAACCCGCTCTTTCTCATATCCCCAAAGTCCCAGACACATCTGTACATCCCGTTTTTCCAGTCTGCATTTTGGTCCAAGTATGATTTCCTTTACCATACGGTCCTTTTTCTTCGAAAATTCAAGCTCAATATAAGAAATGAGTCTGTAATTACTATAATAAATCCGAACAGGTGACAGACAGAAACCCTCTTTTATATGAGATGGCACTGTACATGCTTCCGGGGCAGCTGCCAGACAGATTCTCCATTCCTGCTCCTCTTCAAATGCGGGATTCTTCATGACGCTGAGTTCAACCTCTGTCTTTCCATATACAGCACACACAACCTCTTTCATAGACAACCCATTTCCCAGCAGTCTGTAAATTTCTTCTGCCTGTGTTCTGGCATATACCCTTTCCTTCTCCTGATCGTAACAGATTTTTAAAAACCTGACCGCAGGATTCGCCGCTTCATTGAAAGCCGTTTTTTCAAAACCGATAGCAACTCCCCTTCCGTCCATTGCATAAGCACGCCACTGGCTTAAAAGATCCGGCTTTTCAGAAAAACAGGCCGCATACAGATTTTTCTGTTCTGTAAATGACTGAAAACAGGCACGAAATTCCCTTTGCTTCTCGTATGCATCGGGCATCAGATGACAGAATTCCTCTGCAATCATCTCCTGCATCCATCGACGCTCCGCATAATCATTAGATTTTTCCATGTCCGAAAGCCGAATGCTCCTGTTCTTCAAAATATTCATCAAAGCTTCCACTGTACAATAATGATAAACTAACTGCTGCCCGGCCATATATTCATCTCCCGTCCTATATGTAGCTTTTTATCTAAAAAATGCTTTATTCTTCTTAATATTGACCAGGCTTTCTTCTTTCATGCAGTATATGTACATCTTTTTTGAGCAAGGGCTTTTGTTCCTGATAAAACTAAAATGTACCCTCTGAAACATGTTTTTTTAATCCCCGGAATACTTCTTCGCTGATAATGTGCTCTATCTTGCAGGCATCTTTTTCGGCAATTTCGGTCGAAACCTGGGCATACTTCTCCAGAAATTTTGTCAGAACCATATGTCTTTCAAATATTTTCTCCGCCATGAAACGTCCCTTTTCTGTAAGTTCCAATGCCGTTCCTTCCCCATTTTTCACGTAGCCTTCCCGCTTCAGAACACGGATTCCATTACTGACACTGGCCTTGCTGTACCCAAGCTCATTTGCCACATCTACTGCCCTCACTCTGGGGCTTTTTAAGATTAAGATATAGATAGTTTCAAGATAATTCTCGGATGCCTCATGCATATATACCCCTCCTTTATAGTTAGTATATCCTAACCAATAATTCTTGTCAAGCCTGTACATACAGGCAAAAAATCCCCATTCAGCCCTGAACCAAATGAGGATTTTTACATTATTCTGATTTTTGAATTGTATCTGCAAAGCTGCGAATATTAGAAGCATTTACATATAAAATATGTTTCCCTTCTTTTTGCACAACCAATGTGGGCGCACTTCTCACTCCGTACTGTACGGCCAAATCCGTATTATCTTCCACGGGTATTGTTTCATATGGAATATTTGCTTCCGTCAGGAACGTTTTCGCCATCTTACAGTTCGGGCAGGTTTTTGTTGTAAATAGCAGCATCTTTCCCGGATGATCTATCGCCGAAAAATCCTTATCGGATTCTGTTCTGAAATCACCGGCAGCCGTTTTCGGCTGTAAACCATAGGATTTTTCAGGTGCATATAGTTTACGGTCTTTAAACTCCTGGGTTTTTCCCTCATTCCAGTTCTGCACCGGACGGTAATAACCGGTAATCCGGCTGTATACCTCCGTAGGTTCACCACACTGGTCGCAAACATATGTTTCACCGCTGATATATCCATGGTTTTTACATACAGAGTAAGTCGGGGATATCGTGTAGTATGGCAAGGTATAGTTCTCCGCAATCTTACGCACCAGTGCAGCCGCTGATTTCCAGCCGGGCAGCTTTTCACCGACAAATGCATGGAATACTGTGCCGGAGGTATAAAGTGTCTGTAAATCGTCCTGAAGCTCAAGTGCTTCAAAGATATCATCCGTAAATCCTACAGGCAGATGCGAAGAATTTGTATAGTAAGGCGTTTCACCCTTTTCCCCGGCGGTAATGATATCCGGATAGCGCTTCACATCGTGTTTAGCCAGACGATATGTAGTGCTCTCTGCCGGAGTTGCCTCCAGGTTGTACAGATCACCATATTGCTCCTGGTAATCGGATAAACGCTCCCGCATATGATTTAATACATCTTTTGCAAATGCGTGGGCCTTCGGCCGGGAAATGTCCTCCTTCAGCCATCCGGCATTTAACAGGGCTTCATTCATCCCAATCAGTCCGATCGTGGAAAAATGACTGTCGAACGAACCCAGATACCGCTTCGTATATGGATATAGTCCTTCCTCCAGAAGCTTTGTAATCACCTCCCGCTTTACCTTAAGGCTTCTTGCTGCAATGTCCATCATCTTGTCCAGACGGGCATAGAAGTCTGCCTCATCCTTCGCCAGATAAGCGATGCGTGGAAGATTAATCGTGACTACGCCTACAGAGCCAGTGCTCTCACCGCTTCCGAAAAAACCTCCGGATTTTTTCCGAAGCTCACGTAAATCCAATCTCAAACGGCAGCACATGCTGCGGACATCGCTTGGCTCCATCTCACTGTTAATATAGTTTGAGAAATACGGAGTACCGTATTTTGCTGCCATTTCAAATAAAAGACGGTTATTTTCCGTATCGCTCCAGTCAAAATCTTTTGTAATGGAATAGGTGGGTATTGGGTATTGGAACCCGCGTCCATTGGCATCCCCTTCAATCATGATTTCGATAAATGCCCGATTTACCATATCCATCTCTTTTTTACAGTCTTTGTATTTAAAGTCCATCTCTTTTCCGCCGACGATGGCAGGCAGTTCTGCCAGATCATCCGGAACCACCCAATCCAGCGTAATGTTGGAAAATGGAGCCTGGGTCCCCCAGCGCGAAGGTGTATTTACTCCGTAGATAAAGCTTTCGATGGATTTTTTTACCGCATCATAAGAAAGATTATCTGCCTTCACAAAAGGCGCCAGATAGGTGTCAAAAGAAGAAAATGCCTGTGCTCCCGCCCATTCATTCTGCATGATCCCGAGGAAATTCACCATCTGGTTACAGAGTGTTGCGAGGTGTCTGGCGGGAGCTGATGTAATCTTGCCCCGAATTCCCCCTAAGCCTTCCGTAATCAGTTGTTTTAAGCTCCATCCGGCACAATATCCGGTCAGCATGGACAAATCATGAATATGTATATCGGCACTTCTGTGCGCTTCCGCTATCTCGGAGTCATAGATCTCGCTGAGCCAGTAGTTCGCAGTAATCGTACCGGAATTACTTAAAATCAAACCGCCTACAGAATACGTAACGGTCGAATTCTCCTTCACTCTCCAGTCTGTCACCTTTAAGTAGCTGTCTACAGTTTCTTTGAAGTCCAGAATCGTGGATTTCATATTCCGTATCTTCTCATGCTGCTTCCGGTAGAGGATAAATGCCTTTGCCACATCTGCATAACCGCTTTTACTCAAAATTGTCTCTACGCTGTCCTGGATATCCTCTACCGACACATATCCATTCGTAATTTTAGGTTCAAAATCTGCCGTAACATTCAGTGCCAGCAGTTCAATTGTCTGACGGTTATATTCCCTGTTCTTTGAATCAAAAGCTTTGGTAATTGCCCGGATGATTTTCGTCAAATCAAACTCAGCAGTCTGTCCGTCTCTTTTTACAACCTGATACATCTCATATCACCTCAATATTTTCTATATTTGGCTGCTGTTCCGCCATATCCGTAGATATGATTATAGCATAAGCAGGAAAATTCTTCAACATGTAAAGCACAATATATAGTGCCTGTTTAAATTCTTCCCCCAATATATGCTTTATACTCCCCGAAGACGCACAGAAGGTACAAGTGTTTGTACAACTTTAAGAAATTCCTGCAGTTCTTCGCTGGAGCAGCTGTGGAATCCACTTACAAGCACATCTTCGGAGTCCACAAAGCTCTGAAGATAATAATGCTCTGCTCCCTGTATCCAGCGGGCAATTTTCTGAAAATCTCCGCAGGTATGAAGTTCACGTACTACGGTCGTTCTGAACTCATACGGCAGTTTTCCCGACAGCAGAAGGGAAATACTTTCTTCAACCGGACGGATATCATAGTTTTCTGTTCCGACTGTCAGGCCGTACTTTTCCGGAGAATTTTTCACATCCATAGCCACATAGTCCAGCAGATTTGCCTCTATAAGTTCGTTCAGCTTGTCCGGAAAGCTTCCATTTGTATCCAGCTTTACCAGAAAACCAAGTCCCCGTATGTTCGCAATGAAGTCTGCAATCTGTGGCTGCAGCAAAGGTTCCCCCCCGGTAATGCATACCCCGTCAATCAAACCCTTGCGCTTCTTTAAAAACTCCAGAACCTCTTCCTCCGGTATTGCCGGGCTTCGAAGATCGGGCTGCAGGATAGATGCATTATGGCAAAATGGACATCTGTAATTACAACCCGCTGTAAAAATTGTACAACAGATTTTCTCCGGATAATCCAGCAGTGACAGCTTCTGTATTCCACCAATTAACAAATAATCTTCCCCCTTCTGTCGGGCGTTAACGCCGACCACTGTGCCTGCAGATATCTTTCGTGCTCCACTCTGTTTCTCGTGATAAATTCAAAGGTCAGATACTCCGGAGCAATTTCCTCAACCAACCCCTTTACCCCGGCTGCCGTAAATGGTTTATGCTGATCCAGCTGGAAAATGTAAGAGTATACCTGGGCAAATCGTTCCCAATAGTCAGTTTTCAGCCGAATCTCCCCGCTTTCAAGTCTTTGCTTCATATCGCAGGCCACATCTCCGGTCAGGGATTGATTCAGATGAATTCCTTTTATATAGCTTTTTATCTGCCGGTTCCTGTCCAGCACCTGCAGAATATAGTCTACCCCTTCTTCCTGTGAATGCAGGCCGATATTCGTATGGAGCAGATGTCCGGTATCCAGCATAATTCCCTTTTTTTCGTAATGTACATGTTCCAGCAATTCTTCTGTAATTTCCGGATTCATAAGGTTCATCCCCGGCCACCAGAGATTTTCCATAAGGAAATCAAAGGAATAGTCCTCTGCATCCAGAACCTGATTGATAAGCTCTGCAGCGGCTGTTATCACCTCACGATCCGTGTACTGAAACCGGTGTGTAAAGGATTCTATGATTTTAACCTCACTCACATGGAAAACCACATATTTTGCACCAAGAGCCTGTGCCTGGTTCAGCTCGCCGCGAAGGTTTTCAATCAGGGTCTGTGGAGTGATTCCTCCATAAAGCTGTTCGACCACCTCCATGCTGCCATACTCTTCCAGAAGCACTTTTTTCTTTCTCAGCCATAAGTCCATCCAGCTTTGATACGAAGAGAGGTGAATTCCCTGAATTAATTCCATCGGTACCTTATCCTCCGGACACTGAGGTATTCTCATATACTCCATCCCATCCAGATGATTTTTGATACAGAATCTCCGAATGTCATCCTTTTCTTCATATCTTGCCATATCTTCTGTGCTGTTGTTAAAATTCGTTGTAACTATCATCTCATCACCCGCATTTTCATTTGCTGACCTATGACTGTTTTTTGTTTTCCTCCACCAGTACCCCATGTACGACTAACCGTACCGACGAATCACTGGTACAGGTAGCAAGCGAAACAATTTTATCCGTCTCTTTTACCTTCACATCAAGCTTTTCTTCTGATTTTTTCTCCAGGGAGCGGATAAACTGCCCAAAGGCCTGCTTGTTTTCAAATTTAATTTGAAAAGCTACGTCCTTCCTGTCTGCATCCGCATCATGGTAAGAAAAAATCTGGTATGTCCGCCAGTCGTTTTCCGTATAAATCCAGAAATAAGGATTTTCCTTTACAGTATCCGCTTCCCTGATTCGTTTCAGATGTCCGAACATAGAACCATCCCTCATGTTATGGCCGAATATATAAGTATTATCGTCTGTAAATTCCTCATTCCCATATGAATCCATAAACAGACTTCCGGCAGCATTTTTCTCGCCGGAAAATGTGTGATTTATATAATATGTATTATCCTCATCCTGCATAATCGGATAGTTAATACCCAATACCGGATAATACAGCCATCCGATTGTATCCGGATTTTCCTTTTGAAGGCTTTTCAGATCTATAGCCGGAAGTTCCTTCCTATCCGCCTGCTCCAGCATGTCGGCCCCTGCGCTTTGCCTTACGTTTTCATATTCTTGCCTGGCTTCTTTATATTCTTTCTGTACCGATACCATATTCCAGATTCCATATGCGATGATACAAAGCGCCGCTGCAATAACAATATTTAAAATCGTTTTTTTTCTTTTGTCATCTGTCAGTTCTGTCTTTTTAATTTCTATTTTATCATAATTATCTGCCATAGCCTACTCCTGAATCATCCCATATTTTATTTTAATCCGCTCCAGTTTCTCAATCATGGGTCTGGCAGCCAAAAAGAGAAATGTAACAGTGGCCGAAGCATGTACGAAATCTACAGGGAGTCCAGAAATGTAAATTGCGAGCAGATTCTTTTTCGTAATGGCATATGACATCATGACCAGTGATGCCGGATTCATAATTCCCCCATAGATAAAAAGGGTGGCCAGAAATCCATAAATACACAAAGAACCTTTTCTCGCTTTGAGCCACCCCTTCTGAAACAGGATGCCTGCAAGAAACCCTATGATACCCATAGCAAACATCTGCCATGGTGTCCATGGTCCCTGCCCAAATAGCATGTTCGAGGCAAGCATAGAAACAGCTCCCACCATAAAACCCGCTTCTGCACCAAAGCAAACACCTGAGATAATCACTACTGCAGCCACCGGCTTAAAGCTTGGAACCATGAAAAATGCTGCCCTGCCTGCCACAGCAATAGCGGCCAGGACAGAAATTGTCAAAAGTTCTTTTGTCTGCGGCTTTCTGCCTTCAAATACCATAAAAAACGGAACCGTAGAAAGAAAAGCGATTGCCAGACTGACCTTCAGATATTTCCTGTCATCCCAATAGCGGATACCTCCAAAGATAATAACAGGGATCAGAATTAAAATCAAAAAGACAGATGCAATTGTCCGGGGAGGCAGTTTCCCTTTCCCTTTCGGAGCTGTCAGTATTTCCTGATAGTCCCAGAATCTTTCCTTTTCCGGCTGACGTATCTTTTCCGCTTCCTCCCAGAAATCCAGATCCACTTTCGGTGGGTTTTCTCTTCCTTCGAGGAATGCATCCAGAAACGTATCCAACTTATCTTCCCTCAGCATACATCCTGCTCTCCTTTCACCGCTTTTTGAACCTGGAGAATATCCGCTATAACATCCCCGGCAGTAACCGCATCCGGAAAATATTGACGAGCCATACGATTTGCTGCCGTAGTATAAAAATTATTACCTGCGAAAAAACTACGTGAATCTTTGCAGCTTACCACATTTCCCTGAAAAAAGAGGCCCGTACGATCAGCATACTGGGCACAGAATTCAACATCATGGCTGATCAGAAGAATCGTCACCCCGTGCTGTGTCAATGTGTGCAGAATATCTCCCAATTCCTTTTTATAATGGTTATCGATGCCTTTTGTCGGTTCATCCATCAGTAAGATTCTGGGACGAAGCAGTAATACCTTTGCAAGTGCCAGCCTTTGCTGCTCACCTCCGCTTAAGTCATAGGGATGACGATTTAATAGATGTTCAAGCTTCGTAAGGGCGATGATGCCATTCACCGCATCTGCTTTTTTCATAGCAATCGGATAGGCTTTACTTTTCTTCTCCTTATCTCCATCAATCATCTCATAGAGGTCCTCCAGAACCGTCTTTTTTACAAAGAGGCTCTGGGGATTTTGCGGCATAACACCTAAAAATCCATGATACAGCTCGTCATCACTGTATTTTCCGATTTCTCTGCCTTCCAGCCAGATTTTACCCCGGTATGGATATCGGATTCTTGCTATCAGGCTCATTGTTGTACTTTTCCCGGTACCATTTCCCCCCACCAGTGCAAAGATTTCTCCCTTCTTTACATCCAATGACAGTCCCTTTACCACATCCGGCAGATTTCTTTCATAGCGGAACCAGACATCCCGAATACGTATTGCAGGAATTTCCTTTTCCTCATTCCTCTTTTTTTTCTTTTCACCGAGCTCACGTTGTTCGGATTTCTTCAAATGTTTCTCTGCGGAAGCTTCTGTTGAAATCTTTTCCCCAATCTCCTGAGAAAGCCAGCGACGGCCCTGACTGACTGTCAAAGGACAATGCAAAGAACTGTCTGTTCCTGCATAAATCTGCATAGGTGTAGGCATGGATAAAAACATGTTATGTTTCAGATTTTTGAGTAAGTTCCCGATTTCTCCCGGAGTTCCCTGTGCAATCATCTTGCCCTCATCCATGACATAAACCTGATTGGCCCAGGGAATCACATCCTCCAGTCTGTGTTCCGTCAAAATTACCGTGGTTCCGATATCACGGTTGATTTTTCGTACGGTCTCCAGAAAATCTGAGGCTGCAATCGGATCCAGCTGTGAAGTAGGCTCGTCCAGGATTAAAAGCTGCGGGTGCATCGCCATGACGGAGGCCAGATTCAAAAGCTGCTTTTGTCCTCCCGAGAGTTCAGAAACATTCTTCATAAACCACTCATGGATGCCAAAATAAGAAGCCATCTCTGCTACGCGGAGCCGGATTGTAGGCGTGTCATATCCCAAGCTTTCCAATCCAAATGCCAGTTCATGCCACACCTTATCTGTTACAATCTGATTATCCGGATTTTGCAGCACATACCCAATCCCTGCACTCTGTGTACGCTGGTCTACCTTCTGCAGTTCTTTTCCCATATAACGAATGCTCCCCGCTGCTTCTCCGTGAGGCGCAAGAACGGTTTTCAGGTGGCGTAAGAGTGTACTCTTTCCACAGCCGCTCTTCCCACAAAGAACTACAAAGCTGCCTTCCTCCACTTCCATCTGAATATCCATTAAGGCAAGCGTGTCATTCTTTGGATACTTAAAACTAAAATGTTCGATTTCAATACAATTCAAGGCAGCTGTCCTCCTGTTTGCTTCATATACCACGGTAAGCTCCGCTCCATGTTTGCCTTCTTTTCCAGTCTGCGAAAGGATAAATCCTCCAATACTCCCATAAGCACCGGAAAAAGACAAATTATCCCCCATGCCAGATACACAGACACGCTTTGTATGCGCAAAGGGAATCCTCCAATCTTAATCACCGGATTATATTGGGCAAACAGAATTCCCTGACGAAATCCAATGATACAGATTGACATCAGACCTGCCAGAAATACACTCACCTTTACATCCCGCCGGTCAAAATGAAAGATTGAAAACGCCGTTCTTCCCTTTAATCCATACCCTCTTGCACGCATGGAATCAGATGTTTCAATTGCATTTTCCAACGCCCAGGTAATCAGTATTGATAAGATGGTGATTCCATACTTAATCTTTCGCAGTAAATTACCATTACTCATATCCCGTCCCAACGCCTTTTGCCCACTTCGTATCACATTAAGCTGTGCTCCGAAATGTGGCACAAAACGAAATACCATAGAAAAGACCAAAGAAAGCGCCGGAATTACCCTTCCAAACAGATATACAAATTTATCAGTAGTCATTACCTCGTTATAGCAGGAAAACCACAAAATAGCGATGAATAACATGGAAGCCAAAACAACTCCGTAAACAATGGCTTCCAAGGTCACAGGACCTGTCTTCAGGTAAAACAGGAAAGTTACTCCATAATGATTAAAAGTCGGGTTAATAAATGCAACCACTACCATGGCCGGCAGCGTAAACAGCAAATTAAACTTTATTACCTGTCGCCATCCTCTCAGTCGTATCGCATAACATAAGGCGCCCAGAAATGAAATACCAAGCAGAACCGGATGGCTTGTAAACATGGAAATCAGTATTACGGCCATAAAATAAAAAAAATTTACAGCAGGATGGCATTGGGAAAATGCATCTGCCCTCTTTTGATTTTGATTCATTTACGACTCCCCCATATACTGATCACCGACATCGCGGCCTAAATCGCATGTATAACGCCACTCTATGTTATCGCCATCACTCACTTCATATTTAGAGCACCCATAATTGGGATACCAGCCATTCACACGATACATCCAGCCTGAAAGTTCTCCACAGTCAAATTCATAAAGCTGATTGATTCCTTTAACATAATAAGAGCTGTAGGCCGGAGTATAGGAGGCATCCATATGAAGCTTGTTGTCACGGCATATGCGGTAAAGAACATCATAAACGGTTTCTCCTGGCGTGTACTCCACTGTTGTGCTGCCCATGATCCAACCATCGGAGGGTACAAAGCTACTCTTGGACTGCTTCAGATTATCCCAGTTATCTAAAATGGTGGAGCATTCTATGGAGATGGTACAGGTATGCCCGGATGCTTCTGTACGGTTCGATTCCTGCTGATTTTCTTCACCTGCAGAAGCCGCGTTTTCCGTTGTCTGGTTTCTGTTTTCTGCCGACGTACTGCTCGTATCTGCATCTTCTGTTTTATCATCCACTTTTGTCTTTCCGCCAACCAGATAATAGGTGTCTCCGGTTTCTGTCACAGGAAAGCTTAAACGCGTAACCTCTTTATCACCCTTTGTTTCCGTATCCAGGGTAACATCACACATTTTCCCCGGTCCTTTATCAGTCATCTTACATAATATAACAGAATCAGCATCCCACTTTTCCGTAAGTATAAGTGTCAGCTTCACGGGAGCGGCCAGATTCCCCTTATCCAACGTAAGACCCAACCCAACTGTAGCATTATTAGCGGCTTTCTTTATTTCCTCCACCTTTTCATCCGGAAACTGAACCTTCAATTTCTGCTCAATAGGGTTTTGGATCTTCTTTCCCTCATACGTCCAGATATACGTAATCCCTGTATCCTGGTCTGTAGCGGAAAATTCATAATTACCATCCTTTCCGGTGATTGTTTCCATCTGATCCTGTGTAATAATACCGTCTTTCGGAAGTTCATTCTTTTCCTTCAGGCTTTTCACTGGCTTTTCTGAACTTTCTGATATGGCAGTTTCCGCTTTCTCCAGTTTTGTAATCTCTGCACTGTTGGTCGCCGGACCACAGCCAGAGGTCAGCACCGATATACAGACAAGCACCGCTGCCAGATATCTGCCGATTTTCCATCTCATAGGGTTTCCTCCTAACCGTATCAAAAGGGAGACTGCAAAAAAGCGTTTTTATTCAGCTAGCAGCTCCCTTAAATAATCCTTAAATTTTCTTTCTGAAATAAATACATACACCTACTACTGCACCGCCGCAAATCACACACAGTACATACGGAATATTATTCTTTGAGAATATACCCTTATTATTATCCTGTTTCGCTGTCTTTGCCGCCGCCGGAACACTTTCTTTCGTTTCTGTATTCTCATCGTCTGCAAGCTCTTTTGTGTCCGGTTTATAGTCGGCTCCGTCAAAGCTCCAGACTTTTTCCTCATCTGTCTTGTTTTCAGAAGTTTTCTTTTGGGCAGTCTTTTTTGCAGCTGCAGTCTTTGTCACAGAACTGCCCGCTGTTGTCCGGGAATTTGTTTGTGATAACCGAGATGTATTGCCGCCGTTGCTTGTATTCGCAACAGTATCCGGCTGTTCCATACCTGTACCACTGCCATCACCCTCTCCGCCTGGGGTCACCGCCAGATCTGACATATCATATAAAGCCGTTTTGCCATCCAGGAGCCTTTGATAAGCTACAAGAGAATAAAAGCCCTGACCGGTAGCCAGACCATCCACCTCTCCTGCAGCGGCTCCGCCGTTATTACCACTTCCTGCCTTTACATGCATGAATCCACTTTCAGCAATATGATAAGAGATCAGGTTCTCTACTGTCCATGCCCCATTCTTTATAAATCTGGCATCTTTTTCAGGATTGATTTCGAGTGCTGTAAGAGCTGTAATTACCTGAGCATTGGACTCTGATGTTTCCACCCCCATCGTACTATAACCACCCGCTTTTGTCTGCATACTGCCCAGACAGTCTAACGCTTTATTCACTGCTGCAGTCACATCTTCATAACCGGATTTGTTATAAAATGGTGCTAAGGACTGTAATGCCATCCCTGTCATATCGGAGTCGGCCTTTTTGCCGGATAATGCCCATCCCCCATCCTCTAACTGTCTGCCCAGGATAAAACTTAAAAGCTTCTTTTCGGTGGTCTGTTCTGCAACACCGGATACCTGTGGAATTTGATAGTCAGGATGTGACTTCAACGCAATCAATGCCCATATCGGACCATTTAGCCCCTGATTCTTCACCTGATTGAAATCAGCCAACGGTTTTAGCAGATTATATCCCCCGACATTTCTTGCATCCTTTCCTATCGCAGTAACCGCAAGAATCGTCTTTGAATATTCCGTATACGCCGATTCGCTTAAAACACCGTTCTCCTGCTTCAGATAATTGGCAAGATGATTATAGTAAACCGAGAAATAAGGGTCATTCAAGTCCATACCATTTCTTGCCTGCGATATCACATACCATTCGCTGCCCAATGTAGGGCTTTTATCGGTTGCTTTGACATAAGCCGCAGTCTCTTTGATAACGTCCTTGACAGTTTTAGACAGCGAATTAGCCGTAGTGACTACGGTAACCTTGGTCGCAGCCTTAACCTTCTCCTGTCCTTTTATGGATACAGTAATCACAGCAGTTCCCGCTTTTTTGCCTGTTGCATTTCCTCTGGCGTCCACGGAGACAATCGAAGAATCCGAACTCTTCCACGCATACTCTACCTTACTTGTGGCATTCTCAGGAATTTTTTCCGGTGAAAGTGCAATTGTACTGTCTTTGGTTACCTTACACGTATTTTTTATATCCAGGCCGGTAATCGGGATTGGAACATCCACAATCAGAAATAGTCCGTTCTTATTTGTCTTTATCGTTGCCGTACCTAGTCCGGTATCCAGTTGTGCTTTTACAGCTTTTAACCCATTCTTATCATAATAGAATACCTGTGGATTCTCCATCCCTGACAGACTTTTACAAGAAAGCGTAAGCGCAATGTTTTTCTCTTGTTTATAGCTGCTTTGATTCCGGATATCGGTATAGGAAATCTCCCATGCCTTTGCAGGGTCTTCTGCATATTTATATTTCTTTTTTAATGCTTTTACTGCTTCTGTAAGATTTTCTGGCTCATCTGCATGTGTTTGTATATACCAGTAGCTTTCTGCCAAGACTCCATTTTGTGCACGAATCCCATTACTGATCCAGATTTTTATCTGCCCGATCTGCTCCTTTTGCTCTTCACTGACTGCAAGTAAATCCTTTAATTCGTCATAAGCTACGGCGGCCTGCAAAAATGTCTGTACCTGCGTGCTCTCTGGTTGAACCGAAGCTGAAAGGTCTATCGCATGCACTGCATCCGCAATCAGGAGCGGCAGCGTATTTAACGCATCCGTCAGCCGCTGCACAACACCTTGATTTAACTGTTCTTTCTGTATCTCATCAAGTGCCTCATAATTCTCAGATGCATCGATAACCGCTGATACGTCATCCAAGGTAACCGGATCTGGAACAGATGCCAGCAGCTCATTTGTTTCCTGTACCTCCATCACCATCTCTTCCATGCGGGTTCTGACCTTTTCCAGTCTTTTTCTGTATGCCGCATCTACGAGGATTTTTTCTTCAGGTTTAAGTGCGTCATAAGCGCCTGCCGCATCTTCGACAGTCTTTTGGTCATTCATGGTCAATACAGACAAGGATGGAAGCTTCTGAATCAGTCCTTCCGCTTTATTTACATTTTCGTATTTCTCCGACAGTGTTTGTATGACAGAAACGCAGCGGGAAAGCTTCTGCTCCAACGCATCTTTGTTCTCCAGATAACTTTTTGAAATATCACTCAAAGATTCCCAGGAGTCCCAAGCCGCCCAAACCTCATTGGCATCTTCTATTGTAAGTACACCTGCCTTCGGTAAGGCTTCAATTAAGGTCTGTGTCTGAAGTGCAAGCTCCTTTGCATCTCCTACCGTGATCTGACAGATTCCCTGGATATCCGTATCAGCCTGCCGTGCCGTAATTGTGACCGTTCCCTTGGAGACGGCGGTTACAACTCCTTCTGTGGAAACCCCGGCAATAGAGGCATCGGAACTGCTCCATGTAATCAGCAAAGGCTCTGTGGCATTATCCGGCTTGCCGGACACCTCAAGCTGATATGTATCCCCGGCCTCCATGGAAAGGGCTGTCTTATTCAGGTTAATGGATGTATACGGTCTTGGGATGACCGTCACAACACAAGACTCACTGATACCGTTCTGTGTCATTGCAGTAATAACAGCTGTCCCGGCTTTTTGGGGAGTGATTCTCCCGGTCTGACTCACACTGGCAATTCCCGCATCTGATGAATTCCACGAAATGCCTGGAAAAGAAGTGTCCTCCGGATAGACTTTGGCTGTCAAGGATGTCACCGGATCATTCTCATAGAGTGTCATACTGCTGTTAGAAAGAACAATGGATTCCGGCCAGATCACTCCCTGATCCGGCAACGCATTTAATGCCTGATCCACCTCCTTTTGTGTCGCATTTAGTTTCTGTGCAATCTTCACTGCACTTTCATAGGCTGTCCGATCCTGTTCTGTCAAAAGCCAGCTGTCCGGAGCCTGATTGATATAAGCCAGCCTTACGAAAAGCTCTGACTTATCGGCTCTGGTATAGGCCTTTCCTGAAGGACTCTCTCCACTGACATCAAGACCGGTTCCATATAGGGTGAACTGAATACGTAAAACATCGTTATTCTTGAGTTTATAGTTTCCCATGCTCGTTCCCGGGAATTCATTATTCACAGAATACATCCATCCGGAAGTCTCTGTCCCCGCATCTAAAGAAGCATAAGAAAACTCTTTAAGGTCAGGTGCATATTTATTAATTAGATTGTATGTCAGTGTCCGCCCATCCTTTTTCGCCATATCCTTGATAAACTGGGGGATATTTAAATCTCCCCCTTTGTCACCTCCGGCAATTCCTGCAAGATACCAGCCATAACCACTATTCAGATTCACAATCAGAGGATACTCTTTTTGTTCCATGTATCTGGTAAGCAGGCTGCTCACCGTTTCTTCTCCCAGAAGTGGAACGACCTCCGGCTCTGTAATCCACCCTTTCCCCAGCGTGAATTTTTCTACTGATACAATAACTGAAGAGGCTCCCCCTGCGCCCGGGCAGGAATTGCATCATACATCCCTCCGCCAAAGCACAAAAGAAGTGCCAGGAGAAATGCCAGAATTCTCTTAATTCCCATGTTATCTCTTCTCATGTATCTCCCCATTTCTCAGATGCTCTGATTTTTTTTCTTTTTCAGGCAAAGCATAAGGACACCTGTGCTCATGAACAGCAACAGCATCATGGATTCTGCCCTGTCTGCAAGTACATCCCCGGTCTTTGGCACACCCGCATTGCCTCCTGTAGTGTTTCCAGGAGGGGTACTGCTGTTTCCGCCGCTGTTTTTTTTCTGCGTTCCATTATTCGAATTATTTGTATTGCTGCCATTATTGTTGTTTCCATCTCCATCATCTCCGGAGCCTGTATTCTCCCGGATTACACCGGATGCAAACGAAGACAGGCTTTGGGTTGTAAATGTAATATCTCCATCTTTTGCGTCCGCCTGAAGGAACTCCACGGTTCCATCCTCTTTCAGGTGTACGATTACCGGCGTCTTTCCTGACAGATCCTCATCGGTATGTACCGTAAGGCTCATTCCTCCTTCGGGCATGAAATCCTGATAACTTCCATCCTCCAGGATCTGATAGGCAGTTACGTTGAATGCATTCAGGGTGGATGCTTTTTTCTCTTCATCCAGCTCATCACGCAGGACGGCATAGCGGTCTTCCGACTGGGCAATGCGCTCTATCTTGAGTACAACATCCCAGGGAATCGTCCCGTTATAAGTAACCAGTTTATTCTTTACATTTTCCTCTTTCTTTGCTGCAGAGATTTTCTCCTTCATCGTATCCATGGCCTTCACCAGATCAGCGGATATCAGTGTCTTCTGGGAAGGGGTCAGTGCATCGTAGGCGGCTTCGGCTTTTTTCAGCGCCACAATCGTATCCTCCGACAAAAGATCATTATCTTCATCAACCGCATCCTCTATCTGAGACATCACAGCTTCGGTTATCTTCTGAGCCTCCAGGAAATCATCCAGTCCCGTTTTTATATCTTCCCAGCGGTCAAGATAGATGATAAAGGTTTTTGCCTGTTCACTCAACGCATTGTACTGCTTTTGTATCTGCTCCAGGGCTGCCTTTACATCTTTAACATTCCCCTGATTGACTTCATCGGGCAGATCTTCGATCCGGTTATCCACTTTAGCTGCAGCTTCCAGATCACTGTTCAGGGTGGACAACTGACTTTCAACTGTCTCCATCTTATCCTGCAGACGGGTTCCATCCTCCCAGGCGATACTATTCAGATAAGTCTTTGCCTCCTCATTTGCCTGGTATCTGGTGAGCAGGTCTCCCGCAATTCCCATATTGTATTTTGTAACCGGGAGTTCAAAGGATGCAATTTCTTCCACCAGCGGTGTCAGCACCTCTTCGATATAACCGTTATATTGCTCTGCGATTTGTTTCAAGTCCATAAGCTTCCGGTATTCTGCAGGGTTTTCATTGGCAAATACTTTTTGCAATGCTTCATCCATAGACTGATACCGGCTCACAGCCGCTGCAATTTCCTGAAGGACTCTCTCTGTTATCTTCATATCAGAGCCGTCTTCCTTATGTCCTTCCAGAGTTTCAGGATCAGGCAGCTTCTCAATCAGTTCCAGCAGATCCTCCTGCTTCAAGGCTGTCAGTTTCGCCTCCGCCCCTGTCAGTACGGTGTAATTAGTTACCCTCGCCTTTAATGCCTCCGTAGAAAGGCTCTCATACAAACCTCTGACACTTTTTACAAATGCATCATCCTCCAGGGTAAGTTCCTCAAGCGCCGGAATATCCGCGATGTTCTCAATCACTTCCTGAACCGCCTCGGCATCGCTTTGCTGCCCTTTGATCGTCTCATAATCGTCCAGCAGCTTATCGCGCTGATCGGAATCCAGTAGTTCCCTCTGTTCTTCTGTGAGCAGCATATATTCCTGATATGCCTTCTTTACCGCATCCCCGTCTGTCTCGTAGGAAAGATCTTTCGAATCCGGCAGGGCCTCGATCAGTTCCGATACAGTCTTAACAGCTTTCAGATTCCGAATTTTCTTCTCGGCAGTAATCAAATCGGAAGAATTGGATATCTGCGCTTTTAAATCTGTATCCAATACATCATACGAAGCTCTGGCCGCACTGACAGCATCTGCATCTTCAAGGGCAAGAACATCTGCTGACGGTAAGTTAGCAATCGCTGTGATGACCTGATATACCGTATGGTTCTCCTGTAATATCTTGTATCTTTCCTTTACCGGCTGCTCCTGTTTTAAAGAATCGTCCAATTCCTCATATGCATCCTGCGCCGCCTGGATTGCTGCACCACTGTTTACATCAACGGTTCCTACCGCTGCTACTTTATCGGCAAAATTCTGATACTTTTCTGCCTGAATTAAGAGTTTCTGATTGGTAACGTATCCCTGCAGCTTTGCTTTTAGCTCCACATCGCCGCCGCCCAGAGCTCCAAAGGCTTCCCTTACTTCTGCTATCTTTTCTTCGCTCACGGCAGCCAGATCATGCAGGGATTCTATAGATACGATTACCGTATCCACTTGATCTGATTCTTCCAAGGTACATACGCGAACCTGCGGTTTTTTCACAAGTTCCGGATTGATATTCGCCACTGCTTCATATAATGCATAGTAGTATTTGCCCAATCCCTCGACAATATCAGTACTATCTGGCAGTGCATCTGCTGCCTGTTCTAATGTTTCCTTTAATGCTTCACGTTTTTTCTCATCGTCTATGCCCTGTCCATCGTCTCCGTAGAGCACACTGGCAACATTTAAAAGATCCTGATACTTGTCTACCGTAAGTGCATAACGATTCCAGACATTATCCCCATGAACGATATCTCCCAACCCTATAATGGCATCCTTTGCCCACATGGGTTCTTTTTTACTAATGTCATACCAGAAAGACCCATCTTCCAACTGATATCCCTGCAATGCTTTTAAAGGAGTGATGGAATCATTGACGGCAAATACTTTTTCAATATCGATTCCTGCGGCGGCCATGCCTTCCAACACGCATCCATGGGATATTGTATTCGCATATTTGTACCAGAAGTTATAGAACATCCCAGCTTCGTCACCTTCTGTAATGAGTGTTGGTCTGAATTTTTCCACCAGCGCAGCCAGCTGGGTCTTGGGAATCAAATCGGAAACAGCACCCAGCGCCCATGCACGCATATCCAGATCAAAGAACTCATTTCCCGCCAGTGCTGTCACATCCTTCACCAGCCCGTCCGGAATGTTCGCACCCGCTGCCCGTAGTCCCATCAAAGCCCAGATCTTATTGGCAAAGGGTCCAGTCCAGTCCTGTTCCAGATGTTCCACCAGGTTATTCCCCTTATCATCGGTATATTCATACGGATTTTCACCGGTCATAACTAACTGTAAGATATCCCGGCCATAATCTGTGGGCTGATTATATGTGTTTTTTCTAACATCATTTATAACATTTCCGTCCAAATTATTATTTTCATCTGTCGCTGTTGCACATGCAGAGAAAATCGGCCATGAACCACGCAAGTCTTTTTTTTGCGACTTAGGACGGGCATGCCATCCTGATAGCATATCATTGGCAAGATCTTTTGTTTCCTGGGAAACAGAGAAGTACGGTAACGTTCCATCCTCCATTTTATGCAGGAAAAGATAGAGCTTTGATGTAATCTCATCCTCTGCAAGAACTTCCAGCCTTGTGATATCGCCCGCAGATACGGTAATCTTATCACCCTCAACCCTTTGCCCGTCTACTGTATAAGTTGCATCGGAAGAGACCTGAATATTATCCAACGTAATTGGACTGTTATCAGAATCCAAGTCGAGAATAAAACTCTGTTCACCCTGACTCAGCTGCTGATCCAGATCACGTACACTTCCTCCCTGAAACGTAAGTGATTCAAGCGAACACTCACTGGATTTGCGCATGATTTCAATTCTATGTATTTTTTTCGTAATCCCATCCGGTGCCGTTACCTCTATCTTGACAATTTTATTGTCGTTATCATCTGTTTCTATGGTTGGATCATCCAGATTAATTCCATAATAATTTCCACAATGATCTTTTCCATCCTCGAAATAGCCGCCCTCGCTTTGTTCATTACCAAGAACATTGACATTGGCTCCGGGAGCAGATGGTAGAATCCCCAGAAGGAGCTTGTTGTTTTTAATGGTTTTTGGAATACTCACCTTAAATCCACCAGAATTTATATCGATTCCTATCTCGTATTGAGTTGGAACTTTATAATCCTCTGGAAATGAATTTGCTTTTAATTCAGCAATATCAGCATCATTACTTGGCTCAATTTCAGATTCCTCCCCATCCCAGTATATAATATATGGAATATTTAAAACGTATCTTTGTTCCATATTATTAGATGAATTCAGCCATGGAATACTTATATCCTTATCTTTCATGCCTGGAGGCATTGTACTAAAATCGTATGCAATTGGGGGTTTTCCAACTATAAACGATAAATTTATTACATTTAATCCTTTTTTCAGATGTAGCGGCGGTGTACTATTTTGATTTTTGTAGATATTACTATTTACAACAAAGCGCTGTACCAGACCACCATTGACCGAAATATAATTATTTCCAATGCTCATCCAGTAAAGACTTTTCCCTGATGCCTCACTGAATTTAACTGTTTCTATTTTACTTTGTTGTCTATTAACAACCATGGATATATCACGAATTTCTTTCGATAATTCGGCGTAATGAAATTTGCTGTCACCCTTTCCAAGCTTTGTCATTTCCGTAGTACCTGACAAGATTTCATCTGAATCGTTATTTTTCACTCCTACATATTCGGTAAGAAACAATGAATCTTTACTAGTGTCAACTGGTAGCGCTTTGTTATCCAATATGGCAATATAGTTATCAGTACTGCCATTCAGACTTTCTGTTTTGATTTCAAAATAAAGGGCTCCCTTTATGTTTGTATTAAAATAAATATCCATATTAGACATTAGGTTTTCATAAGTAATTTTAAAATTATTTTTTCCGTCCACTATCTGGTTTTCAATTGTTTTGTCAGATTCATTAAACACTGTTCCTTCACTATTAAAAAGATCTAATGAGCCAAAAACTTCAGAAACCCGACTATCCGCATCAGGTAAAGTTCCTTCTATCGTTATTTTCGTTTGAACGCTAATATTAAAAAGGTCAATATTACCTACTAGTATCTTAGAATTTGCATCCAAAGGTTCAAGCTCCGTTACACTTCTATCGTTGTATATAAGTTTCATCTGTATTTGGGATTCATCTTCCCCCGCCCCAGATGCCTGGGCATTTGTTAGGTTCATACTTGAGCAAATACCTATTGTTGTAATCAAAACTAATAAATTAATAAATCTTTTCATAGCCTTCCTCCATTGTTTTCATAACAGATCACAGGACGATATGTATACATACCGCCCTGTGATTTAGATAAAATCTTTTGCTATTATGCAGTTTTGGGATAGTAATAATTACTATATTTGAGTGCAACACTGGATCCATCTATACTAATCGTATTCTGGCTCATATAGTTGTTTTCATCCAATGGGCTGCTTCCGTCAAAGCCTGAGTATGTCCATCCAACTCCATAATATGCAACATCGGACTCGTAGGCCTTTCCCTGGTAATGCAAATCTGATGGCGCTGTCCCATTGATATACAGACCATCCAGTGCATTGTAAGTAATGCTGGGATTTACCCAATCCGGCACCACTTTCCAGTAGCCCTGTGTGATATTCAGACCTAAACCTGGTAATGCTTGTTTAACAATTGTCTCTACATCGGTACCAGGCGCAACATACACTGTTTTCGTTCCATGCAGTGCCGGATGTGTTCCATCGCTTACTGCATCAAGTGTCACCGTAACCGAAATATCCGTGCCGGCAGCGAACACACTCATGCTCATGGACATTACCATCACCATTGCCAGAACAACTCCAACCATCCTCTTAACTGAATTCTTTAACCTCATTGTTACTCCTTTCTCCGCTTTTCTAAGCGGTTTAAGTATTACTAACGTAAAAGTTCCTATCATACCGGGACGGCGCCTGTCCCACTATAATCAATAATACCTATCGGAGTGTACAAAAAATACACCTCCATTCTGCCTATGGACGTAGCATCTAGGGTTTTTGTGTTCGTATTCTGACTTGGGTTCCTCCTACTCAAAAGCGCCTTCCCGGATATCCTCCAGTGGCATCCTGCTTTTTTTCGTCCCCCATACAGCAGGGATAACTGTTCCGGATTCTCACCGGATTCCTTTAAACAGAGCGTATACTCTGACCACAAAAGCTTTTCAATATTCAGTTTTTTTTCTTCACTTTCAGTATAGTACTAAGTATATGGCTTGTCAATATTTAACATATTTTTTATTTTCAAACCTTCTTCTCTATATATTCTACCTGAAATCCAGACTCCTGACAATAAGAATCCACAATTCCACCTTTTCGGCATCGGATTTTAGCACTGCGGTTGATAATCCACGGTCCGATTTCCGCCGGATCCCTTCTGATTTCCAGAATCTTCAGCCGGTTACAGCCATGAAATGCCCACTTTTCAATCGCCTTTACACTCTCAGGAATACACACATACTCCAATTGATTACATTTTAAGAATGCGCTGTCCCCGATTTTTACCAAGCCCTCCGGCAGCGTCAATTCTTTTAGCGCCGTCTGATAGAAGGCCTCTGTGCCAATCTCTTTTAATCCGGCGGGAAATTTCATCTCCTCCAGCGCTGTACATTTGTAAAATGCCCGCCGTTCAATTCTTGTGATGCCGTCCGGAATGTTCACAGAATTCAGATTACTGCAGCCTGCGAAGGTCTCAGGCTTAATCTCCCTGCAGACACTTCCCCGCTCAATCTGCACCTGTTCCAGACGCCGGCACTGTGCAAATGCCCTTTTTCCTATGAAATTAGCTGTTCTGGGAATACGAACCTGACTCAGCCTGGTACAGTTATAAAACGCTTCCTTCCTGACCGACACGATTCCCTTCATCTCCACATTCCTGAGCGATGTATTCTCAAAACTCTTAACACCCACCTCTTTTACATGTTCCGGCAGGATAACCCTCCGCAATTTGGTGTTGTTTCTGAAGGCTCCCTCACCAATCGACCGGCAGCTCTGATCTGCCGTCCATTCTTTCTGTCTTCCGATTTCTTTATCCTGTGACTTTGTAAACGTATTTCCTGATTCTGCTCTCCATACGGAGACCCTTCCTCCCATTTTATTACCTCCTGCAAAAAAAGATGCAGCATCACACTGCACCTCAGCTTTCAATCACAAGAAAATAAAGCTATCTTAACGATTACCTTCGCTGCCGCAGTATGCGCATGATAAATAGGAAATCTCTCTTTGTAAAAAGGGTACAAAAAGAAAGACAATTTCCCACTCCATTTATCATTGCGTGTAATAATTGGCAACAGCTTTAAGCAGGTCTCCTGGCTTACGCAATCCCATCTCTCCCCTTCTCATACAATTTTACAATGTGTACAATGGTATATGGAGAAATTACGCGCATACAGTAGCACGACTGCCAAGGATTCTAACCTTGTTCCCTCTTGGCCTGATGCCTGCACCCAATCGCACATAGCACCAGGAACTTAAAACCGGTAATTGTTTTATTAATTATATATAAAGGTAGCACATTTTTTTAAGGATGTCAAATTTTATCTTTAAATCATTGCTATCCCGGAAGCTTCACCGTAAACTTACTTCCCCTGCCATTTTTGCTTTCCACGGTAATCGTGCCTCCATGAGCCGTTACAATGGATTTTGCTATTGCAAGCCCGATGCCTGCTCCTCCACTTTTTCGGTTTCTGGATTTATCGGTACGGTAGAACCGTTCGAATATAAAAGGCAGCTCGTCTTCCGGTATACCTATGCCGCTGTCACGGACTTCAAGCACTGCACTTTGCTCTGTGGTGAATATGGAAACATCGATTTCTCCGTTCTCCGGTGTATATTTCACCGCATTTGATAAAAGATTCATCACCACCTGTGCCAACCTGTCTTTGTCTGCCGGTACAACAGCCTTTGAACCGCTGACCGAAAATCTGATATTCTGTTTCCTTGCCTCCGCTTCCCAGGTCGGAGCAACACTTTGTACGACCTCCCACACGTCTGTCAATACCAGATTCAGCCTCAGATTCTGATACTCTACCCTGGCAAGCTGTTCCAGGTCACTCACAATTGAGCCCAGCCGTAAAACTTCCTCCCGGCAGCTTTGCAGGCGCTGTGTTGTCGGCTCCCAGATTCCTTCAATCATAGCTTCCAGATGGGAACCAACAGAGGTCAGAGGTGTCCGAAGCTCGTGGGCGACATCCGCAGTCAGCTGCTGGCGTAATTTTTCCTGGTCTTCAAGCGCTGCGGAAAGATGGTTTATAGCAGAAATAAGATCCTCCAATTCCCTGGTATTCGTTTCATTTTTAATACGGACCGCATAATCACCCTTTGAAATACGCTTTGCAGCTTCAGCAGCTCTTGAAACCGGGCGCGTAATGCGGCGTGCAAGTAATAATCCGGTTATGATGGAGACCGCAAATGCAGCCAGACCGATACAAATCAGGAACGTATTCATAGCATTGATAAATCGGAAATCACTTTCACTGTAGAAATAGGGGCCATAGTAGCTGATGATAACCGAGCCAGTCTTTTGTCCGCTTTGCACAAGATCAAATGTATGTGAATCAAAATCACCGGACTTTTTGGCTTTCTCCATTCGAGCGATAATATCGGACATGATCTGGGAGCACAGCGTCATATCGTGATTTTCTGCGTCCCAGATTACCTGATGGTTATTATCCAGTATTTTTAAGATATATCCGTCATACAGAGAATACATGCCTACGGCATGAATATATTCTTTATTCCAGGTCTTCGTCATCGCATTCCACTGTCCGCCAAGATCAGATACGATATTTTCACTTCGCGCTGTCTCCTGCTCTGCAAGATATGACTCAAACTGCCGGTTAATAACGAAATTAGCAAAAATGCTGATCAGCCCGATTACAAGCAGCAGGACAGTGAGGATCGTCAGCGACAGCTGCGTTCTTAAACTACGTCTCATCTTCACCTCCGAACTTGTACCCCAGCCGATGAACGGTACGTATATAAACCGGGGTTTTGGGATCGTTTTCAATCTTCTGGCGCAGATTCTTGATATGGCTGTCTACCGCACGGTCATATCCGTCAAAGCCGTCCCCAAGTGCAATATTGATGAGTTCCCCACGAGTAAATACTTTTCCGGAGTATTTTACAAGCGCAGCCAGAATTTTCATCTCACTTGCCGTTAAAGCAACCTCTACCCCGTTTTTCCTGACAATTCCCTGTTCAAAATCAGCAAATAATTCACCGTTTCTCCAGGAATTACGGACCGTCAGAGGGACAAGATCCGGTGCCGAACGTCTGAGCAGTGCTTCCGCACGGGCAAACAGCTCCTTCAGGCTGAATGGTTTCGTGATATAGTCATCCGCGCCTGTCGCAAATCCATGCAGAAGATCCTCCTCTTCAACCTTTGCAGTCAGCATTATAACCGGCACCCGTGAATGCTGACGGATTCGGCGGCAGACTTCTTCACCGGAAATATCAGGGAGCATAAGGTCAAGCACAATCAGCGACAGGTTCTCCCTGCCGCTGATTTCCATAGCCTTATGACCATCCGAAGCCGCGAATACCTTGAATCCTTTACTTTCAAACAAGGCTGTCACGACTTCCAGAATCTTATGTTCATCATCCACCACAAGTACATGCTTCATTTTCAAAAATACCTCCTGTGTAACCGTGGTTTTTGTAGCTATTATAACCCTTTTTATAATTGTGTCAATACTCTGTCTTCCAATTGGCAAAGATGGCTGTTGCTTCTTTCAGATAATCAGCTGATATCGTGATATTTGTGTCGCTCACAGACTTATTCTCATCGAATATCGGCACCGGATTACACCCGCCCGACTCTATTTCAACCTGGCTCATTGCAAATCGGTTACCGCAGTTCTGACATACAAGTACATCACCCTCCTGCTTGTAATATCCTCTGCCTGAGCTGTAACAGATTTGACAAGTATTAAACGCTGTACGTACGCTTCCATCCGGAGCTTTTACAGCAAGAACCTCCAGATTTGTATCATCAATCCTGGCTGAATAAAATTTCGCAGTTTCACTGACTTCGCTGATGGGAATTACAATGTCGGTATTTACTGCAGTATCGCTCTTCCCGGTGCTCTCTGTCTTGCTTCCCGGTCTGGCTGCAAATCCCAAAACAACTGCAAGACATATAATTCCTGCCACAGTGGGAACTATCCACTTTTTCCTGAAACCTTTTCCTTGTGCCCTTTTATTCTGCACCATTTCCTGTTTCCTCCTGCTTTTCTTTCCGGCTCGTTCTTCTCATTATTATAAAATCACTGGCAGCACGAAGCTGTCTGAAACCACGATGGCGGATAAATCAGTGTTTCAAATTCTGAAACCTCTTTTTTAACAGCCTCTTCGTCAAAATTATTTATATCATCCACAACTTTCACGTACCCATAAGCCGTATTGTCGCCATTGGAAAAATCAAAATCCTCTGTGGGATTCAACCCAAGTGAATTTTCACCCTTCTGAAGTACTCCCTTCAAATTGTACACAGGCACAATCATCGTTGTATTTTCATCCTTTTCCGACTGATTGTCAATGACCCACTCCACAGGAATTCCTGTCTGAACAACCACGATGGCTGGACTAAAAGCTTCATCTGTGAGTGTAATCTTTACCTGCTGAATGCTGGTTTTATCCTCCTTTGTAACCATTTCGGCAATCGCCATATTATCAGAAGGAATCTGTACGTTGGCAGGCTGTGGCCCGGAATCAGATGTATCACCACCATTATCAGAAGCCTCGGGAATTTCCGTACCCGGATCAACCACTGTAATTATACTTCGTATCATTCCCATCCAGCAGCTGTAATTATACTGTCCTGTTTTATCCGGCATAAACTCAATGATATTTTCTCCTGTTTTAAACTTATATTCGATGTCATATTCGGGTATGTATATGGCGTTATTGCAACCGTTGACACTCCCCTTTGGTGCATCGATAACCCATTTTACAGGAATCCCTGCATGAACCGTAATTTCCGGATAGCTGCCCGGCTGCAGCGTTGAATTCACAATCTGCTCTCCGTCTGCAATTTCAGCCGCATCGCCTGTGCTTTCTGATGTCTTTGATGCATTGGCAGAAATAGAAGGAATCGAAAATCCTGATAAAGTAAATCCCTGTGAGAGCATCGACAGTCCCAATACGGTAACAAGCACAGCACCGGCAGTCATTACCTTATGCGTGAACTTCTTGCTGAGCATGGAAGAAAGTGCACCAATACCGAACATGAGCGGAACAGTTCCCAGACTGAACAGGAACATGGACAAGGCTCCGGCAAACGGGCTGCCCGTAGACAGTGCATAGATCTGCATGGACTGCAAGGGACCGCAGGGCATCAGACCGTTCAGCAGTCCGACAATCAGGGGGCTGTTACTCTTCGCCTTTTCAGCGTTTATCCTGCGGGAAAAGATCCGGGGCATTCTGGGAGTCAGCCTGCGAAGCCCGGGGAAAATGCCCAGCATATTCATGCCCATGATCATCATAAAAATACCGGCTGTCAGTTTTAATGCGCCCTGAGCTGTGGTGGAAAATGTAATCACTGAACCCAGACCGCCGACTATAAAGCCAACGATCGTGTAGGATACTACCCTTCCAAGGTTGTATAAAAACGTTGGGCGGAGTGCAGCGAACCGGCTTTCCCCCTCGTTGCTCTGGTTTTGTGTAATACACTGAGAAAGGTTTATGCCCCCACACATCGCCACACAATGAACGGATGTAATCAGGCCAATAACAAAGAGCATACCATATCCCATGTTTGTTTCAGCAAGCTGACCTGGTACAAGCAGATTCAAAATTCCTGATTGCTCAAGCAGAACATATAACGCAGCGATGATAATCAGAAATCCAACAGCTCGGTTTTTGTTCTGAGCCCTATCTGTATGTTCCTTTAATACTGAATATCCGGTTTCTTCTATTACATTTTTAATCTTTGATTCGGAAATCTGCTGTATATCAAAATCCACATCAGCGGTTCCGGTACTGTAACTGACCTTTACTTTGCGGATACCCTTTGTTTTCTGCAGTGCATTTTCAATCCGCTGCTGGCAGCTTATGCATGTCATACCACCAATTCGAAGACTTATATGTCTGATGTCTGATGCCATGTCACCACTCCTTTCAATATAGGGTATACTATAACTCCAAAATATGTAGAAGTTATGGAGAAATGAAAGAAATACCCCTTATCCGGCTATTATCAGGAAAAGACTATTTTTGAATTCACCAACCGGCAATACTGATACTCCCCTTCTTTATAAATTTCAAAGGTACCTGTGACAGAAATCTCAGTTCCCACTTCAGGGTAGTCATCCGGATAAACAGAATCACCAGCTAAGACAAACTCTAATCCCTGCTGACAGCAGGCAGTTGCATCCGCAATAACTACCGAAAAATAACGATCCCCTCCATAGTTATAGTCCGAATCCGGATCGGCTTCATAAACCGTAAATTGCCCACGCATTTTTACCGTTTTTCCGATATAGTTCTCCGGTGTGACCATCATGTTGTAAACTTCAGAATAGACCATTGTACTGCTAAGCTGTGTCAGGTCAACATCTGCCATCCCATCATCTGCGGCTGCTGCCCCTTCTGTGACTGTAATATTGGCAGGAAGAGCATCAGAAACTGTTTTGGGATTCTCCTTTCCTTCTGAGCACCCAACCAGTGCCATTAGCAGTACAAAAGCAATGAGCTTTTTGATGATGCTTTTTCTGTTCATTTTCTTATACCTCCTGCCACAATTCCTGCCAGAGAAAAAAATGCAAAAGCCACAATATCCACGGCTACGATTGTAGATCCTACCGGGGTTCCCGCAAGAATAGAAATCAAAATGCCTGCTAAAGCACAGAACACAGAAAGTACCGCCGAGCAAATCGTAACAGCCTTGAAATTCTTAAACACCCGCATAGCAGACAGTGCCGGGAATATCACCAGCGCAGAAATCAGAAGTGACCCTACAAGATTCATCGCCAGAACGATAATTACAGCAATCACAACGGCAATCAGCAAGTTATAGGCCCCGGCATTGCTCCCTACCGCCTGTGCAAAGGTTTCATCGAAGGTTACTGCAAAAATCTTGTTATAAAATAAAATGAAGATTGCAACTACCAGCACAGACAGTCCGGCACACAACCATACCTCACCTTTGGTCAGTGTCAGAATAGAAGTAGAGCCAAATAGTGTACTGCAGACATCGCCCGACAGATTTGATGATGTGGAAAATAAATTCATCAACAGATAGCCGATAGCCAGCGCCCCAACTGAAATCATGGCAATTGCGGCATCCCCTTTGATTTTAGCGTTCTGTCCTGTTTTCAGAAGCAGTACAGCACACACAACCGTTGCCGGAAGAACGAACAGTATCTCATTGCTCAGATTTAATATGGCTGCAATTGCCATAGCTCCAAATGCCACGTGGGAAAGACCGTCCCCGATAAAAGAAAAGCGTTTTAATACCAGTGTCACACCGAACAAAGATGAGCAAAGGGCAATCAAAACACCCACAATCAACGCATAGCGGACAAACGGATATCCCAGATATAATGCCAGCTTTTCAAAAAATATATTCATTGCCGCGCACCTCCTTCCATAAATAGAAACTGCTTTCCGGAATTGCTTTTCAGATAGTCTTCTTTTGTGCCAAAGAAAGTCGTATCCGATATATGCAGAATGTGGCTGGCGTAGGTAATTGCCGCTTGTATATCATGGGAAATCATAAGGATGGTAATACCGTCTTTACGATTCAGCTGCTCAATTAAGCGGTACATTTCGGCAGTGACTTTCGGGTCAAGGCCGGATACCGGCTCATCTAAAAGCAGCACCTTTCTGGTTGCACAAAGTGCACGGGCGAGCAGCGCCCGCTGCTGTTGACCCCCGGACAATTCCCGGTAACAGTGACTTCCAAGATCTTCCAGCCCCATTTTTTTTATATTTTCTTCTGCCAATGCTTTTTCTTCCCTGTTATAGAATGGCCGAAGGCCGCAGTGTCCCTGACACCCGGAGAGAACAACCTCTCTAACGGATGCAGGGAAATCCCTCTGAACCATGGTCTGCTGCGGTAAATAGCCGATCTCGTTTGACTTCAGTCCGTCACCTGTCATAATGTTTCCGCTGATGGGCGGCTGTAAGTGAAGCAGGGCTTTCATTAATGTAGATTTTCCGGAACCGTTTTCTCCTACAATGCAGAAATACTCTCCGGCATGGATTGAAAAGCTGAGATCTTGCACGATGGCCTTGCCATCATACCCCAGCGTCAGATTTTGACAGGTAATAAGTGCCATGTTCTATCCCTCCTCCTTTTTATTGCAGCGCTTCTTTCAACACGGACAGATTACTATCCATGACAGAAAGATATGTCACGCCGTTTGCAGCATCCTCGGAAGTGGCAGACTGCATGGAGTCGAGCGTTAAAATATTCTGGTCCTTCGTCTGTGTATTATCTATGATTGTCTGAGCGATTTTCTGATCAGAGCTTTCAATCGTCAAAACACACGTTAGCCCCAGTTCCTCTGTCTTGCCGGCAAGGAAAGCGATTGTTTCAAAGCTGGCCTCAGTTTCCGCGGAGCATCCGACAAAAGCAGCATAATAAGAAAGCCCGTAATCATCCACCAGATACCGGAATGGAAAACGATCGCCAAAAAGCAAGGTCTTCTGAGAAGAGGCATCTAGCGTGCTCTTATAGTCTTCATCCAGAGACGCCAGCTTTTCATTATATGCAGCAGCATTATTTTGATATTTATCTGCATTTTGTGAATCAATTTCTGCCAGATTATCTGCAATCTCATGCACGAACACCTGTGTATTTTTTAATGACAGCCATACATGTTCATCATATTCAGGACCTTCCTCCTCTGCACCGGACTCTTCTCCTTCTTCACTTTCCATGCCCTCTACGAGTTCTTCTTCCTTTGCAGAGCTGCCAAGCACATCCAACAGATTGATTACCCGCATATTCTTGTTTGTGGCTTCCTGTAACGCATCCTCCACCCAGGCATCAGACTCACCGCCAACATAGATAAACAGGTCACAGGTGGAAATTTTTAAGATATCCTCTGCCGTGGGCTGATAGCTATGCAGATCAACACCATTATTCAGCAGCATAGTAAGTTCTGTATGGTCCGCATCAGCTCCAAGAATTTCACGAACCCAATCATATTCCGGGAAAATAGTTGTTACGATTTGAAGTGATTTTTCCTGACTATCATTTTCATTGCCACAAGCTGACAATAGAAACAAAGCCAGTGCTCCTGCCAGAATTATAGAAATATATTTTTTCATTATCATGAACCTCCAGATTTTTTATTGCAGTCTAAAAAAGGGTGCAAAAATACAAGGAAGCAATTATCCCGCTTAAAACTGAGTAGAATATGCCCTTGTCAGTGAAAGTTCTTATTCAATTGTTCATTCTCACCTTTTGGCTGATAGGGGTAATACATGGTATTACAAATAACGCTGTAAAACAGCATAGTACAGCCGGAAAAAAAAGCGATACAATGATAAATGGCTCAGTTAAGCCATTGCCCAGCTGCTTCAGCGACTGTTCTGCATGGTGAATACTTGCACAGACATGACAGCCTTCTCCCGTACAGGCATGCTCTGCCTCTTCGGTAATAAAGAGTATAGAGAAAAGCGTGACAAACAGAACAGCCATGCAGGTCACAAGTGCTATGGTACGCTGTTTCTTTGTATACATACGCTTCTCTCCTTTCCAAATTCTATATTGTTTGACTCCCGTCAATTGAAAACTATTTTTATAGTATAGCACTTGTTCTGAAATGTCAATATGGGAATCTTAAATGTATAGAATCGTGACTCCTGAAAAGCTGATTTCTCCTGTCAGTGTAACCTCCGAAATTCCATCCGGAATGTTTTTATTCTTTTCTTCTATTCCGCCAAAGGAGGTATTCAAGTACTTTAGTATGAAAAACCGGAATCTCCAAAAGGAAACTCCGGCTTTTTTATTATTTAAAACATTTTCTTTGACATTTCATCAATTGCTTCGGAAACAGCCTCATAAACTCCCGGATATGTACTTTCAGGTCCTCCCATGGTGGTTCCGGGTATATAATACAGTTTACCACATGCTTTGCACATCTCTTCCACTTCATTCATAATGTTTTCTTTCGACCAGTCTACCCGGTCTACTATACCATTGTCAATCCCTGCATGGAAGGATATCTGCCCCCCGTACTTTTGAACCAGTTCGGGAACATTATTCGTAGACATGACTCCCTGCCAGATATTAATGCCTGCATCAATCATATATGGTACCAGATTGGCTGCATAAGAATCGCTGTGGTGTACAATCAGTTCTACGCCATTATTTTTCCAGAAACCGTAGATTTTCTTATAGGCCGGCGCTATAAACTCCCCAAACATATCGGGTGAAAGGAAAGAGGAGCGCTGACTTCCCCAGTCATCATGATGAAACAAGGCATCCGGATGAAGATGTTTTATAATCTCTGCGGCTGCAGATATTTCATAGTCCACCAGAAAATCAATCAGTTCATGCATAGCCTCAGGCTCTTCATAAAATGCCATCATTGCTTCTTCCATCCCCATCAGATAATGGAGCTTTTCAAAGATGCCCGGTCCCACAAATGGAGCTACAAACTGCTCATTCCGGTCAGCATCCTCTGCCATCGCTACAAATGGAGCCCATTCCTCATTATTAAAATGTATCTCCGGTGCTTTTACATAATCGCGCCATCTGGTCACATCCTTTATGACTTTGAATTCTTCGCTCGTATCGGGGAACGGACCGGGTACGTTTTCCGGAAAACGAATCATAACACCCCAACCATTGCGTCCGCTTCCTCCCTTTGGACAGTTTCCTAAGGATGCCAGTGTTGTCGGATCATATACCAACTGAAGATATTCATATTGGTTTACAAACCGATCCGGATTCCCCCCATGGATTGTTTCCAGTAAATTTTGTCTTTTTGTTAACATAATATAACCCTCCCGTCTTTTTTCTAAAATGCAAAATTAACAAATCAATATTACGCTTCAGATTTTTTTTGTGGTTTCGCTTTAAATGGATTATAAAAAATGAAAGCAACAGCTGTTACAAAGAATATCACAATTTCTACTATAATTGCACTATACATATTTTCTCCGATAACTCCCTTTAGGATTTTCAGCCAAAAGGAACTGGCAAATCCTCCCAGATTCATAAGTGCCATCAATATAGATGTAGCCGCAGCTACGGTCGCCGGCGGAGTACAAATTCCTATCCAGGCAAAAAACGTCGGCATAATGATAGAGAATCCAAAACCAAGCATCATCAGCCCGGCAGTCATCACTGCAGCCTGACTACCCGTATAAACCAGAAGTGCTCCTACACCACACAGAGCATATCCCAGTGTCAGACACCACCGCTGCGCGATCTGGAAAATCTTCCCGAACAGAAAACCTGCTACGCAGCCCGCTACAGTATACATGGACAATGCGGTTGCTGCTGCTGCCGCACCTCCGGCATCTCTCTCGGCAAATAACACCGACATGTTCATCATAACCGGATAATTCAACATATTAAAGAGGAAAAACAAAATTGCAATTCCCCATACTGCACCGCTTACTTTTTCCTTTGGCTTTACACCCACATCTTTTGATGCTGCCGGTGCAGTTTCCGGTTCCGGAAGGAAAAACGCCATAATTAAACCAATCAGACTGAATGCATGACCATAGAAAGTATAATTCCATCCGATTTCTGCCAGGCCGCCGCCCAGCAACTGCATAATAATACCTCCGGCATTCATGAATAAAGTTCCATAACCCAGCATTGATGCCTGTTTCTGTCCATTATACAATCCAATAATCAAGGCATTGCCAAGAGGTGCCATCAGACCAAGACCGAACCCGAGAATCGCTCTGCAGACCAGGGTTCCTGTATAATTATCAAAAAATGCCGGCGCACAGCCTCCCGCCAGATAAAGCAGACTGGCCACGATAGCCAACGTACGGTACTTCACCTTTTTTCCCATAACCCCGCCTGCAATAAAAGTCGCGATTACCACGAACAATGTGGGTAAGGTGGAAATCCAGGATACATCTTTTCCCTCAAAATGTGCCGCCAGAGTGGCCATGGCTGGAGTCACAATTGTCACTCCCATAGATACCAGGAATAAGGATAAAATGGACGCTGTACTGATTGGACTGACCTTGTTTTTCTCTTTCATAAATATCCCCCTTTTATAATGTAACATCATCTTATAGTTCTTTCTATTCCGTTTCACTCTAAAATATTATACAAAATATTATTTGGGGATGCTATGTGTGTTGCGTACGAATTTGGTATAAGATAAAATCAGTATTTTTGTACGATTAATATGTACAGCCTTTCATGAACATCCTCATACCTATGTGCATAAACTATCTTCAAATGCACGCTGGTATAGCCGTTCATATGTCGCCTATACGAGTCAGAAGGAAGAATAGCTTATGCATAAAGTTATGAATGAAAACTATATCGATTTACTTGTAGATACTTCATTACTCAATGAATTAGGCAAAGGATATACACTTGAAAGGCTAAATGATAGATATTCGATTCTACATTATCCTGTCAGCAAGTTGAACATGTGCCATCTTGGCTACCTTCCCTATCACGTGTTTCCAACACTGTATACATTAAATTCGGCAATCAGTCTTCAAAAATCCGGTGTAACCAGTATTCAGGATAACAGCAACTTTTCTTTATTCGGAGGCGGTGTCTTGATTGGTTTTGTGGATACCGGAATTGATTACAGACATAATGCCTTTTTAAAGTCTGATGGTACCACAAAAATATTTTCTATCTGGGATCAGACGGAAGATGACGGAACGCCTCCTCCCCAATTTACTTTTGGGTCGGAATATAATCAGGAAGTAATCAATCTGGCTTTACTGAACAACGACTCCTTTGAACTTGTCCCCACTACAGATGACAACGGGCATGGTACCATGATGGCTGGAATTGCTGCCGGAAACCGGAATCAATCTGCCAATTTCGGCGGCGTCGCACCAGAAGCAGAGCTGATTGTTGTAAAACTTGCACCTGCAAAGCAAGCAAATAAGTGGATTTTCAGTATTCGGGAAGACGCCCTCTGTTACCCTGAAACAAATATCATTGCCGGCATTCACTATGTAAGGGAGGTTGCAGAACGGCTCAGGCGGCCTTTAATCATTTGCCTTGGTATAGGCTCGAGTCAAAGCGCTCATGATGGACAAAGTGCATTAAGTTGGTATCTGAATACTCTGGCCACCTATCCAAGAGTTGGCATATGCACATCCGTCGGCAACGAAGGAAATAACCAAAGACATTACCGCGGAAATATGAATGCAGGAGAGGGTTCAAAAAAAATCGAATTTAGTATCGACGCAGCTGATTCCCAATTCCCTCTGGAACTATGGCAACCCTCTCCTAACAGACTGACATTGGAATTGAAATCACCCACAGGGCAGCATATACAGAGTCTCAATCCCGGCTTTAACAGATGTTATGAACACAATTTTATTCTCGAATCCACAAAAGTCTACCTCAACAATTTTATTATGGAAGAAGAAACCGGAGATCAGTTGATTCTAATGAGGTTTGAAAGTGCACAAGCCGGAATCTGGACTTTACGTGTAACAAATCTCGACAGTATTGACACTCACTTTAATATCTGGATGCCTTCAGGGAATATTATTACCAACAGAACACATTTTCTGGAACCTGATCCATTCACTACAGTAACATCGCCCAGTAATGCTGCTAACGCAATATCCGTTACCGCTTATAATCCGCTGGAAAATAGTATTCTGCTCACCTCAAGCCGGGGCTTTTCCACCAACAACACGATAACACCTGATATCGCTGCTCCGGGTTACAACCTCAGCTGCCCGATTCCCGGGCAGGGTTACGGCACAGCTACGGGAACCGGTGCTGCGTCTGCACATACAGCTGGAATTTTGGCATTACTTATGGAGTGGGCTGTCTCAAAAGGAAATTATACAACCATTACCGGCAGAGACCTCAATCGGTTGATCATACGGGGAGCACGCAGGGATCCCTTCCTCACCTATCCCAATCAAATCTGGGGCTATGGAAAAATTAATATTTCCGGAGTATTTGAAAGTCTGATTTAATAAAAAAAGAAATTCACACTCTTTTCTGTAAGAACTGTGAATTTCTTTTAGATTTAAGATAAGTATTGACTGAATTCTATCCTTTCCCTGTTTGGCCCTTCGATTGTAAAGAACCTCACCCCATTCTCCCAGAACGGAAGAAAATGTATCTCATCGTTCAGGGTGTTCAATCCCAGCAGGCCCACTTCCTTATATATTTCTTCAACATCTGTCACGTCGATTGCCACGTGATCTATCGCACCATACTCCATCTTCACGTCTTGCGCCTCATAAGCTTCAATCACAAGGTTTTTCAGCCTAAAAAAAACCACTCTCGCATGTTCCTGTTCGTTCACAGTCTCGAATGCAATATCGAATCCCAGCTTTTCATAAAATTCAATCGTAGCCTGCATATTCTGTGTAGGTATTCCTACATGTTGTATCCCTGTCAAATAGTTCTGCATCTTCTGTCTTCCTGTCATCTGTATTCCTCCTGATTAACTTTTATTGTCTATTAAGTCAAGCCGGTATCCGCCTGATCTCTCATTAAAGAAAAAGACTCCAATTCCGCTCATACCCAGATGGACCCCCAGCACTCCGCCGATTTCTGTAATTGCCGTCGCACATTCCGGAAGAGACTTTTTAATCTTCTCCTCCACCTTTTCAGCCAACAGCCTGTCCCCTGCATGGGCAATCGCAATCAGCTGCCTTGAGAAAGCTCCCGAACGTTTCTTTACTTCCTCTGTTATGAGAGCAATTGCCCTTTTTTCTCCACGCACCATGCCCTTAACAATCATCTTCCCTCGTTCCACATCAAGCCACGGGCGAATATTTAATACACTTCCCGCAAGACCAAGCGGCTTACTGATTCTTCCACCTTTCACCATCCAATTTAAATCAGCAACTGTAAAAATATGCTCTACATGGTCAATCATAAATCTGATTTCCTTCAGAATTTCATCCATGGTATGCCCTGCTTCCGCCATCTTCAGTGCCTGGAGCACAATCAATCCCGTCGCACAGGAACCTCCCTGCGAGTCCACAATCTCCATTCTTATATTATCGTATTCCGCTTTCAGTTCTTCTGTTATAACCGCTGACAGTGAAAAGCACCCGGACATCTCACTGGAAAAGGAAAGGTATATAAAGTCCTCACCCCTTTTACAGCAGTCTTCAAAAGCATTTCTCATCACATCATAAGGGACTTGTGCCGTCTGCGGAAGAATGTCCCGCCGCATCCAGTCATACACCTGTTCTATTCCTATATCCACTCCATCCAGATAGTTCTGTCCGTCAACTGTAATCACCAGAGGTAATGTAATCAAATCATATCCTCTTAATAACTCTTCTGCAATGTCACAGGTACTGTCTGCTATAATCCGAATCATATTTTCACCTGATTTTTCTTTTTATGTTGGGGTCAGAAAGTATTTTGCCCCCTGATACCTGCGGATTGCTACGCACTTTGTGACCCTGGTATCTTTTATATTATATCACTATCCATAAAGAATAGCTATACTACATCCTGATTTTAAAGGTTTTCGGCGCCAGCCTGTAAATCAGGATACACGCTATGATACTGTACAGGATGCAGAAAACAATTGTCATCACTCCAAACAATAATGTCTGCATGCGCAGTTTCGTCATATAAAAACAGAACAGGTACGTCACTGACATCACAATCTGATAGGTAGCGCTTTTCAGTTCCGTTCCCGCATTGTAAGGCTGGAGCAGGTAATAAACAGTGAGATAATGTACAGAGAAAAAGAGACTCATGGCAGGAATTGAAACAATCAGTACCACATAGTTCACCGGATTATCCGTACCTCCCGAGAAAAAGAGAATAAGAGAGAGTCCGATTCCAATAATTACAGCCGGAACCGCATTGATTTTCATTATCTCACGCAGGCGGATCTGGAAAAGCTTCAGCATGAATTTGGGTTGTTTATAAAATGAATACGTCAAAAGGCTGTGGTCACAATTCATAAACAAGGCTCTGGTAAATCCCGTGCCACGATTGATTGCATACATAATAAATACAAAATAAGGCAGCCAATTCAATATCAGCTCGTTGATTTTCTTCTTGATTTCCGGTGCCAGATACAAGGTCAGCAGTACACCACAAATGAGACCGGCACATACAAAAGCAATTTTTTTCGTAGCATTCCAAAGTATTTTCTGATGGCGCTTGATAAAAAGTTCATTGAGATATTCATAGCCCTTTCGATTACTGCTGATGGATATATCCGTGGAAATTGTCTTTTCACTGGCTTTCTTCGTGTTCTGTGCAACTGTATCCATCTGATTTATCATCTGGGAAAGCATCTGCTGATTTATCTCCCGGTAGTCCTGAAAAGAAATAAGCTTTCTGATACCAACTGCTCCTGCCGGAATAAATACGAGCATCAATACAGCAGAAAGAATACCCGGAAGAACAATTCCCGCAGCAGGCAAACCATATGCCGCACCTAAAAGAACCGCGGTACACAACCACAGATACTTACTGATTTTATTCTCGTTATAGACAAATCCACGCCGTTCATAGTCCCAAAGGGAAAAGGCCGCAATCGTCAATTTCACTCCTGCAATTGAAAATGGAAGCAGCAGGCAAAGCCAGACCGGAAGACCTCTGCCCATTCCAAGCCAAAGTATAAATGGAGTAAAACCAAGGATGACCTTGATAATGGAGTAGGTATAATTGACCAGCGTATATTCCCTTGCATCCATACGCATCAGAATCATGGCATAGTACTTGTCTCTTGTAGGATTAAACAGGCTGGTATTCGTAAATGCACCAATAATCGTCAGAAGCAGAAGAATATGCAGAAATACCTGATCACCAGGTACCTTTCTGTACAGTGAACCGATTCCGGCTACCATCGTGAGCAGATATAAGAGCTTTCCCAAAAAGACGGATATCAGCTCCCAAAGTACGGAAAGTACATTTGCAAAGATTTTTAATCCCCAGACTTTATACAGTGCTTCCGGTAACAGCTTCTTTACAAGCGGAATCTGTTTCAGAGAATACAGGATGCTGTTCACATGATATGTATTTTTCAGGGAAAAGGAAATCTGTAGAGTTCTATTCATATCCTTCCTCCCTCAGTGCAGCAATAATTTTATCTTTAAACCCGCTGCTGTCCAGGTTGGATTTTTCCACCACCTCAAGCTCACCATGACTGAGTAACACAATTTCATCGCATAAATCCAGAGCCAGATCCATAATATGTGTTGAAAAGATCGTAATGCGGCCCTGTTTTAAAGAACGCAGCAGCTGCTTCATCTCTTCGGCTACAACCACATCGAGTGATGTCAGAGGCTCGTCAAGAAGAAGAATGTTCGGCTCTGCAATAATATTGATAAGCATCTGCATCTTATTCTTCATACCATGTGAATAATCCTTCAAGAGCTTATCGCGATCCTCCGGAGCAATTTTCATATACTCAAAATATTCGTCAATAGATTCGGGACTCTGGACAGACTTCTCATTGATATCCAGAAAGAACTTAAGAAACTCTCTCCCTGTCAGGAATTCGGGTACTGTAGGGGTTGACAGTACGTATCCTATGTCTTCTGCCACAACTTCACGACGAACTCCCTCCGATACCAGGTAAAAACTGCCGCTATCCTTTTTGATGTCCCGATTCAGACAATTGAACAATGTGGTTTTCCCTGCACCGTTTCTGCCCAATAGCCCATAGATTTTACCCTCTTCAAAAGTAAAATTAATATCTCGAAGCACCTCCTTTTTCTCAAAATGCTTCGATAAATGCTCGATAACAAAATCCATATATCCTCCTGTACTATATCATTGTGAAATTTAATCCTTTATTTTTATTATAGCAAAATTGTTTATACAAAGGAACTGGCTGGAGGCAGTTTTTTTGTATATCAATATATATTGATTGTTTATAGGGAAATTGTATCTAAAAAAGTACACTATGACTCCAGAATTGAATTGCCTAAATTTATTTTAAGCCTTATAATGTAGAAGTAAGATATTTTTTTAACAATCTTGTTAAGGAGGTAACAATATTGAAAGGTTATGGAATGTTTTCAATCAATAATGCCGGATGGATAGAAAAGGACAGGCCCGTGTGTGGTCCGTTAGATGCTATTATAGAACCTATAGTTGTGGCACCCTGCTCTTCTGATACACATGTTCTTCATGGGGGATCCGGTGAAAAGAACAATCTGATTTTAGGACATGAAGCTGTTGGTAAGGTTACTGAAACCGGAAATCTGGTAAAAAATTTTAAATCCGGAGATATCGTAGTGGTGCCTTGTTGTACACCTGACTGGCTTTCTCTGAACACGCAGGGTGAGTACAATGCTCATGATGAAGGACTTATGGCAAGTTTTAAGTTTTTAGGTTCAAAAGACGGCACTTTTGCGGAATATTTTCATGTAAATCAGGCTGACGCCAATCTTGTACTGCTTCCTGAGAAGGTCGCTCCTGAGGCTGCTATTATGACTGTTGATATGATGTCCACAGGCTTTCACGGCGTTGAAAATGCAAATGTAGGTTTTGGAGATACTGTTGTTGTAATCGGCATTGGGCCTGTCGGTTTGATGGCTGTTGCAGGAACAAAATTAAAAGGCGCAGGCCGGATCATCGCGGTCGGAACCCGTCCGAACTGCGTTGCCATCGCAAAAGAATATGGAGCAACGGATATTATCAGCTACAAAGATGGCGATATTGTGAATCAGGTACTGGAATTAACAAAAGAAGGCGCTGATTCTGTCATCATTGCCGGAGGAAATGCTGAGACTTTCCGCCAGGCCGTAGACATGACAAAACCCGGCGGCTATATTTCCAACGTTAACTTCTTCGATATCACAGACACATTGTCGATGCCTGCCTATTCATGGGGTCTTGGAATGGCAAATAAAACAATTCGCGGCGGTTTTTGCCCCGGAGGTGCATTACGGATTCACAAAATGCTGGAAATGCTGGAGCACGACAGAGTAGATACAACGAAACTGATCACGCATACATTCAGAGGTTTCGATAAGATTGAAGATGCATTCAAACTCATGGATGAAAAACCAGGAGACTTGATTAAACCCGTCGTTTTCATTTAAAATAAGGAGACAGGACTCTCACCACTTCCGTATTGAAAGCAAAAATTATATGAAAAGAATAAATCCATAAACGGTAATATTCGCTGATGTTTAAAGCCAGCTCCTTTTGCGGGGCTGGCTCTCTTTACAAAATTGCTATTTTATCTTCTTCCCATCCTTAAAAGCATGTCCTGCGACTTCATTTGATCTGAAATACAGGTTTCCAACAGAATCGAAAGTAATCGGGTCCAACTTTACAGGATCAATTTCCCCCTCCTCATTCAGGATACATTCATCCACGCTGACATTTACAATGTCACCCACGAGACGGCATGTGTTTTCGTCGTAGCTTATTTCTTTACATTCCAGGGTCATGGCAAGCTCTTCGATGATCGGAGCATCCACAAACTGACTTTTAACTGCATGAAAGCCGGATTTTTCAAACTTGTCTGGTGTATCATTTGCAGACACAATCCCCACATAATCAGCCTCTGTCACATGCTCAGCATCTGCCATGCTCACTGTGAAGGCTTTCCTTATAAGAATATTTTTTAAAGTCTTGCGCCATGGGCTGACATAAATAGAAATTTCATTATTACCGCTTATTCCGCCCCAGGCTGCATTCATGGCATCCGGCGTACCATCTTCACTGTATGTACCGATAATCAGTACAGGCATTGGATATATATACGACTTTGGTCCCAAATCTCTTCTCAATAAAACACCCCCCTTTTTCGGTCAGATATCCTCTAAGAATATCAAACTATATATGCTACACGTTCATGGTAACATATGGAAGTTAAAAACTCAATCATCAATCATATGGATATGCTGTTCCCTGCCTTGTACGGACCTGCATTTTTGATATAACAAATCCCCGGCTCATCCATAAATATAGGCTTTTCCGGGGATTTCAGATTCATTAATCAGCGAATATTTGCAATCCGATTCTTGCACCGTTAGATTTAGCTATATGAATAATCTAGGGTTAATAATATATGTTATTAGTATCTTCCGATATCTCTAGCTATTGTAAAAGCTGTTGAATTGGCAGCATATATATTTTTAGGTTCTACGCAGTCACCTAGTTCTAAAAATAATGGTGCACATTCCCTTAATGCATTAGCTTCATCCCTCAATGGAATCATTCCAAATGCATAAATAACGGAATCTGCTTTATACAATTTTTTATCTCCTATTTCAACGTTACCATCTTTTATTTGTGTTATCACTGACTCTAACATACCTTCCTTTATTGTTTTGGATAGTGATGCTGGTGAAAACTCATTCCCTGCATATTCTCCTATTACACCCGTTTCATTAATCTCAGTTGCTTTTGTTGAAGTAATAATTTGTATATTATAACGTTCAATTTCTCCTTTTATGGCCATGGAATGGATTATGTTTCCTGAAAAATTCAAGCTGTTTGCCATCTCCATTATTGATACTTTTTTACCTAATCCTGCAAGATAAATAGCCAGTTCAATACCTGATAGTCCTCCTCCAAGAACTATTACATTGTCTCCCACTTTCTCTGCATGCATATATGCATAATCTGCTTCAAATACATTTTTACCGTCAATTCCAGGTATTTTAGGAATTAATGGTTTAGCACCCAAAGCTGCTATAATTACATCAGCATTGATTTCTTTTGCGAGTTCTGGTGTTACTTTAGTATTCATTCTAAGATCTATATTAGAATCTTTGATTCTTTCAGCTTGACCATCTAAATACTTTTGTGTGTTTTGTTTAAACGGTACTTTTAATTCACAACGAAGAGCTCCACCTAGTATATCAGTTTTTTCACAAAGAATGACCTCATGTCCCCTTTCAGCCGCTGTAAGGGCTGCCTGCATTCCGCCTACACCACCACCAGCTACAAGAATTTTTTTCTTATATTTAGCGATAGGATCTACATATCTTGTTTCTACTTCAAATCCAATTTCAGGATTTATTGCACAATATGTTGTTTTTTTTGTGAATTCTGCTGAGAAACATTCAAAACATCTTATACATTTTCTTATCTCTTTGGCTTTACCCATTTGCGCTTTATACGCCGTATCTGGGTCCGCTATTAATTGACGGCATAAATAGACTACATCTGCTTTTCCACTGGCAATAATTTCTTCCATCATTTCCGGTTCTGCTATAGCCCCCACTGCTGCCACCTTAGAATATCTCATATGTTTCTTCACTGCTTCAGCATACTTCACATTTGTACCATCTTCTAAAAACATACTAGGATGTGTTATAGTAAAGACACTTGGTACTTCATGGGCACCAACTGAAACGTTAATCAGGTCATAATGACCATCTAATTGTTTTGCAATCTCTACCCCATAATCGATGTCATAACCACCTTCAAACATCTCAGAACCACTAATTCTTATACAAATAGGAAATCCCTGACCACATTTTTTCTTAATATTGGATGCAATTGCATTTACGAAACGGGCTCTATTTTCCATATTTCCGCCCCACTGATCTTTTCTATTATTTTCCGGCCCCAGAAATTGATTGAACAGCCAGCCATGTCCAGCATGAATGGTAACCATACCATATCCACAATGCTTTGCCATTTGAGCTGCATCACCGAATTTTTCAATTGTATCGAATATTACTTCTTCTGGCATACCAGGCACTTCCATACCAAGTCCATTTATTGATGGAAATGCTCCATAGATTTCATTACCAAATCCAAGTTTAGCATAATAAGCATTTGCACCGGCATGAATAAGTTCTATATCAGCTATGGCACCATGTCTACTGATGCATTGTGAAAGTCTATAATGAGGTGCCAAAGCTGTAGGATCATCTAATCTCAGAGTTGGCCCTATAATAGACCTTCCATTATCTGCTGCAGCTGAGCCAACACTGACTGTTGCACTTCCACCCTGGGCTTTTCTTTCATAATACGCTATTAGTTTTTCATCTGGATGAAGATTATCTTGGAAATGCACTAATCCAATCGGTGAAGCAAAAATTCTATTTCTAAATTGAGTTGTTCCTAATACTATTGGATTAAAAAGTTCATTATATTTTTTCATAGTTTTATTTTTTTAAGGTATTAACCTTACTCCTTTTCATATAATATTATCTTTCTTGCAATCATAATCTGCAAATGGCGACATCAAACGGTCGCTTTTGCGGAGCTAATCGGCCACACAGCGGTAATGAACGGCCATTAAAAAATAGATGTTCTGCGTAGCAGACCTTCTCATTGGTCTGCTTAATTAACCTTGATAATAAAGGGATTGTGGTGTCAATAGGACGCTTTGCGTCGGCTTTAGCCCTTGCTATTGACGCCATAATTTCTTTATTATACCCGACCATTAGCAACGCATCTCTGGCCGCCAGCTATCGCAAATTGCACATAATCCTTATAATATTAATCAAGCATATCCTTAGCTCTTATATAATTAAAAATAGGCCCTTCCAGACAGACATATGTTTCGTTGATTTTACAGTGCCCGCACTTTCCTACGGCACAAGACATCTTTCTTTCAAACGATAACCAAATTTTGGATTCCTCTACTCCGTTAGCAATACACTCTTTAGCAGCGAAATTCATCATTATCGGTGGTCCTACAATAACTACATTGTAATCTTTAAATGTCTTAAATGGAATTTTACTGATATGAGCTGTAACCATGCCTATTTCAAACCCCTCTTCTTTGCCATTATCCAATGTACAGACAGTATTAAACTCCTGCTTAAATTTTCTGAGATCATCTTCAAACAAAATACAATTCCCATCTTTAAAACCAATAATCAAATTAACTGAGCTGATTTCTTCAGGATAATAATAGAAATGGTTTAGTAAGCTTCTAACAGCGGCTACACCGGTTCCGCCAGCAATAACCACTAAGTCCTTGTCCTTGAGTTTTTCCATGGGATACGAATTCCCAAAAGGCCCCCTCATAAATAATGTATCATCTTGTTTGAGTCCAAATATCCCTTGAGTAAGCTTTCCAATTTTTCGAATAGTAAACTCCACCCATCTATTTCCCTTACCACTCACAGATATCGGAGCTTCTCCTACTTTTGGTATTGAAAGTTGAAAAAATTGCCCATGCTTTGTTTCGGTATTACATTCAACCCTAAAAGTATATTCAGCATTCGTTTCCTGGATAATTTTCAAAATTTTATGCGGTGCTGGCAGCATTATATTTTCCATTATCTATCCACCCCCTTTACTTTTTCTAATTCTTCACTTAAAAAATTAATCGAATCAGAAAATGAAATTTCTTGAGGGCATCTATTATCGCAACGCCCACATCCTACACACATATGTTCTTCTCCACCAAAACGCAAGTTATAATCATATACCTTATGTAAGATTTTAAACCGCATTCGTTCACCAGCTGTTTTTCTTACACTATGCCCGCCGGCCATGGTGGAGAAGTCCTCCAGCATACACGAGGACCATATCCTTCTTCTTTCACCGTCCGGGCTTGTTTCATTATATATGATGTCAGTAGTGTCAAAACAGCTGCAGGTAATGCATACTGTATTACAGCCACCGCAACTGATGCACTTCTCATCAATACTTTTCCATAATTTTATGTCATATGCTGCTTTCAACAACTTCTGGCTGCTGATATTCGGTAAATTAACCTTTTTTAAATTTTTTTCAACAAACACAGGTACAAATTCTTCTTTAGGGTTTCCATCAAAATATTTTTCAAATTTACTATCCTTCACTTCTACTAATAAACAGTCATTATTAAATCTCACCCCTGCATCATAGCTGTCTGTTTTGTTTGAACCCATGGAAACACAAAAACAGCTATCCCAGCCTTCCCTGCATTCAATCATAAAAATCTTCAGTTTTTTGCGTAAGCGTTTATAATAGTTATCTTCCTTCTGACCGTTTTTTAAAAAAATAGTATCCAGTCTCTTAATACCATTAATATCACACGGACGGGCGAAGATGATTATATCTTTATCGTCACTCAAAGCATTTTCTATACATTGATCCTCTTTAAAATATAAAAGTGTTTGAACAATTGGATAAAAAACTTCTTTTGGTGAAAAGTCAGATTTTTGATTATAAACGATTTCTTCTACCGAGTTAATCTCAGAATATCGTATCAAGTCATTATCTGATTTCCATCCCCGGTTTGCAAAACGTTTGGGGGCATATATTTTATAATCTTTTTTTAATTCATTGATAATTCTATCCATCTTTTCCAAACTTACATAGTAACTCAATAATTGACCCTCCTATCTTTACTATATTTAAGCTTAACTTAATCCATAATAAGACATTACGTAATCAAGGTTCGATCTGTCTAAATGCAAAAAGGCATTTGTTACTTTCCCGACCCCCTTATAAAATTCCGTATCGGCATATTTTGCTATGTCATAACAAAAACCGTGAATCCAATTTAACATATGCCGGTCAAGAAAATCCCGCTGTTCCGTCAGACTGGATAACACTAATGAAGAATCCTTTAAATCCAGAGCGCTTAATGCTTCTTCACATAAAAATGCCATAAATTCTAATTCTAATGATACATGGTCTTCGGGTAAAGCCTTTATATTATTATCTTTAACAAGTCTTTTAGACTTATAGACATCCAAAACTTCATCTCTTGCTTCCTGCATCATTATCCTCTTTGAGCTGGTATATACAGACTCATAGGGATATGCAGCCGAGTTTTCTGTGGCTCCGGCACCAAGAAAAACCTTGGCATAATCTACAGCCAAATCAGTCAAAGATTCCTCTTTACTGTTACGAAGATAATTTTGAATCATGCTGTATCCCTCGCTAAGCTCAGTTTCGCTGGAAACAATCGGAAATTCCATTGACTTCATATGTTCCATCAATAATTTATCAATTTCCAACCTATATAGCCGTCCTAAAAAACGATATAGATTTCTTTTCTCTGGTTTCCATCAGTTTTTTCGCAATAACATCAACAGCTTCATCCCATGAAATCCTTTTCCATTTATTTTCTTTTTTATTTCCCACTCGCATCATTGGATATTTATTACGATTTGGATTATAAAGGGCTTGAATACCTGCTAGTCCTTTTGCACACATGGCTCCCTTACTCATAGGATGCTCGGGATCGCCTTCCAGTTTGATTACACGTCCGTTTTTCATGTGAACAATAACACCGCAGTTTGAAATGCATGCCCTGCAACAGGTTTTCACTCTCTTATATGATTCATCTGATTGTGTCATTCCGTTTTGTACAAATACTTCAGATTCTCCTAACGCTAAATCAATTCCTTTAATGTCAGTTGCGCTAAGCATATTCATATTACTTCCTGATTTCTCCATTTATCTCCTCCTTTACAAAGACTCTTCTTAGTAATAAATATTTTTTATAAAACAAAAGCAAAGACTTTAATACGACTTTGCTTTTGTTTATATCTAATTTGTTATTCTGCTTTCATTAACTTATTCATATCAGGTAACAGGATCATAAAAAATATTGCAATAAGCATGCTTACCGCGCCAAGATAAAAGTAATACGAATATCCGATTGACCCTAATAGGTTTGCAACAGGAACAATTACATATGTAGGAAGACAAACAGCTCCCAAAAGCTGTATTGTGGATGCCATTCCCCCAGCTGATCCAGCATATATTGGACCGATTTCTTTTAATGCAACAGGATATATCATTGTTATAGTAATGATTGCACTTAAACAATACCCTTCTAAAAACAATACTATGCACATTGCAACCGTAGTTAATTGCCAGGCAAAGGCTACACCTATTATTGCCACGATTCCCATAAAAACCAGTGCGGGCTTTTGCGATTTCAATTTAAATACTATAATTGGACCTGTAAGAGTACCAACAATACTTCCTATGGTCATAATTGTATTGATATATCCAGCCATAGCAGTTGAGTAACCTCTACCTGTTAATGCAAGAACCAAAAATGATTGATTTATTATGTTAGCTGCTAATACAAAAGCCAATACCAGTCCCATGAACCAGACATTTTTACTTTTAAATGCTTTTTTAAATGAAACTGACATCTTTACCTTTTCTATCTCTGGCAAATCATTATTTTGAAAATCTTTTTTTCTAACCAATATAAACCACAGTATTGATATCAACACACTGACTGCTGCTATTGTCCATAAAGCAGCATCTAATGAAGGAAATAGGCTTGAAGTAGAAAAACACACTGCCATAGAAAGGGTGGAGCCTAACAATACTATACCCATGTATTTACTTACTTTATCTACTGAAACAACTGATGCAAGTATCTTTGAAAGATTAGATGAAGTTGCTGCACATCCTACTCCCATTAATATCATTCCAATAAACATCAATCCAAAAATATGTGCTAATGGTCTGATTATCATTCCTACAACTGTAACTATATTTGCAACTCCTACTACAAGTTTAATACCAAATCGATCTGCTAGGGCTCCAGATAAAATCCCCAATAATATCGCTGCAATCATAGGTGCTGTCATGAGACTTGTGAATTGTGTATCTGCAGTCAAACCTAGCTTTAAAAATATGTCCATTGGTAATGCTGCAAACTGAAACTGACCATAATTTCCAATAAATAAAACCAAAAATGTCATTGCCATTACAATTAATGCTGATTTCTTTTTTTCATTATTACTCATAATGTATCGCCCTCCTTAAAGCTTTCAAAGCTTCTTTTCGTCTGCAGCATCATTATAATTTTTACATTTATTAATTTTATTTTTTAGTTACATCTACATTTTCATTACGCTCTCCATTCATATATGGATACCGTGCAACTTTTGCTCTGATTTCTTTCTGCCTCTGGTCCTGGTTTCCCCATATGATTGTAAGTTCTGTACCAAGTTCGCTATATGCGGGATCTATTACACATAACGATATCATTTTACGATAGAACCAGCTATGGATTCTTCCCGTACTAATACCTACATATTTATCTCCTGACATAACCTTATCTGCTCTGTACTCCCATTTCCCATTTTCCAGCATATCCTCAGGACCGTCCATAGGGGCATATGGCACACCATCTTCAAAACCTGACCTCACAATATCCAGAATGTCATCCACATTCCATTCCAATGTTACCATCACCCGATGATTATCTTTTAATTTCATAAGAGCTTCCTTACCTGGAAAATCATGATCAAAATTAACTGCTTTATCCCAACCCAGTTCAAAAGGGTTAACGAATCGTTCTTCATAGTTATTGCCACAGCTTCCTGTCAGGGATGCCAGTGATCCACAAAGCATAGCAGCAGCAGGCGATCCTTTTAAATACTCGAAGTACTCTTTATCATGTTCAATGGCTCCAAAAAAATGAATTGTATTCTGTGGAAAGCCATTTTCTGTGTGTGTATTCCAATATGCATGGCGCCCCAGTCTGGTAATGCCCATAGGTTTTCCTGCTTCTACAATCGCATTATAAATTGATATGCTATTTTTATATTCTCCATGTACTTCATATGCCAGTGAACCAGCCATACCAATACGCAGAATTCTTACATCCATATCATTAATTTTGCTCATCCTGTGTTGGAGGAATTTAATATCACGAAGGTTCTCACCTGTAACAGCTTCAAGAATATCTAAGGATTTTGGACCACCCAGCTGATAGACACAATGCTCTCCGGTCGTATCTTTGTATTCCAGGTCATAATTACTTTTTTGTAACTTAAATAATATATCCGAATTCATACATGTTGTTAAAAATTCATCTTCATCTAAACGGTATATGATACCGTCTGACATTAGTTCCCCAAATGTGTTTGTTATAATCCCATGTTTAATCCGGCCGATTGGAAATTTTTCAAATCCATTGGTACAAGTGTCACTCAAAAATTTCAAAGCTTCTTTCCCCTTAAGCCAAACCATAGGCATTGGATTAAGACCCGCATGAATATAGCAATTTTCATGCCAGGACATTTCTTCGTCTCTCCAATCAGTGTAAACAAATGGCTGCAAACCACCTAAACCTGCATGTGAAACATAATTTGAATATAATGGCGTTACACTTGGGTCAAATGGTACATAAGGGCTGTGTTTAAATTTCATATCGTATAATTCTGTAATCATGATATACCTCCATATTTTTTTGTTTTATATTATTATTTTTTATTTAAAATTTTCCCAGGCTGCTGACAATATAATATGCCGTTTTTGTTGCCTGATGGATATTCTTTGGTGTGACACAGTCACCAATCTGGTAAAACTCCGGTGAACATTCCCGCAGTGCAGCTGCCTCTTCACGCAGCGGACGCATGCCCGTTGCATAAATAACAGTATCGGCCTCATAAAATGTCCTGGAATTCATATTTTCCGTCCAAACACCTTTATCTGTAACTTCCAGTGCTTTCGTAGAAAGAATAAGTTTCAGATTTCTCTTTTCTATTTCCTGATCTAACGCAATACCGTGGCAAGTATTTCCCCCAAGATTCGGTTGGGGCATCATTTCAACAACTGTTACCTCTCGTCCCAAACGTGCAAGATATAGTCCCAGTTCAATACCCACAAGGCCACCACCCAGCATAACAACCTTCTTGCCAACCTTTTCTGTGTCAAGATAGGCCTCTTCTGCACCAATTACATTACTCCCGTCAATACCCGGAATCGGAGGGATTACAGGTCGTGCACCCATTGCCGCAATAATTACATCCGGTGCAATTTCTTCTGCCAGTTCAGGAGTTACTTCTGTATCCAGACGTACATCGGCACCTGACTCCATAACCAGTCTGGCCTGCTGGTTCAAATAGCGATCCAGTTTCTGCTTAAATGGTACTTTTTCCTCGACCTTTAGAACGCCGCCCAGATTCCCGGATTTTTCACAGAGCACAACTTCATGTCCGCATTTAATGGCAGCCAATGCAGCTTCCATTCCAGCAATTCCACCGCCTGCAATTAAAATTTTCTTTTTAACTTCTGCTGGCTTCAACACATCGCCATCCAGCTCATTGCTAATTTCCGGATTAATGGCACAACAGAACTGAAACTTGTTTAGAAGACTGGAAAAGCACTCTAAGCAACGTATACACTGACGAATATCTTCATCACGGCCACGTCTTGCCTTGTTCGGCAAATCTGGATCAGCCATTAGCCCACGGGCAATCTCAATTATGTCAACTTTGCCTGAAGCAATCAGTTCTTCCATCTGCGCCGGATCACTGAACGCACCAACGGTTGCCACCGGAGTCTTAACATGTTTCTTAATCTCTGCTGCATAATGTGCATTACATCCATCCTCGTCAAATAGACCGGGAGATGTCTTTGTAAAGGAAGAATAACATTCGTGAACCCCCGTAGATACATGGATTAAATCAACTTTTCCGTCCAGCATTTTTGCGATTTCAATCCCTTCCTCAATGCCATATCCAGCCGGATTACACTCATCCCCGCTCATTCGAAATTCAATAGGAAAATCCGCACCACATTTCTGACGGATACGTTCTATAACAGCCAGTGGAAGCCGCATACGGTTCTCCCTGCTGCTTCCGCCCCATTCATCTGTACGGGTATTGGTATATGGAGAGATAAACTGAGACATCAGCCAGCCGTGACCTCCATGAATCATAACCATACCAAATCCACAATTTTTTGCAGTCAGTGCGGAATTTGCATAAGCTTCAATCGTTTGTTCGATCACTTCAGCAGGAATTTCTTCTACCTGGGACACGCCTGCCGATGCAACTGCCCCTTTAACAGTCATGCTGACAGGACCATAGAGAGGGTTCCCCGCAGCATGAGAAGCTTCTGAATACATACCTGCGTGCGCGAGCTCAGCAACAGGAACTGCTCCGTAACGGTTAATATTTTCTGCCAGTTTGGACAGATAACTAATTGCACGAATATCATCAATTGCAGTATGCACCGGGCCTCCCCGGCCATGTGCGGAATCAACCACACACTCTCCAATTGCCACAGAAGCTGCGCCGCCTTTTGCCTTGCGGGCATAGAAAGCATGCGATTCTGTTCCGGGAAATTTACCTTCATATAGGTTCATGCCACCAAGCGGTGAGCCAAATATACGATTTCGAAATAATGTTTTGCCTAATGTAATAGGCTCAAATAAGTGAGGATACTTCAATTTTTTCATGACAACCACTTTCCTATTTTATAATTTTATTTTTTGTAAAATCCACATCCATATTTATCGCTTCATTAATCATCGGAGCCATTTTAGTGAACATATCTCCATTTTATTTACTTAGCATTAAAATATTCTTTATTAAGATTTCTGATTTCATCCATAATAATGCTATTCACTTCCGGATATAGACTTCCTTCACCTATAGTGGCTCAGTTGTCAAGACAAAAATCTAAGATTTTTATAATGAACTGATATGGTGGATAAGTGACAAGGAGTATGGGGAAGGCAGTGGAACACCCCCCAGATCCATATATGCATCAAGCTACATAGGGCAGTAGCATTGCCGGGTAGTAGCATTCAGCCGGTTTTTGATAGTCAAGGGCAGAATGACATCTTTCAAAATTATAAGTGAAAATATATCGTCCGATAGCGGCTCTGGCTTCTTTGATATTGTTATATTGTGTAAGGTACGCTTCTTCATATTTGAAGCTACGAAACCAGCGTTCAATCATGATGTTGTCAGCCCAACGGCTTTTCCCATCCATGCTTTGGCGAATTCCATTTTTCTTTAAGAATTCAATATATTGTTGACTTGTAAACTGACATCCTTGATCGGAATTTAAAATTTGTGGCTTTGCAACCTTAAAAGCCTTTTTCAAGGCATTGACAACCATTCGGGTATCAAGTGTATCATCGACTTCCCAGCCGACAATACAGCGGCTGTACCAGTCGATTACAGCAGTCAGGTACAAAAATCCATGCCGGATGGGAATATATGTAATGTCAATCGACCAAGCCTGATTAGGCTTGTCTATGACAGCATTGCGGAGAAGATAAGGGAATACCTTAGCTTGCTGCATCCGCTTCGAAAGGTTCATCTTTGGGTAGATTGGATGAATGTCCATTTCGCTCATGTAGCGGCGTGCTTTCCGGCGACCAACATGATAACCACGAAGCTTCAACTGTGCTGACATCTGCCTGGCACCCCAGGTCGGATTATCTGTGTGAAGGTGATCAATGATCTCTTTACAAGCCAGTTCTTCCTCTGATACAGGCGTTCCTTTGTAATAAATGCTGGTGCGGTTGATATCCAGGAGCTTTGCCCCGACAGAAGCAGGTAATTCTTTAGTCGTCAAAAGGTTTTGGACTAAACTTACTCTCGTAGTCAGGTCCACAAATTTCTTCAGATTTTTTTTTGAGCCAGTCAACCTGCATGGTTAACTGACCAACCTTTTTGGCATACTCCGACTTCTCTTTGCGTTCTTCTGCAAGCTTATCTTTGAGGTTTTCCTCTCGCTTGTCGTCAAATGCTGCAGAAGCGTTGTTTAGGAATTCTTTCTTCCAGTTACGGAGTAAGTTGGGTTGAATATTATTTTCAGTTGCAAGGGTATTGAGATCTTTCTCTCCCTTAAGTAACTCAATCACAAGGTCTGATTTAAATTTGGCACTAAAGTTTCTTCTTTGTCTGGACATAGCAATGAATCCTTTCTTTCATACTGATTTTAGTATATCAGATTCATTAAAATCTGTCTGGGAAAGTGTCTTAATTTATGAGACCATTATAACCACCATATGTAAGACATGGAATAAAATTCCCTCCAGGTGTATATTCATGTACTGCTCTCCGAACCTCTTTTCTAATAACATCTTCTGACCAATCAGATACATCAACGATAGATGCATCAATACCACCCATATAAGTTAATTTACCATTCGTGATTTTTTGTAATTTAGGAATATCATTTTCAGGAATCGGGCCCTGCCATACATCTATACCGATATCTATCATGTCGTTAATCAATGGTTCGCAGTAGCAGTCAGCATGGTGCATAATGATAATTCCATTTTCTTTAATATAACTAAAAATTTTTTTATAACGTGGTTTAAATAATTCTCTCCATGTTTCAGCACTCATAAATAAACTTCTTTTTGAACCCCAGTCATCATGCCATAAGATTACATCCGGATGAAGATTCTCAATTAGTAATTTGGCATAATGCAATTTATAATCAAGAATGTAATCTAATAATTCTGCCATTGATTCTGGTTCCATTAATACGTTACATAATGTATCTTCAAAACCCATTAAATAATGGGACTGTTCAAACAAACCTGTAGCCATTAATGACATAGTAAGTTTCCCCTGAGCATGAATTTCTTCACTTTGTGGCAACAGCTGCCATCCAGTCGAGATTTCCATTTTTAATGTCTGGAGTTTTAATATCTTCTTTCCATTTGGTAACATCCTTGATGGCTTTTAATTCCGTAGTCGTAATTGGCATTGGACTTGCTTCATCAGGTCCCCAATACTGAGTTACTCCCCATCCATCCACAATCGACTGATTCGGAACCGCATTCATAGTCATCGCCATTAAAGGATCGAATACCAGTCCGAAAGGTTCCCATTCATTAACAAAATACTCTGGTTTCCCATTATAAATAGTTTCTAGAAAATTTTCTTTTAATGATAGCATATTTAACCTCCTAAAATTAAAAACAAGTTCTTTTGAACTTATTAATCATAAGTATATTTTATTATCTTTGAAGCCAAATAGGAAACGCAAATATCGTCTTAGACTTACACGCTAAACGTATAAGCATACAGGTATCAAATGTGAATTTATTCATAAATTACCGTATAAAAAAACAAAGCATGTTATCAAAACATACTCTGTTTCAAACAATGACATATCTACTCTACTTTCTTAATAGCATTGCATAACAACCATTTTTTATCTATCGTTGAAAGCATCAACTGTATCAATAAATTTTTTAATGTAAATATTTTTGTTGTCTTGTAGCCAAGCATAATCGATGCTATAGGAATGATGAGTTTCCGTTAAATGAGCATACGACAGTCTATGATCTTTCTCCGAAATTTCACCAGTATCCGGATAAAAAGCAATTCCTTCTCCTAATATTGCCATTAATTTCTGAGATTCATAAGTATCTGTTTCCAATAAAGCAGGCTCATAGCCATCCTTTCTGAAAGCCTCTAAGGCATATTCATACATACCCGGCGCATCCCTTTTTGATGCTGTGCATATCTTATAATTTCTCAAATCTTTTGAAGGAATTTCACTTCTTGTTGCTAGCGGGTGATTTTTACTCATTGCCAATAAGATATTATATCTGCAAGCCGGAACAGAAACAATGTCTTTATAATTATGTAATTCCGGTGTCAATATTGCAATAATATCATATGAACCATTTTGCAATTGACTAATTAGATTAATTGGCGTTTCCTGATTTAAAGTGATTTTAACATTATTATTTAAATCCTGAAAAATTGGAATTATATCAAGAATACACTTCGGGCCCAAATCTGTAGAATAACCCAATTTTAATGTCCCCTTTATATTTGTACTTATTTCTTTTGCTTTACTTATAACTGCATCGCATTCCTTTACAATCCTTTTTAAGTCACAGTAAAGCGACCGGCCTGCTGGTGTTAAAACTACTTTAACTGTATTTCTTTCAAACAATGAAAAACCTAACTCTTCTTCTAAAGAGGCTATTTGTCTGCTAATTGTAGTCTGAGTAACGAAATTTTCATGAGCAGCTTTAGTAAAATTTAATGATTCCGCAACAGATATAAAACATTTAATTGTTCTGCTATGCATCTAATTCCTCCAAATTGTTAGCGTGATGACTAGCCTAGGTACCTGTTTATTGCTATCTTTTCTTAATTCTAAAATTTTTTCTCTTTTAGTAGCTGTTATTTCCTATATATATTATTGTTAAGTTACCACACCGAGTAAGTATATAAAAAATAACACACTACTATCATACCATGTACCCTCAAACTTAACAATTATATATTTTCAAATTGAACCAAATTACGCATGCTGCGTGATAGCCCATACTTTTCTCTCATTTCTGGACTTGATATTTTTACCTATTGCATTCTCACTGCAATATCTATAATGACCCGCGTCGCATGAGTGCCCAACTTATACGTCTTACGGGCGCACGGAATCCACCATTATAATTGTTGCTTCATCATATCTGTATAGTTACAGATAATAACTGGCATTTCCGTCTTGCCCGCCAGTTCACTTCCTCGCTTTCTTCTTCGCTTTTTGCACCTAACACTGTAATTGTCATCATAAATGATCTCCTGTTATTTTAATTAAAATTGGGTAATTGTTTTATTTTATCTTTATTTGCACTGAAGATTGACCGCTCATACAATGCACTATTAAATTGTCTTTTTAAGCATAAAAAAATCGCCACCCGATTGTAAGTGACGATTTCTAAATTTATTTTATTGTTATCTGATGAGCCAACTGTAATCTTTGCGGCAATCTAAAATATAATCGACATACACGGTGTCGTCTTGGATTTGGCAGAGGACAAGATACCACTTCTCAATAAACATTTTGTGATATTTGTTCGGTGTAATATACAATTCCTCAAAAAACGGAAAACGCTGCGGCATCTGGCAAAGGGAACGTATAGCGGCCATAATCTCTTTCTTTTTTGCCGCCGCTGCTTCTTTATTGACCTGTGCCATAAATCGGATGTGTGTTCCCAACATTCTTTTCGCCCTGTCGGAAACAATGACTTTGTATTTCTTGTTCTCTGCCATATGCTACACCTCTGCAATCACATCATCAAGGTAAGCGTCCAGTTCATCAAGCGTACAGCCGACCCTGCCTGCCATTCTATCTTCCTCAACCGCTAAGAGTTCCTCACGGAGCTTTAACATCTTTTCCCTGCGATTGAAAGTTTCAATATCCATAACAACTAAATCCCCCTCGCCGTTTTTGGTAAGGAAAACTGGCTCTGCGGTCTTTCTGCACATATCGGCAATCTCGTTGTAATTCTGGCGGATTGCTGCGGATGGACGTATATTCATAACAAAACCTCCTTGCGTTTATTAGATAGTAGTATTCTACCTATATTATACTCGTTTCATAGCACCGAGTCAACGTTTGCAGAAAAATTCACAAATTACAACTTAGTTTACGATAAGATACGATAACTGCTTTTTGAACACAAAAACCCCCTTGAAGTGCTGTAACTTCAGCATTTCCAAGGGGTTCATTATTACAATTTTTTGTGTTGTCCAGAAGCGTTTACTGTCCCATCTGCTTTGCAACTTCAGCCGCAAAATCTTCATCTTTCTTTTCAATGCCTTCGCCGGTTTCATAACGTACAAAGCTCTTAACAGAAATCTTAGCACTATTTGCCTTTGCGACTTCTTCGATATATTTGCCTACAGACTGTTTTCCGTCTTCAGCTTTTACATAAATCTGATCCATCAGGCAGATTTCTTTCAGTTCTTTCTTAATACGTCCCATAACCATACCGCTGATAATCTTATCGTTAGCATCTGGTTTCTCGTTCTTAGCCTGAACAGTCAGAATTTCTTTTTCACGTTCGATATAATCCTGATCTACTTCACTTTCATTTGTATAAAGAGGTTTCAGCGCTGCAGCCTGCATAGCTACATTCTTAGCCATCTCTTTAATATCATCATTAATCACATCTGTCTCAACATCAACAAGAACACCAATTTTACCACCCATATGTGTGTAGGAGGCAACAAATCCATTCTCCTCAGAAATCTGAGCAAAACGACGGATATTCATGTTCTCGCCAATCATAGCAATCTTATGAGCCAATTCTTCCGCAACAGTTTCACTTGTATCATATTTCCAGGGTTCTGCAAGAAAAGCTTCTATATCTGCAGATTTTGTATCCATGGCCTGCTCGGCAACCTGAGCAACATACTCCTGGAATTTTTCATTCTTAGCCACAAAATCTGTCTCTGCATTTACTTCTACAGCAACTGCCTTCTTTCCATCTTCGGAAACTGCCACTTTTACAATTCCCTCAGCTGCAATTCTTCCAGCCTTCTTCTGAGCGGTAGCAAGACCCTTCTCTCTCAAAAATTCAACTGCTTTATCCATATCGCCTTCTGTAGCTGTAAGTGCTTTCTTACAATCCATCATGCCGGCGCCGGTCATTTCTCTTAACTCTTTAACCATTCCTGCTGTAACAGCCATTTTCAAATATCCCTCCGTATACTATAATGTAAGTGTCAAAAGTTATTACATTAGTTGACATCCACCGCTTTCAGCAAATGCCAACTTTTTTCAGAAATTATTCTTCTGACGCTTCTTCTGTACCTTCAGCAACTTCCTCTGCATAAGCTTCTTCTGCCCCAGTCTCACCTTGTTTTGCTTCGATAACAGCATCTGCCATCTTGGAAACAATCAGTTTTACTGCACGGATTGCATCGTCATTACCAGGAATTACATAATCCAGTTCTTCCGGATCACAGTTTGTATCACAGATTCCAATCAGCGGAATCCCTAATGTATGAGCTTCCTGCACACAGATTCTTTCTTTCTTGGGATCTACAATAAAGATTGCATCCGGCACTCTCTTCATTTCTTTGATTCCACCCAGATTTTTCTGCAGCTTGGACAGCTCTTTTCTTAATTCTATAACTTCTTTTTTAGGAAGAACGTCAAATGTACCGTCCTCTTCCATCGTCTCAATTTCTTTTAATCTTTCAATTCTGCTTTGGATTGTTTTAAAGTTGGTCAGCATACCACCCAGCCATCTTTCATTAACATAGAACATTCCGCAGCGCTCAGCCTCTATCTGAATTGCATCCTGCGCCTGCTTTTTCGTTCCTACAAACAGAATGGATCCGCCATCAGCAGTGATATCTGCAACTGCCTTATAAGCATCATCTACCATACCAACAGATTTCTGAAGATCGATAATATAGATTCCATTACGCTCTGTGTAGATATAAGGAGCCATCTTAGGGTTCCATCTTCTTGTCTGATGTCCAAAATGAACACCTGCTTCAAGTAACTGCTTCATTGAAATAACACTCATTGTTTTTCTCCTTTTGGTTGTTTTCTTCCGCATGTTTTAGGTCCTTAGAACCTGATTTTCCTACCAGGCACCTTCTTTGGAATCCACATGCGTGTTTTTTCACGACTTTTTAAGTATAACATAGAAAAAAGTCTGTTTCAAGCAGATTCTAGTCATTTTTCAGCTTTTTCTCCGGATCTTTACCTTTCATATTCCAAGAGGCCTTCCAGGCAAACAGGTAATAGAAAGCAGCGGCGGCAGCCAGAATTACAAAAACCATTAACAGTTGTTCTCCAAAGCGAATTCTTTTTATAAGAAAATCCACAATATAATCATAGGATACACTAAAGATATTAACAGCTATATGAGCTGTAATCGGTGCAAGTAAAGTTCCTGTCTTTTCATACAGAATGGCAAACAGAATGCCCAGTGCAACCGTATAAAGAAACTGTATTGTATTCCCATGATAGAATCCGAACAAAGCTGAAGATATTCCCACAGCCCATCCCAGACCGAAGTACGATTTTGCTCTCAGGTAAATGAGCCCGCGAAAGACCAGTTCTTCTCCTGCCGAAGCCAATACCCCAATACAGATTACAAGCAGAATCCAGCTTTGATTTTCATATGAATTTTCGGAAATCTCCATATATCGTAGAAAAATCTCGCGAATACCGCTGGCGGTTATTAATTTATTACAGATTAATCCCAGACCAATCGCAGCGGCGGCACAGGAAATCCCTTCTAACCAGTTCCATTTTATAACTTTAATCTGAAACCGTTCTTTATCCAGCAGATAATATCGGTAGAGCAGGAGGATGACAGCAACCGCAGTCAATGCGGAAAATACACTTGTCAGCCATGGGAATTTATGCACTACCTGGATGTAATCCGCTCCCGTTCCGTGGCTAAGTGCCCCTGCTGTCATGACTCCCAGCAGACTTATGATTAACATGCACCCGAAGTGAATCAGCATCGGAGATATGATTTCCCACAGCATCTTTCCCACAACCTCAGGCCTTACGGACGGCCGCCTGTTTCCCGGAACCTGATGTTTATACTGTGTTTTTTTCTGCCTTTTTTTTCGCTGCATATGGTGTGTCTTATGGTAAGCAATCTTTTCTGATTCACCTTCGTCCTCCTGTGCCAATATCTTTAGCTCCTCCACGGTATCTGCAATAAACACGGCTCCGGATTTTTCCAGTTCTTCCCTTCCGCCATAGCCATAAGCAGCCCCTATACATAGGAGCCCACAGCTTTTTGCGCCTTCCACATCATAAAGCCTGTCACCTACCATCAGGACCTGTTCCCGGTGAGTGACCACTCCCAACTGTTTCAATGCCTCTTCTATCACCTCATCTTTAGAGGTCCTTGTTCCGTCTAATTCACTCCCCACAACCACGTCAAAATATTTTCTGAGATTCGAATTCAAAAGGATCTCTTCCACAAAGACTGTCGGTTTTGATGAAGCAACACCTAGTATTTTACCGTGTTCCTTCAATAATTGAAGAAGTTCCGGAATTTTTTCATATATTTTGTTTTCATAGATGCCGATAGAAGCATAACGTTCCCGATACTGCTCTACAGCTGTGTCAGCCTCTTCACTTGTGAAATCACTATATTCCATAAATTGCTCATGGAGCGGAGGGCCAACGAAGCAACGCAGATTATCGGGATTCCCTTCAGGCTTTCCCATATAATTCAATGCATACTGCACACATTTTATAATTCCCGGTCCAGAGTCTGTCAGTGTTCCATCTAAGTCAAAAAGTATAACATCGGACATATTGATCTCCCCTTATTGTGTATAACCATCTTCTGATATAACGTTTCTCACGCTGTACCAGTATAACACACCCCCTTCTCATCTTCAACAAATTATCGTCCTGAAAAAGGCATACTCTTAAGAAGCTGTCCTATCCTTTTTATAAAATCATATATCATACGATTCCAGCAATTTTCACTTTTTTTTGCAAAAGCTGCGCTTTCTTCTTTTATTTTCTGATTCGGATGGGCAATCATAAATTCCCAGGGCTCCATCAAAGAAACATTCCCTGCCTGGTCTCTTACCGCTACAATAATCTGGTTTTTACCTTCCTTTAAACATTCTTCAGATATAGTGATCTGGTCATCTTGCTTAAGGTAACTCACCTCTCTTCCATTTACCAGACATGACACCACCTCCGTAGTATCTACATTTATCAGTCGGATACATGGAGTAAAACCATCATTTAGATACACATCAGCCTTTTCCTTTTCATATAAAAAATGTGTTCCGGCTTGATTTACAGAAAATACAACTGCTTCTTCATATACCGCATCCGAATCAAAACTTTTAATTCGCAAAACATATTGATCATCATCATCTATTTCAGGGAGCGTGTAGTGGGTTTTCCCATCAATTTTCTGAATATTGACCTGTTGAGGTAAAATGCCCCTGGATTTACTTTCTAATGTCACCTCCAGACACTCAGTATCAGAAGATGGATTTTCTACGATTATAAATGGTTTCACTTTGCCGGAATTAGCTGATAATTGCCTGATATTTTGAAGAACTACTCTGGGATGCGGGTTAGACTGCAATTTCAAACTTACAGGTTCTATTTCTTCTCTGTATTCTTTCTCCTGTGTCTCTTTTAGACGCACAGGAATACGTTGTGTGTCTTTTCCCGGAATAATTCTTTTTTCATCTTCATGCTCTATATTCCTTTCTTCTTCCGGCACATCCGGGATATTTTTCATGGCTCCTTTCTCGTCCTCCGTGTCCATCATAGAAAGCTCGTCTGTAATTTTGGTATACTCCCTATCCTCATTTTCAGTGCCTTCCCGCTCACTCTCCGGCTCTTCATCTGGTTCTGTTTCCACTTGCTCCTGCTCCCCCTCCAGATTCTCCCCAGTAATGTCATCTTCACTGCCAATGTAGTCTGTATCTTCTAAACACTCGGTTTGCTCTTCTACATCTGTCTGTTCTGTATTCTGATTATCCTCCGGACTTCTCATCTCCCCATTTTCTTCTTCCTGCGGGTTTTCCTCCTGTACGCTTTCGTGCTGTACACTTTCTTCCTGTTCAATTTCTTCCTGGCTTTCTCTAATTACCGCCGAATGCTTCAAATAATTTTCCTCCGCAGCCTGTGCCTCACTGGCATACTCCGGCTGCGTTTCAGCCTGAATACACTGGGGGTAAAACACAAGCATCGCACTCAGCATACAACATACATTTTTATATTTCATTTCAACATCTCCAACCTTTCTTTTAGAATTTGATAATTTTTATTTTTTTCAGTTTCCGGTAATACGGCAGCATTTTCCATAATTTCACGAGCATATCCCTCTTCCTGATTTTCCAGAAGGAATTCTACATATGCACATAGTCCGTCAATATGTTCCGGATATTCTTTGTATAAGAATTCATAGCACTGACGTGCATCTTCCTTTTTCCCTTGAAACCTCCTGGCTGAAGCCTCTCTTAGAAGAATGCGGTGCTTCAATTCCTTATTTCCAGTGATTTTCAGTAATTGATTTCCATATATAATACTCTTCTCCAGTATTCGCTGGCTTTCCTCTTGTTTATCCGTATTTACTTCCCGGATATCAACCCGTAATTCAAGAACTCCGGTAAGATAGCAGGCGGATGCAAGCCGCTCAAGCACTTCCTGTTTCAAACCCATATTCGTATCTGACAGTTCTGCAAATTCTTTTACCTTTTCATAGCACTGGATTGCTTCTTTATAGGGGTTAACCTCCCCATCTTCCAGATAGGCCGCTTCGGTCAGATATATATTTCCGCAGACCAGATACAATTCGCAGGCATATTCAGAGTATTGTTTTTCAAACATCCGTCCACCATAGTTCTTCAAAAATTCAAGAGCTTCTCTAACCTTCTTCCAGTTGATTTCACTTCCGAACTCTTCCAGACTTCGAGCCAGTTCGTACAATTGTTTCCATCCATTTTGTTTGTCCTGATTTTTACCTGCGTTCTGACTGGGAATTGAAAGTTCTTGAAAAATTCGGCATGCCTTATCAGAATTCCTATTGAAATCAGGATCTAAGGAATTGCCACAGAAATATAGAATTGCCAGCTTTTCTTTCGTCTTTGTGTGATTAAAAGTTTCCGAAGGACAGATTTCCCACATATACTCTAACCAATCCGCAGCCACCTGAGTTTGTCCGGTTACCAGACAGATATCCAAAAATTTTAGATAAGGATCTTCTTTTTCGGGATTAAGCTCAATTGCAGATTTATATAATTCAACTATCTTTTCAGATGATTCCGTATTCTCTATAGCTGTCGCTGCCTCTTTCATAATTGTATAGTACCTGTGCTGTTTTGTTTCATCTATAAGCATAAATACCATCCCTGCCGCCAGAAGAACGCCAAGCCCTCCCAGAAGCCAAACGATCATCCTTTGATTCTGTCGCTTATTTTCATAAATCTTTTCCAGACATTCATGAACTTTTTCGGCGCTTTGATATCTTTGCTCTTTTCTCTTTCTGGTACACCTGCGGATTATGCGGCGGAAACCACGGGCACCCTGTCCCCCGGAAAGTATTTTCAGTGTCCTTCCCAGCCCGTAAATATCTGTAGTCTGATCACATACCCCGCCATATTGCTCCGGCGCTGCATACCCTCTGGTTCCTCCATGAATTTTGGAACTATATGACTCCTGCATCCAGGCTGCTACTCCAAAGTCTATAAGTTTTACCTGTCCATCATCCGTAAGCAATATATTGTCCGGTTTCATATCCTGATACAATACGGGCGGATTTCTTCCATGAAGATATTCCAATGTTTCAGCAAGCCTGATTCCAATTTCCAGAACTTCCTGCTGATTGAACTTTTTTCCTGAACAAAGGAGACCTCCCAGGCTTTTCCCTTTCAGATAGTCCATTACAATGTAGAGACCATCCTCTTCTTTAATGAAATCTACAATTCTGGGCAGCGTCTGGAAATCCAGTTCCCTCATCATAACAGCCTCATGAATACCATTATCGTCCTGACACAAAAGACGCTTTACCGCCCATTCCTTACCCAGATGAATATCCACCGATAGATAGACCTCTCCGAATCCTCCCTTGCCTATGGACTCAATCAGCATATACTTTTCCCCTATTATCCGGCCATGCATTGAAAGCTCAAACACCCCCTTTTCAGTTAGGTTATTAGGTTTAGAAATTTTGGGTGATACACCCTTGAATAAAAGATTCACGAAGCGAACACTTCTGGAAATGAATCTTATATGATTATATCACAAAAGAATTATATTATCAAGTTCAAAATAAAATCTTGTAACAGTTCAGCCATCCGGCCTGAAGCCGGGTAATCGAGCTGATGGCTGAACTGACAAGTTACATTCTTTCTGGTGCAGAAAATCCTAACATATCAATACAGGTTTCAAGTATTTCACGTACCAGATTCAGAAGCGAGATCCAGGATTCCTTCTGCTCCTCATTATCTTCACTTAAGATCTTCGTTTCATGATAAAAACGGTTAAATGCATTGGCAAAATCATAGACATATGAGCAAATTTTATGTGGTGCCTTTTCTTCATATGCTGTTTCCACAACAGTGTTGAATTTGGCAGCCTCCAACATCAGAGCTTTTTCACTTTCACTGACCGCTGATTGAATATTGCCTTTTTGAAGCTTGCCGCCTTCTTCTGCATAACGGTTCAGAATCGATTTAATTCTAACAGTGGTATAAAGAATATATGGTCCGGTATTGCCTTCAAAGGATGTGAATCTGTCTATATCAAAAACATAGTCTTTCGAAGCCTGATTGGATAAATCTCCATATTTAATAGCTGATAAACCAACGATTTCCGCAGTTTTTCTTGCATCCTTATCCTTGACACTACGGTTGTCTACAATTTTTTTATACATCTCTTCATTAATTTCATGAATCAATGTTTCCAGCCGCATAACACCACCCTCACGGGTCTTAAAAGGCTTTCCATCCTTACCATTCATAGTTCCAAATCCCTGAAAGGTTAACTTTGTTTCTTCATCTATCAGCTTTGTCTTTCTCGCACAGCGAAATACCTGAGTAAAATACAGTTCCTGACGCTTGTCAACTACATAAATAATTTCATCCGGCTGGAAAAGCTTCATCCGCTCCACAATTGTAGCAAGATCCGTAGTATTATACAGGGATGCACCATCGGATTTCAAAATCATGCAGGGCGGAATCTCTTTTGTGTCGTCTTCTTCCTTTACATCCACTACCAGAGCCCCTTGATCCAGATGTGCATAACCTTTGTCTTTCATATACTGCACCATATCGGGAATATAAGGCTGAGCATCGGATTCTTTTTTCCACAAATCAAATTCCACATCCAGTTTCTTATAATTACGCTTCAAATCCGTAACCGATACATTCATAATGTGGTTCCAGAGAGCTATATATCCTCTGTTTCCCTGTTGAAGCTGATGTGTAGCCTCCATTGCCTTCTCTTTAAAAGCTTCGTCTTCTTTGGATTTTGCACTGGCGGCAGGATATATCTGCTCCAGCTCTCCTATTGTAAATGGCGCCTCTTCAGGGTATTCTCCTATATAGTCTGAATCAAAATAGACTAATTCCGGCTGGAGTTCTTTCAATTCAGTGATGATCAGCCCCATCTGCAGACCCCAGTCCCCAAGATGTACATCTCCAATCACCTTGTCACCCATATAGCGTCCAATGCGCTTTAAGCTTTCTCCAATAATTGCCGACCGCAGATGACCCACATGCAGGGGTTTTGCCACATTAGGTCCACCGTAATCGATCATAACAGTCCTGGGCTCCTTTACCTTTTCTATAGAAAGGTATTCATCCTGCTGTATTCGATTCAGATATGCAGCCAGGAATTCCCGATTTACCTTCAGATTAATAAACCCGGGACTCACAACCGATACCTCTTCCAAAATCTCTGAATCTTCCAACTGGACCGTCACATCATTTGCAATTATAAACGGAGCCTTTTTATATGCCTTTGCAGCAGCCATGGCTCCGTTACATTGATATTCACATAAATCCGGACGATTTGACAGACTGATTCTTCCATAGGAGGTTTCATAACCGGCCTTCCTAAACGCCTGCTGCATCTCCTCCGTAATTAAATCTGCTATTTTTATCATACATTCCACCTCATATAAACATGCTGGTATCATAATATCACGGCTGTTTCTAAATTTCAACAGAGAAAGTGAACAGCCCGGGTAACCGTGATGACCGGGGCATAGAGCCGGTATCGCGGTTCCCAGACTTCGTATGTAACTGTATCGTTACCGGAAGCAATATGTTATACATTCACAATTTCCCGGGATTTTTTCCGTTCTGCATCCTTTAATCCCGACTTTTCATAACAATACTGTATGATATCCTTTCTTCTGATAATTCCAATAAAAACTCCTTCATCATCTACCACCGGAACAAAGTTCTGCTTCATAGAGACAGTCACCAGATCTTCTATATTGCAGTTGATATTCACTGATTCGTAATGCCAGCGGCGCTTTACCTCTACAATTGGAATATCTTCTGCATCATGGAGATTCAAATCACATCTTTCCTTAATGCAGCGCAATATATCGCCTTCTGTGATTGTCCCAATATACATTCCTCTATGGTTTAACAGTGGAATGGCTGTATATCTGTGGAATTCCATCTTTTCTATGGTTTGCCTTAAGGTAAACTCCTCATTGATATATGCCACCTCGCTCTTCGGTGTGATGAAAAATAAAATATTCATAAGTTCCTCTCCTAACCCCACTAGTGTAATACGATATGCTACTCTTGTATTTTCACACAGCTATAGTATACCGTATTTTGTCATAAATGTGTTGAAAAAACAATGAACTTTTTATAAAGTATTTTCTTTTTTCTCTTTCCACTCTCTGACCTCTTTTAATCTTTTATAAACCTGTTCCTCCTGTCCCTGCCGGGTCGGAATGTAATATCTTCTGTCCGCTAAAGAATCCGGCATACACTGCATCCTGGTCAGCCTTTCTTCTGCATCATGCGCATATTGATACCCTTCCCCATAGTGAAGTTCCTTCATCAAACCGGTCGGTGCGTTGCGTAATGTAAGAGGGACAGGTTCCGCCGGACAGTTTCTTATATCACCCTTACTTTCTTCGCAGGCCCGATACAAAGCATTGGACTTTGGGGCCATAGCCAAATAGGTAACTGCGTGGGTAAGATTCACGTCACATTCCGGCATACCATTAAAATGACATGCCTGATAAGCTGCCACCGCAACCTGAAGTGCCTGACTGTCTGCCATACCTATATCTTCACTGGCGAAACGGATTAACCGTCTTGCAATGTACAGAGGGTCTTCTCCCCCTTCAAGCATCCTTGTCATCCAGTAAATTGCAGCATCAGGGTCACTGTTACGCATAGACTTGTGTAAAGCCGAAATAAGATTATAGTGTTCCTCTCCCTTTTTATCATATAACAAAGACTTCCTGGTAATGCATTGCTCCAGTACACCATTGGTAACTGTAATCTGCTCCGCATCAATTTCTCCATTCAATATAGCCATCTCCAGCGTATTCAATGCAACCCTGGCATCCCCATCAGAGAACCTTGCAATCGCAAACAGCTGCTGCCCGGTAATCCCTATTTTCTGATTTCCATATCCCTTTGCATCATTAAGTGCATGATCAAGCAGTTTTGTTAATTCCTCTTCTTTCAAAGCTTTAAGTACAAAAACCTTGCACCTTGACAAGAGTGCGGCATTGATCTCAAAAGAAGGATTCTCTGTAGTGGCTCCTATCAAAACGATACTTCCCTTCTCAACATAGGGTAAAAAAACATCTTGCTGAGCTTTGTTAAATCGGTGAATTTCGTCTACAAAGACTACCGTCTTCACTCCCATATGACGGCTTTCTTCCGCTTTTTCCATCACTTCCTTTACCTCACGGATACCACTTGTAACCGCACTGAAATCTATAAAATCAGCTTTTGTCCGGCCTGCGATAATCCTGGCCAATGTGGTTTTCCCGACCCCCGGAGGACCCCAGAAAATCATAGAGGAGATCTGATCCTTTTCTATCAGCATGCGCAGCATCCTGCCTTCTCCAAGAAGATGCTTCTGTCCCACAAATTCATTCAACGATTTCGGCCGGAGCCTGCTGGCCAGCGGACTGGTTTCTTCTCGATTATCAAATAAAAACATCTGTTCCATCCATCCAACCTCCTTGTATTACTTTACCAAACATTTGTTCTTTTTTCAAGTTTTTCATTATCTAAAATTTAATTAAATATACATAATTATATTCCAAATGGAAACTCTAATCTATACGGATGCAAAAAAATAAAGCATAGTAGAAAGGCAGGTAATACCATGGATAAAAATTATATTGGTGATTTTCCTGAGAAAAATACCTATGATGATGGAAATATCCCCGAAATTGATTTGCCTCAGAAAAGTAAGCATGGCATGGAAGTTCCAAATGTACAGCCTCTTCCAAAATCAGAACGTCCCAGGAGAGATGGACCCGGCGGGGAATAAAAATGATTGCGAATACGGTTTTTCTGTCCTGGCATCATTCCTGTCAAAAGGATGATGCCAGGTTCTTTTATTGTTTACGTTTACATATGAAGAGCACGATAACGATTAAAGCAGGAAAATATCTCCTGTTTTCTTGGCCTTGCAAGATTTAAGGGTAGATAACTGCTTTTGCAGAATACCCCCAATCCTTTTTGATTCATGTGCTCCAAAAGGATTTGCACAACGTCCTGCAGACTCTTTTTCCCATCAAATAAATTCATTTGCGCATATTTCAGCATATATCCCAATGTGTTGAGTTGTTCCACATCCGTCAGCTGTTCCACATATCGAAGGTCTACAGTGTCCCGGTCTATAGTGATGGAATCGGTGCCTGTTATTTTAATCTTTATTCTGTCATTTGCCTTAAATGAACGGTCTGGCATAGGATAGCGCCGGTATTCAGGTTTGCCGCATTCGGGGGCCGGATCAGTCAGTATCGGAAAACTCTCAGCCTCTTTTTTGGCAAAAGCAGTAATGTTATGTGGTATATAGTGCTCCATCTGCAAAATACAACTTGCCTTATGAAAGTAGGAACCGGAGCTGCCTGCTACAATGATCGATGAAACACCATATGTCTCATATAATTCCTGTATCCGGTCAATAAAAGGAGTGATTGGTTCCACCTCACGATGTACCACCCTCTGCATGAGTTCATCCCGAATCATGAAATTTGTGGCACTGGTATCCTCATCTATCAAAAACAGTCCACAGCCTGCCTCGATACTTTCAACCACGTTAGCGGCCTGCGATGTACTTCCGCTGGCATCCACAGTACAGAAAGATTTGGTATTCTTTCCACTTGGAAGATCGCTGATGAACATGGAAATGTCCACATGCTTTATACTGCGTCCATCTTCTGATCTGATTTTCACCGCTGTATCATCCGTTATCACGTATTCTCTTCCATCACCGGAGATATGGTTGTAGACGCCTCGTTCAAGGGCTTTCAACAGTGTGGATTTTCCGTGATAGCCGCCTCCCACAATCAAATTAATTCCTTTTTTCAGCCCCATTCCACTTATGTGGCCCCTGTTAGGCAGATTCAGGAAAATTTCCATGGACTTCGGGGATTGAAATTTCACCGCATGTTTCATAGGTCTTTGTGAGACACCCGATTCTCTGGGCAGTACCGCTCCATTGGCCACAAAAGCAGCCAGGCCCAGTTTGGGGAGTTGTTCCCTGATGTATTGCTGATCCTCAGCAAGCCAGACCACCTGTTGTACAATTCTGCTGTCCAGAGATTTGTAATATAGAGATTTGTTTACGCATATCGGAAGAAAATCAAAGAAAATCCTTATGAGTTCCCTTGCATTGATTGTCCGCCCATTGGCTGGAAATCCTATCTCCATTCTAAGTACAAGATCTCCATTTCCGGGATTTATCTGACAGCTGCTCCGTTCCAGAACTTCCTGTCCACACCGACTGACGGACAGAATTCCACTTTTTCCGGAACCTTTTGCTTTAAATGCGAACCCCTCTACCAGTCGGGAGAATTGACGGATAAGATAATCCTGTAATGCAATTCTCTTGTATTCTCTATCGTATAGCTTCCCGGGGAAAGCCGCTGTACTTCCTTTGACCTGGATGCTCACTTTAGAGGGCGAGGCAAAGGGATCTCCCTGGATATGGTCAATAGAAAGTACAAACCCGTTAAATTGGTAGAATCCTTTCGTATCCTTGTAAGCCGGATAACTCTTATGGTCAATTCTGATTAGTAAATTTTTTAATTCTTCTGAAGTATTCATATTATCTGATTTTCCTTCTGTAATAAATTTAATGCTAGCAAGGGCATTTGATAAACCGGACAAAACTTCGGCGGATTCTGTCTCTGAGCAATTCATACAGAGCAGAACCCGCCGGGGTTTTTCGTCAGGCCTCCAGATATGATTTTAAGTTTATAATATCCTTACGGTGTTTTAAGCGATGAAGTGCCTTTACTTCTATTTGCCTGATGCGTTCCCGTGTCACATGATATTCCTGTCCCACTTGCTCCAATGTCCATATTCGGCCATCTACAAACCCAAATCTGAGCCTTATGATACGCTGCTCCCGTTCCGTCAATCCAGAAAGCACTTCATCCAGTTCATTTCCCAGCATAACATGTTCGACATTTGAAAACTGTTCCGTCATATTGTCATCGGCCACAAAGTCCTGAAGCATACAATCCTCATCATCTCCTATTGGAGTGTCCAGAGAAATTGTATCACCATATAGTTTTATGATTTCCTCCATGCGCTCCATGGAAACTCCCATGATTCCGGCCAGTTCTTCCACCGTGGGCTCTCTTCCCATATCTAACAGGAATCTTCTGGATGCTTTTGTAACTTTACCCATCATTTCTTTCATATGAACCGGGATTCTTATAGTGCGTGACTGATCCGCAATTGCCCTCGTTACGGCCTGACGAATCCACCACATGGCATAGGTGCTGAATTTATATCCCTTATGGTAATCGTACTTTTCCACTGCCTTCATAAGACCTATATTGCCTTCCTGAATTAAATCAAGAAATCCCATATTACTGCCATACACATGTCGTTTAGCGACCGTAACTACCAGGCGCAGGTTTGCATTAATCATCTTTTCACGGGCCATCACGTCACCTGCTTCTATTCGTACTGCCAATTCCAGTTCTTCCTCTCTGGATAAGAGTGGAATGTTCCCAATTTCTTTCAGATATGCCTTAACCGAATCATCCAACGGCATCATAGATTCATCTTGGTCGTTCTCTGCCAGGGAAACCTCACTTAATGTGAGCTTCTCAATCTGGTCATCTATTTCCAGTACTGCTATCCCCCGTTTTTTCAAATGAGAGTTGAGTGACTCCAACTCTTCCTGAGTGAGCTGCCTTCCAAAAACCCGTTCCACATCACTGCTTTCCAGAATTTGATGATTATGACCGGCAATTTGAACCAGCTGCTCAATCTGTTCTTTCATCTCTATCACAATCTTTTCCCTCAAGCTCTTTCGAAATTTAAAACTTCCTTTGCAAAAGATTCCGCCGTTGTTTTTTATGTGAATCAGTTAATAATCTCCTGTTCTATGAAGGATTCAATTCTTTCACTAAACAACTGCTCTACCTTCTCCTTTGGCATTTCAAGCGGAATAGATAACTCTCCATATAGATTTTCCTCAGCTATCTGCAAATACTTCTCATCACTGGTAATTTCCTTCTTTCCCAGAGCAATTCTGGACCGCTTTTTCAAATATAGTGTATTAATTATTTTAACCCAATTCCTGCAATCACAGGTTTTCAGTGCATCCTTAAAGACCTCTTCCCTACGCTTACCGTCTTTGTCGGTAAAGATCCCGATATCCGCTATGTCTTCTATCAGTTTCCATGCATCCTCCCGGGAAAGCACTGGCCGCATAACCATCTTCTGATTGTCCGTCGGAGTATAAACCGTACTGCATCCCGAAAAAACTGGTGTTAAGGTATAGAACATCCTATCTTTTGGGATTCCCGGAATTTTCATCGGGCCAATACTCTCAACCTGACATAGTCCGTTGCTTCCACATATTATATATTCTCCTACTTTAAACATTTTATTCACTCCTATACTCAAACTCAATCACAAAGTTACAGTTACCATGTTTATCCCGGCTTAACATAGCACTAAAGGGGAACCCCTTTGCCTATACATAAAAGCTGACCCGTTTGTCAAAGGTCAGCCCTTATGCATTGTATCTCTATGTTACAACTCACGATTACCCGAAAATAATAGGGAACAGTTTAATTACCTGAATATACATGTAATTTAATGTAATTTTCACCTTCCTTTCACCACTTATCTCTATTCTAACATAGATTCAAGGAAATTTCTAACGATATTGGATAAATAACTTATTTTTGTCGATTTTCCCAATACTACGGTAAGAATTTTTTGTATAAAGATTTTATAGAATTCAAATAATTATTTTTTTCTTGACATTTTTTCTGAATATTATAGAATAAAAGTATGCAAACTCATATAGGAATAAACTTTAAATCCAAATCTGACAAAGGAGGTTTTTACTATGAATAACGATATTGAAAGAAAGTTGGACCAGATAAAGGGGAAAATCAAAGAAACAGCTGGCAAAATAACGGATTCTGAAAAGTTGGAGTTAGAGGGGAAATTAGAGAAGATTACAGGAAAGCTGTCTGAAATGGGTTCTGAAGAAGGCAGTAATTTGAAGGAAAAAATAGCTGAAAAAGCAAATGATATGCTGGATCAGCTGGATAAAAAACTGGATGAATTAAAGAATAAAGATAAAAATTAGGATGGAGGTGTTCTTATGGGACTCATCAGTTGGATTATTATTGGTGCGTTGGCAGGATGGATTGCCAGCATGATAACCGGCCGGAATAAAAATATGGGTGCTCTGGCCAATATTATAGTTGGAATTATAGGCGGCCTGATTGGTGGATTTATTATGAGTATCTTCGGTGGATCAGGCATAACCGGATTTAATATATGGAGTTTGCTTGTATCAGTTCTGGGAGCAGTTGTCCTTCTTGCAATTATCAATGCAATAAGCGGAAAAAAGTAGCATTTATGCTCATGTGTGCTCACAGATAGGAAAAGTCTTAAGAAATGTTGATTTCAAGCATTTCTTAAGACTTTTTACTGGGAGATTCTTCACTTATCAAGGACTAAATTATTTTCAACAAGAACTATTCCGTACAATCTCATTAAGCAAAAATTCGCTTCGCCTGTCTATTTTCTGATTAAGAGTCTCAAACTTATCATCAAATTTTTGGTCCATCTGGCCGAGCCTTTGATCCATCTGATCAAATCTTTGGTCCATCTGGTCGAGCCTTTGATCCATCTGATCAAATCTCCGGTCTATCACTCCGAATTTCTGATCCAGTTCTATGTGCAGGTCACTGCTAAACTCTTTAAACAGCGCCCTCAGCACCTCTACATACTTTGCTTCCATGGATAAGAGCTCCTCTCCGTCTGCAAAACTGTCCATAAAGTATTTTTCGATTTTTTCTTCTGCCATAAGGCCTCCTCTCTCTCGGGGCCATGACAGTCATCGTGTTTCTTAAGTATAACAAGAAACGGCAAGGATTTCAATTGACTATTTTCAGCTTCCCGGAAATCATGTTCAGTTATAAGTATCGGGAATTGAGACTGAATCGTCTTAGATTTTATACATTCCAGATGTTTAAACATTACCATTTTTACAAAGAAGAGTCATGCAAAATCCAGCACAAAAAAACATTGCTAAAATTGTAGTGATAATTTGTATTATTAGTACAAATAAATACTTAAAATTTGAAAAATCAATTGTATCTTCATACTGTTTTATATACACAAATGAGATAATATAATGTAATTATAATTTGATTATTTTGTTGTTGATTACAGCAATTGTTCATGCTTAAAATGGAGGTGATAATATAATGTCAGTTTTTCAAACCTAATTCAGCAAGATAGAATCTCATAGTGAATGAAAAATGCCAATCCTTTGAAATGAAGCTGATAATTCTGATCATTCATTTGTACAATCATTGACGCAGGTATGGTTCCCTATATTTATACAGAAGGAAAATACAATACACGTCTTGAATGCTTAAAAGAGGTCCCAAAAGGAAAGGTTATCTATCATTTTGAGGATGTGGATATGATTCAGGCAAAGAAAATTCTTGGTGATTCCGCTTGTATTGCTTGGGGATTTCCGGTATATCTTCTCGATTATGGCACGAAGAAAGAGGGCATTGATAAGGTAAAGCGTTTAATTGATGGTTGCAGTGGAGGCGGCGGATTTATTTTTGAAACCTCGTGTGGCATGGATTATGCAAAACCGGAAAATGTAGAGGCGATGATAGAGACAGTAAAAGAATATGGAAAAAATAATTAGATGGTTAAAAGAATAATAGACATATTTCTGAAATCATTATAACATTAAATGAAAATTCTAATAAATAAAGTCCAAAAATGTTAAATATTCAACATTTTTGGACTTTATAGGTAACAGGGGATGAGGGAATCGAACCCCCACTAAAAGTTTTGGAGACTTCTGTCATACCACTTGACCAATCCCCTACAGTATGTACCTTCAAAACCGCATACAGATTATCACATCTTTTCCACCTTTTGTAAACACCGGACCTCACTTAATGATTGCTTTGCCGCTTCTTCAGTTCCGGCTCAACGTCTGTCTCGCCTGTCTGATTTAGCTGGCTGAATCCTGGTGCGTCTGCGACTTGCATCCATCAAGTGCTTAGGTCAAGCCCTCGACCGATTAGTAACAGTCAGCTCCATACATTGCTGTACTTCCACCTCTGCCCTATCTACCTCGTCGTCTTCAAGGGGTCTTACTTCTTTCGAATGGGATATCTCATCTTGAGGGGGGCTTCACGCTTAGATGCCTTCAGCGTTTATCCCTTCCCGGCTTGGCTACTCTGCCATGAGCCTGGCGGCTCAACAGATACACCAGCGGCCGGTCCATCCCGGTCCTCTCGTACTAAGGACAGCTCCTCTCAGATATCCTGCGCCCACGCCGGATAGGGACCGAACTGTCTCACGACGTTCTGAACCCAGCTCGCGTACCGCTTTAATGGGCGAACAGCCCAACCCTTGGGACCTACTACAGCCCCAGGATGCGATGAGCCGACATCGAGGTGCCAAACCACTCCGTCGATGTGAACTCTTGGGAGTGATAAGCCTGTTATCCCCAGGGTAGCTTTTATCCGTTGAGCGATGGCAATCCCACTTTATACCACCGGATCACTAAGTCCTACTTTCGTACCTGCTCCACCCGTCGGTGTCGCAGTCAAGCTCCCTTCTGCCTTTGCGCTCTTCGAATGGTTTCCGACCATTCTGAGGGAACCTTTGAGCGCCTCCGATACTCTTTCGGAGGCGACCGCCCCAGTCAAACTCCCCGTCTGGCATTGTCCCATGACCGGTTCACGGCCTCTGGTTAGAAACCCAGCACTGCAGGGGTGGTATCCCAACATTGGCTCCAAAAGGACTGGCGTCCTTCTTTCTCTGCCTCCCACCTATCCTGTACATGCAATACCGGATCCCAGTACCAAACTGGAGTAAAGCTCCATGGGGTCTTTCCGTCCTGGCGCAGGTAACCAGCATCTTCACTGGTACTTCAATTTCACCGGATGCATTGTTGAGACAGCGCTCAAATCATTACGCCTTTCGTGCGGGTCGGAACTTACCCGACAAGGAATTTCGCTACCTTAGGACCGTTATAGTTACGGCCGCCGTTTACTGGGGCTTAAATTCAAAGCTTCGCCTTGCGGCTTACCTCTCCTCTTAACCTTCCAGCACCGGGCAGGCGTCAGCCCATATACTTCACCTTTCGGTTTCGCATAGACCTGTGTTTTTGCTAAACAGTTGCTTGAGCCTATTCTCTGCGGCCTGTATCTCTACAGGCACCCCTTCTCCCGAAGTTACGGGGTCATTTTGCCGAGTTCCTTAACAATGCTTCTTCCGCCGGCCTTAGGATTCTCTCCTCATCCACCTGTGTCGGTTTACGGTACGGGTACAATAAGAACAATAGCGGCTTTTCTTGATACATGGCTCACACGCTTCCCTACTTTGATTCGGTCTGCTTCACGTCTTCAGATCGTCCTGCGGATTTGCCTACAGGACTCCTACCCCGCTTGCACGCAGCTTTCCATTCTGCGCCCGTGCTTTCCACATATGTCCCCACAGTTCTGTCTTACTGCAGTGCAGGAATCTCCACCTGCTGTCCATCGGCTACGACTCTCGTCCTCGCCTTAGGCCCCGACTTACCCAGAGCAGATCAGCTTTACTCTGGAAACCTTGGATATTCGGCCGAGAGGATTCTCACCTCTCTCTCGCTACTCATTCCGGCATTCTCTCTTCCTGACGCTCCACAGCCCCTTCCGGTACTGCTTCTTTGCATCAGCAATGCTCCTCTACCAATGACTCTACAGTCATTCCTGAGCTTCGGTGTCGTGTTTCAGCCCCGGACATTTTCGGCGCAGGACCTCTCGACCAGTGAGCTATTACGCACTCTTTGAATGTGTGGCTGCTTCTGAGCCAACATCCTGGTTGTCTTTGAAATCCCACATCCTTTTCCACTTAACACGCACTTTGGGACCTTAGCTGCAGGTCTGGGCTCTTTCCCTTTTGACCATCCAACTTATCTCGTATGGTCTGACTCCCGTTCATCGGTTCCACGGCATTCGGAGTTTGATATCCCTTGGTAAGCTTTGACGCCCCCTTAGGAATTCAGTGCTCTACCTCCGTGTATCTAAAACGAGGCTAGCCCTAAAGCTATTTCGAGGAGAACCAGCTATCTCCGGGTTCGATTGGAATTTCTCCCCTACCCACACCTCATCGCCACCCTTTTCAACGGATGTGCGTTCGGTCCTCCATTGCCTTTTACGGCAGCTTCAACCTGGACATGGGTAGATCACCCGGTTTCGGGTCTGCGTATACTGACTATTCCGCCCTCTTAAGACTTGGTTTCCCTTCGGCTCCACATCTGAAATGCTTAACCTTGCCAGCATCCGCAACTCGCCGGACCGTTCTACAAAAAGTACGCGGTCGTGCACTTGAGGCACTTCCACAGTTTGTAAACACAGGGTTTCAGGTTCTCTTTCACTCCCCTCCCGGGGTCCTTTTCACCTTTCCTTCACAGTACTATGCGCTATCGGTCACTGAGGAGTATTTAGCCTTGGGGGGTGGTCCCCCCGACTTCCCACAAGGTTTCTCGTGTCTCGTGGTACTCTGGATCCTGCCGGCCTTTCCTTCCTTTCGCCTACGGGTCTTTTACCCTCTTTGGATGGCTTTCCCAAAACCATTCGGCTAGCTCAGAAAGTACCTTTTCGCAGTCCTTAACCCCATGGTGCACGCACCATGGTTTGGGCTCTTTCCCGTTCGCTCGCCGCTACTTGGAAAATCGAGTTTTCTTTCTTCTCCTCGGGGTACTTAGATGTTTCAGTTCCCCCGGTTCCCTTCCATACGTTATGGATTCGCGTATGGATGCATGAGGTCTGCTCATGCGGGTTTCCCCATTCGGATATCTCCGGATCAAAGGCTGTTTGCGCCTCCCCGGAGCTTTTCGCAGCTTACCGCGTCCTTCATCGGCTCTCAGTGCCAAGGCATCCACCCTGTGCTCTTACTGCTTGACCTTTTTAAAGTCCACCGCTCCGCTAGCGTGCGGATTGGTTCTTTGTGTTTACTGATTCATTTCTGATTCATTTATAAGCATCGATCGTTTGATCGTTCTTGCTTGGTTTGTAACATCAGCTACTTGCGTATCTGATGCCTCGGATGTCTTTTCTCTATCTTACGTTATTAACGCTTGGATATTGATTATATCTGTATGCGGTTTTCAAGGTACATAAATCCGGAAAGCTTTCTTTCCGGAATGGAGATAAAGAGATTCGAACTCTCGACCCCCTGCTTGCAAGGCAGGTGCTCTCCCAACTGAGCTATATCCCCAAAAAATCTTTTTTTATTTTATTCGAAAATGGTAACTTCACTCAACTAAGTTCAACTTCGTTTCACTAAGGTTCGTGAAGAACTTTCTCACTAAACTCACCCTCCGGGTTCGTTAAGTGTTCAATGTCTGGGCTTAAGTGGACTCGAACCACCGACCTCACGCTTATCAGGCGTGCGCTCTAACCGGCTGAGCTATAAGCCCTCAATTATATTCAAGATATGCGCACAAAACTTGTCCTGACGGACTCATTAAGTTGCTTTCAAGGGGTGTGTTCGTTCAACTAAACTCGCTATGCTCGTTAAGGTTCACGAACTACTTCGCACTAAATTCGTCCTAGCGGACTCATTAAGTTGCTTTCAGTAAGCTGGCAGCCACCTGCTCTCCCACACCGTCTCCAGTGCAGTACCATCGGCCGCTTTGGTCTTAACCATCGTGTTCGGGATGGGTACGGGTGTCTCCCCAAAACGCATCGCCACCAGCAGTAGTTATTCAGTTTTGATACTTACAAGCCTATGGACTTTTTTTACTTCTTTCCCATTACTTGATAACTAAACAGCAAAACACATCTTCTACTTATTCTTCCTTAGAAAGGAGGTGATCCAGCCGCACCTTCCGATACGGCTACCTTGTTACGACTTCACCCCAGTTACCGGCTCCACCTTCGACTGCTCCCTCCTTACGGTTGGGTCACAGGCTTCGGGCATTTCCGACTCCCATGGTGTGACGGGCGGTGTGTACAAGACCCGGGAACGTATTCACCGCGGCATTCTGATCCGCGATTACTAGCGATTCCAGCTTCATGTAGTCGAGTTGCAGACTACAATCCGAACTGAGACGTTATTTTTGGGGTTTGCTTGGGGTCACCCCGTTGCTTCCCTTTGTTTACGCCATTGTAGCACGTGTGTAGCCCAAATCATAAGGGGCATGATGATTTGACGTCATCCCCACCTTCCTCCAGGTTATCCCTGGCAGTCTCCACAGAGTGCCCAGCTCTACCTGCTGGCTACTGAGGATAAGGGTTGCGCTCGTTGCGGGACTTAACCCAACATCTCACGACACGAGCTGACGACAACCATGCACCACCTGTCTCCCCTGTCCCGAAAGACTGTACCCGTTACGGTACATGCAGGGGGATGTCAAGACTTGGTAAGGTTCTTCGCGTTGCTTCGAATTAAACCACATGCTCCACCGCTTGTGCGGGTCCCCGTCAATTCCTTTGAGTTTCATTCTTGCGAACGTACTCCCCAGGTGGAATGCTTAATGCGTTTGCGGCGGCACCGGGAAGCTTTGCTTCCCGACACCTAGCATTCATCGTTTACGGCGTGGACTACCAGGGTATCTAATCCTGTTTGCTACCCACGCTTTCGAGCCTCAACGTCAGTTACCGTCCAGTAAGCCGCCTTCGCCACTGGTGTTCCTCCTAATATCTACGCATTTCACCGCTACACTAGGAATTCCGCTTACCCCTCCGGTACTCGAGCTGCACAGTTTCCAAAGCAGTCCCGGGGTTGAGCCCCGGGCTTTCACTTCAGACTTGCACAGCCGTCTACGCTCCCTTTACACCCAGTAAATCCGGATAACGCTTGCCCCCTACGTATTACCGCGGCTGCTGGCACGTAGTTAGCCGGGGCTTCTTAGTCAGGTACCGTCATTTTCTTCCCTGCTGATAGAGCTTTACATACCGAAATACTTCTTCGCTCACGCGGCGTCGCTGCATCAGGCTTTCGCCCATTGTGCAATATTCCCCACTGCTGCCTCCCGTAGGAGTTTGGGCCGTGTCTCAGTCCCAATGTGGCCGGTCGCCCTCTCAGGCCGGCTATGGATCGTCGCTTTGGTAGGCCGTTACCCTGCCAACTGGCTAATCCAACGCGGGTCCATCCCATACCACCGGAGTTTTTCACACGGCATCATGCGATGCTGTGCGCTTATGCGGTATTAGCAGCCGTTTCCGGCTGTTATCCCCCGGTATGGGGCAGGTTCCCCACGCGTTACTCACCCGTCCGCCGCTAAGGTCCTTCCTTCTTTCCGAAGAAGTCCAAAAAAACCTCCGCTCGACTTGCATGTGTTAAGCACGCCGCCAGCGTTCATCCTGAGCCAGGATCAAACTCTCTGATAAAATGTGCATCATCTTCCAAAAGAAAATGCTGCGAGTCTGTTCCAGTTCAAAATCAACTAACTAGCTAATTTATCCCTTTTACTGATTTAATAAGGATCTTTCGATCGTTCAAAACTAAAACTTTTAGAACTTTCGAGGATGTGTTTCACTGTTTAATTATCAAGGTTCTTCTGTGTTCCTGTCTCAGCAGCAACTTGATTATCTTATCATGCAGCATGCTGTTTTGTCAAGAACTTTTTTAAGTTTGTATATTACTACAAGCTTGCTTACTTAAAGCCTATTTAGAATACCATAGCTCCAAGGCCTTGTCAACAATATTATTTTAATTTCTTCCCTTTTCGTTATCTTTTTTAAAATTCGACATTTTGGAAGACTCCTATTTATCAGGCCGGCTCCATGATCGCCCGGATTGCATCATTAATATTGTTCACGGGTATCATCTTTATTCCTCTGATTTTCTCTACAGATCTGATACTGACTGCGGGTAGGATTACGGTTTCAAAGCCAAGCTTTTTGACTTCTGTCACCCTCTGTTCCACCATACTCACCGCTCTCACCTCTCCGCTTAATCCAACCTCTCCGAATGCAACTGTTTTATCATTGATTACAATATCCCGATAACTGGATACCACCGCAAGTAAAATCCCGAGATCTATGGCCGGTTCATTCATCCTTATTCCACCCGCAATATTTACATATGCATCACTTGCCGCCAGATTGAAGCGTGCTCTTTTTTCAAGCACTGCCATTAGAAGATTCACGCGGTTAAAGTCGGTTCCGGCTGCCGTTCTTCTCGGAATCCCAAAATTACTGGGGCAGACCAATGCCTGTATTTCTATTAAAATAGGACGTGTTCCTTCCATAGAACAGGCTACAATAGAACCGGCCGCTCCCTCCGGCTTTCCCTCCAGCATAAATTCCGATGGATTTCGCACCTCCCTTAGCCCTTCTTGTCTCATCTCAAATACTCCGATTTCATTTGTGGATCCAAATCTGTTTTTAACGCCTCTGAGTATTCTATAAGATGCATGCCTATCGCCTTCGAAGTATAAAACTGTATCCACCATATGTTCTAAAACTCTGGGGCCGGCAACATTACCGTCTTTTGTTACATGTCCAACGATAAATATAGAGACATCCATCCCTTTGGCTATCTGCATTAATACACTCGTGGATTCCCTGACCTGGGAAACACTGCCGGGTGCAGAACTCACTTCTTCATTAAACATAGTCTGAATGGAATCTATTACTACCACATCCGGCTTTTCCTGCTTAATTACTTCATGTATCAATCCCAGATTTGTTTCACATAGAAGGCGGAGTTTTTCATTGAATTCTCCAATTCTGACTGCACGCAGCTTGATTTGCCGCAAGGATTCCTCTCCTGATATATATATGACACTTCTGCCATCAAGAGCAAGCTGCCTGCAAACCTGAAGTAGCAGCGTGGATTTTCCAATTCCGGGATCTCCTCCAACTAAAGTCAATGAACCCGGTACTATACCTCCCCCCAAAACCCTGTCTAATTCTTCAATTTTTGTGGACATTCTTGTTTCCTGAGTCATATCAATCTGTGAAAGACTTAAAGGCTTTGTTTCCGTGTATGCTTTACGCAGTCCTGCCGCTGCCTTTTTATTATCCACAAATTCTTCTACAAATGTATTCCATTCCTTACATCCTGGGCATTGTCCCATCCATTTTCCAGACTCATATCCACAGTTTTGACAGAAAAATATTGACTTTGCACTTTTTGCCACTTTATCACCTCTAAAATTTAAGTATATGAAAGATAAAAGTTATTGGACACGGAATGAACAGTAACAGATAAAACCCCGGGCAGCTGCTCCGGGGCTTTATGTATAGGTGCTAATTATTACACTCTCAGGATCTGCACTTTAACCTGCTCAGCCTGTTCCAGTTCAACACTGAAAGAAAGTTTTCCTCCAAGATTCGTGGTCATATTTCCCACATTCACATCATCCAAGATAACTTTATATTCTGTATCCTCTTCCATTCCCAATGTGATCTGGACATCTTCTGCACCTTCCACGGTGAAACTGACTCCATCACTCAGAAATTTCATGCCTGTAACCGCTGTTCCGGGAACGGATTCATATACAAACATTCCATTGCGCTCCAGCTTTGTAATCTCTTTGAAGGTCTTTACCTTATACAAGTCTCCCTCATACTCATAATCGGATAGCTTTGACTTCTTATCCAATTCATAGTTTCCAAAGCTGATTCCGCCATCTGCTTCTGTTCGGATTAATTCTTTACTATCTGACATTGAAAATGCCCTCCTGACTCCTATCATTTTATCAATGACCATCTTATCTTTTGCTATCGTTTTCAACGCTTTCTAAAGATAGTACTATTATATAATATTCCGCTCAATTTTTCCAGTGAATAATTTATTTTTTCCACTATCTCCATGCGGTCCGGAACAATGTGGTCAAGCTTATGGATGAATAGTAGCAGTTTTATACTGTATGCAGATTCTTCAGTGAAACATCTAAAATGGGAGCAGAATGTGTCAGGGCTCCGCTGGAAACATAATCCACGCCGATGTCCCGGATCATCTGAACATTTTCCCGGGTGATATTACCGGAGCATTCTGTTTTCGCATGTCCTGCCGTTATTGCTACAGCTTTTTTCATCATGTCAGGGGACATGTTATCCAACATAATAATATCTGCACCTGCGTCCAGTGCTTCCTGAAGCATCTCGAGATTTTCTACTTCGACTTCAATTTTCCTGACAAATGGCGCGTATTCTTTTGCCATCTCTATCGCTTTTCTAACGCCTCCAGCCGCTCCGATATGGTTATCTTTAATTAGTATCCCATCCGAAAGATTATAACGGTGGTTATATCCTCCCCCGACCTTTACCGCATACTTCTCGAAAATTCTCATATTGGGAGTTGTCTTTCTCGTATCAAGCAGTTTTGTGTTTGATCCATTTAGCAGTTCAGATACCATTCTTGTATAGGATGCTATCCCGCTCATCCTCTGCAGATAGTTCAAAGCAGTTCGTTCACCCGAAAGCATGGCTGCCATATCTCCCGTGACCTCGGCAAGGAGCTGGCCTTTTTTTACCATGTCTCCGTCCATTACGTATTTATCGACCTTTATTTCTTCATCCAGTAATTCGAACACCCGCTCAAATACGTCCAGACCCGCGATGACACCTTCTTCTTTACAAATTAACTGAGCTGATCCTGTCCGCGGTTCTCTCATGATAGAATTGGTTGTCACATCCTCGCTTGATATGTCCTCCTGAAGCGCCATCCGTAATAAGTTATCCACATTTAATTTCTTTGTGACTGCATTCATGCCTCTTTTCCTCCCCGATTGCTTTCCAAATACTTTTTTTACATTTTTCCTCATATTTTTTCATGTCTTTATACGCATCCAAGTCAATATGATAAATTCTTTCCAAATCATTTGCATCCCGGAGTCTCATTACCGGTCTGTCCTGTTGACTAAGAATATATTTTGCAGCACGTTTTGCGAATACCAGACTTTCCAACAGCGAATTGCTAGCCAGACGGTTGGCACCGTGAACCCCGTTACAGCTTGTTTCTCCAACTGCATATAGATGCTTCATTGTGGTCTGACTGTTTAAATCCACCTGTACTCCACCCATGAAATAATGCTGAGAAGGCACAACCGGAATACACTCTTTTGTGATGTCATACCCTTCCTCCAGACAATGCTGATAGATATTCGGAAAACGTTTTCTTATATCCATATTCTGAATTGTTTTAAATGACAGCCATACATACTTACTTTCATCCTTCTTCATCTGGTCGAATATCGCATTTGAAACCACGTCTCTGGGTAAAAGTTCATCTACAAACCGTTCCATATTTCTATTATATAATGTTGCGCCCTCTCCACGTACAGACTCTGATATCAGAAAGCGTCTGCCTGTTTTTTTTGAGTATAATGTAGTTGGGTGGATTTGCACATAATCTATATTCTTAAGCGCAATCTGATGCTTCAGCGCAATTGCCAGTGCATCACCTGTTAGGTGTGGAAAGTTAGTAGAGTTCTCATAGATACCCCCGATTCCTCCACAGGCCCAGATGACATCTTTACATGTAACGGCTTCCAGATTCCCTTCCTCTGTTTCCATCAAAATTCCCTCACAGTGATTTTCTCTTGTCAGGATATCTCTCATAACTGTATGCGTCTTGATTGTTACATTATCCAGTTTAAGTACGGTATTTAATAGTTTTTTTGTAATTTCTTTTCCCGTCTCATCCTCATGGTACAAAATTCTGTTTGTGGAGTGCGCACCCTCTCTTGTAAATTTTAATTTCCCATCTTCCTGTTCAAATTCCACTCCGTATCCGATTAAATCCTGTATAATTTCCTGTGAAGAACGTATCATCACATCTACAGATTCCGGCGTATTCTCGTAATGACCTGCACGCATTGTGTCCTCATAGTAGGCCTCATAATCTTCCTCACTTTTTAGCATACAGATTCCGCCCTGTGCCAGAAAAGAGTCACTTTCCTCCAAATCTGCTTTTGTAATCATCAATATCTTTTGGTTATCCGGCAGATTTAGAGCAGCGAAACACCCTCCGACTCCAGTTCCTACGATAATGATATCATACTCCATCTTTCCTTTACTCCTTTACTTTTGACCGGCCATCGTAAGCATACGCTTCAAAGGTGCATATGCCTGTCTTCTAAAATCTTTTGACAAAACAACCTCAGGCTGTCCTTTTTCCATAGTCTCAATAACCTTGTCCACTGTAATTTTCTTCATATTTGGACAAATCTGAAGATTACCGGCAACATAAAAGCTCTTATCAGGGTTTCTTTTTTTCAATTCATGGAATACCCCCATCTCAGTGGCAACAACAAACTCCTTTGCCTCACTTGTAGTTGCATACTCGATAATTCCGGACGTACTGCCTACGTAATCAGCCAATTCAAGCACCTCACCCTTGCACTCAGGGTGAACTAAAATCTTGGCATCCGGACGAGACTTTTTTGCCTTTATAATATCATCACTGCTGATATTGCTATGGACATGACAGTAACCATCGTTCAATATGATTTGTTTTTCGGGAATCTGGGCGGCAACATATGCTCCCAAATGTACATCCGGAATAAAATATATATTTTTATTCGGCAGATTTTTCACAATCTTCACAGCATTGGAGGATGTTACGCAGACATCTGAATGTGCCTTAAGTTCTGTAGTAGAATTCACGTAACACACCACTGCTACATCCTCATATTGATTTCTGATTTCTTCTATATTTTCTACAGATGCCATATGGGCCATCGGACAGTCGGCATGAAGTTCCGGCAAAAGTACTTTCTTGTCCGGATTCAATATCTTTGCACTCTCTCCCATAAAAGCCACACCGCAAAGCACTATGGTCTGCTCTTTAACTTTTGTCGCAATTTCACTCAGGTAATAGGAGTCTCCAATATAGTCTGCTACATCCTGTACTTCATCAGGAACGTAATAATGGGCTAAAATTACCGCATCCTTTTGCTGCTTCAGTTCCCGAAGCTTTTCTAAGCTTTCTTTCATAATCTCCTCCATTTTTACATCTGTCATACCTGTTCCTTCCAGAACATTCTCTAACTTATTATAAGAAACCTGTACTGGCTACTCGCCATAGTATACCACTAAATTTTACATGTGACAAGACACTTAATATGGCTGCTATTCAGCCATGCATACAAAAAACCTGCCATCGGCAGCTTTCCTTGCATACTTTGGCATAAAAATAAGACTCTCACCTGCGAAGATGAGAGCCTTGTGGCTGTGACATTATTTATCTGTTGTCTTTTCTTTAACTGCCGCTTCTTTTATTGTTATTCCATTTTTCCCCGCTCCTATGCTTACAATACTTCCCTTTTTCACATGTCCCTGGAGAAGTTCCTCCGCAAGCGGATCTTCTATCTTATTCTGAATCGCACGTTTTAGTGGTCTCGCACCGTATTTATTATCAAAACTGCTGTCGATGAGATATTCTTTTGCTTTTTCGCTGACTCTTAATTCCATATTTAACTGTTCCCTGCAGCGATGGTTCAGATCCTTCAAGAGTATATTGACAATTTTCTTCATATTTTCTTTACCCAGTGCATGGAATACGATAATGTCATCAATGCGATTCAGAAATTCCGGTTTAAACATTCTCCGGACTTCCTCCATTACCTGCGCCTTCATATGCTCGTAATCCTTCTCATCATCGCTCTGCGTTCCAAATCCAAGCCTCTTAGGTTCGATAATAGATTGTGCGCCGGCATTGGAAGTCATAATAATACAGGTCTGTTTAAAGTCAACTTTCCTGCCTTGGGAATCTGTAATATGCCCATCATCCAACACCTGAAGCAAAATATTAAATACATCGGGATGAGCTTTTTCAATTTCATCTAACAGAATCACACTGTACGGATTACGACGTACTTTTTCCGATAACTGCCCACCTTCTTCATATCCCACATATCCCGGAGGAGAGCCAATCAGTTTCGATACACTGTGTTTTTCCATGTATTCAGACATATCAATTCGAATCATGGCCTGTTCTGTTCCGAATACAGCTTCAGCCAGAGCTTTTGACAGTTCAGTTTTACCTACGCCAGTTGGCCCCAGAAAGAGGAAAGAACCGATTGGGCGGTTTGGATCCTTCAATCCAATCCTGCCACGCTTTATTGCCTTCGCTACAGCGCTTACGGCCTGCTCCTGGCCAACAACTCTTTTATGAAGAATCTGTTCCAATCTGGCAAGGCGCTTACTCTCGCCCTCTTCCAGCTTCTGAACCGGTATCTTTGTCCAGCCGGAAACAACTTCTGCAATCTGTTCTTCCGTAACCTTCAACTTTTTATATTTGCGTCGTCTGTCAAACTTTTGTCTTGCTGCATCCAAAAACTGTGTCAGTTCCTCCTGATGCTCCTGCGATTCTCTTGCTTTGTCAAAATCACCGCCTTTTATTGCATCTTCCTTCTCATTAAGTATCTCTTTCAGCTGCTTTTCATATTCCAGAATTTCCTCAGGTACCCGATATCCTCCCAGTTGAACCTTGGAAGCTGCCTCATCGATCAGATCAATGGCTTTATCCGGCAGAAAACGGTCATTGATGTAACGAACGCTCATTTTTACAGCTGCGTCCAGTGCCTGATCATCAATCTCAACTCCATGGTGTTTTTCATAATATGGCCTCAGGCCTTTTAAAATATCTAAAGCTTGTTCCGATGTAGGTTCTTCCACCATAACAGGTTGAAATCTTCGTTCCAGTGCCGCGTCCTTTTCGATATACTTACGATATTCTTCAATCGTGGTCGCACCAATCAGCTGGATTTCACCACGGGACAAGGATGGCTTTAAGATGTTAGAGGCGTCCAAAGCACCTTCGGCACCACCTGCACCGATAATTGTATGAAGTTCGTCAATAAACAACAGGATATTGCTGTTTTCCATGACCTCCCTGACTACTTTCTTGATTCTCTCTTCAAGCTCTCCCCTGTACTTACTCCCCGCTACCATTCCAGACAGATCTAATACCACCACTCGCTTCTCTTTCATGCCATCTGGCACGAGTCCCCACACAATTCTTTGTGCCAAACCTTCAGCTATGGCTGTCTTTCCTACACCGGGTTCACCAATCAGGCAGGGATTATTCTTAGTCCGCCTGCTTAAAATCTGAATAATACGGTCAATTTCCTGCTCTCTTCCCACCACAGGATCCAGCTTTCCCTGTCTTGCCATCTGGCTTAAGTCCCTGCTATACTGATCCAGCGTTGGAGTTGCCGTGCCCTGACTTTCATGGGCATTCCTCGGCTTCAAGTCTTCTTTGCCTATGTTCTGTTCTTCACCCATGGCAAATAGAACTGCTGCATAGAGTTTTTGTATATTTATGCCCATAGTAAACAAAAGACGGGTGGCTACGCAGTCCGTTTCCTTTAACATGGCTATCAAAATGTGTTCTGTACCTACAGTATCACTGCCAAAATGAGCTGCTTCCCCTCTGGCATTTTCCAATATTTTCTCGGCCCTTGGCGTATAACCCGGTTGTGTTACCGATACAACTGCACCAGCAGGCGCTATTAAACTGTCAATCAAAGATAGCAGGCGGGCTTCCTGTATTCCGAATTCACTTAAGACCATCCCCGCAGTGCCTTGATTGGCTTTTACAAGACCTACCAGGATATGCTCGGTACCGATGTAGTTATGTTGACATTGTCTGGACATCCTGCCTGCCTGAATCAGTGCATTACGTGCCTGACCTGTAAATGCTTCCTTCATCTAATCATCCTCCCTTTCCTGTATCATCATAGTAACGATATATTTCATCCACCATCTGATGTACTTCCTCTCTGGAAATGTTCTTACAGACTGCCTCTGCCAGAATAATCTGTAAATCCCTCTGCAGCTCTTCCATTGCAAAAAGTTTATCTGTGTCAATCCTGATTACGGCTCCTTTTCTGCGGTCCAGAGATAACAATCCTTCCTGTCGCAGCAAACTATAGGCTTTGTTCACCGTATGCATGTTTATACCAATATCTCCAGCCAGCTGTCTGACGGAAGGCAGGGTATCCCCCTCCTGAAGCCTTGAAGTGGCTATTCCCAAAATAATCTGATTCCTCAGCTGAATATAGATTGCTTCATCACTGTTAAAGTCTATCTGAACTAATTCATATCTCATACTATTACACCCGGGCTTTTTATTGTATCATCTGTTTTTATCATAGATGATCTGCAGCCCCTTCATCAAAAGGTTATTATCCACAACAATTTTCTTCTTACATAAGGGCACAACAGATTCAGCAAGACCTCCCGTGGCCACTGTGGTGCACGATTCTCCCAGTTCTTCCTGTATTCTGTCAATTAGTCCGTCTAAGGCTGCTGCATTACCATATAATGCGCCACTTTTCATACAATCAATCGTATTGCTGCCTATCAGCTTTTTCGGTGGTTCAAAGCTGATCTGCTGCAGCTGTGCGGCATTGCTTACCAGGGAATCTGTTGCCGTTCGTATTCCAGGCATAATCATTCCACCTATATACCGCTTTTTACTATCCACAACGCTTACTGTTGTTGCTGTTCCCATATCAATGATAATCAGCGGAACAGGATGCTCTGCCATGGCCGCCACTGCATCAACGACCAGATCACTTCCCAGCTGAGCCGGCTGATCCATCATGATATTAAGCCCTGTCTTCAGTCCCGGGCCAACCACTTTGGGTGGTTTGCATATTAATTTTTCCGTGGCAGAACGCACCACCTCAGTAATCTGAGGCACAACCGAAGAAATAATTGCTCCCTCTACATCTCTTCCCCGAATACCATAGATCTCCAACACATTCTTTATACTGATTGCATATTCCAGTTCCGTCTTTTTCCGGTCAGTGGACATCCGCTCGATAAAGAAGACCTTTTCTCCTTCAATGCAACCCACAACCACATTTGTATTACCGATATCCATTACCAGCAGCATTACCTACAATGCCTCCTTCTAAAAGTATATTATGATATTACATTCCTAAATCTGCTCTGACTTTACGATTCATTAGTACTTTTCCAAGTGCAGCAGTCAATATTCCTGCCACTATAGCTTCTGGTACTCCATTCATAGCTATAATTGACAAGATAAAGCTGTATACGCCTTCTGCAGCCACATTATTTGCCGCCGCATATTGATCTCTAAAAAACAGGAAAACCAGGTTCATCACCAGTAATGTATTAGTAAGTGCCCCCGATACCCCGACAAAACAAGAGCCGGCAGATTATTACTTTTGTGGTTTTTGCTCACCTTCATCACTATTTTATGGACATACCAGGGAACAACCCCTGTCAGAATCCTGGGCACAAAACAGATAATAAGGCTGCCCACCCCTCCTTCAAAACCTGCAAGGTTATAAAATGGCGTGAACACAAAAGACGTTACGGTTGGATTAATTGTATTATTAATAAAACTGGTCAGACCAAAAATTCCTCCCAAAAAAGCACCTTTTTTCGGACCCAGAATTAAAGAAGCCAGAATTACCGGAACATGAATGATTGTGGCACGCGTGAAACCAAGAGGAATATACCCCAGAAATGGTGTGAAAGCCATTAGAATAATCAGCCCAGCGAATAGTGCGGTCTGAGCGACTCCTTTGGATTTGCTGTTAGAATTGTCATTTTTAATAATTGTTTGTTTTGTCATATCTTTTCTCCTTGTTATTATTCTCATATACGAGATACAATACAATCCGGCGGCAACGGAACAATCGCCCTTGCGCTAATTTACAGTCTGTTGCTTTTGCAGAATGGCATCTAAAATTTTGTCAGCCACATCATCTTTGGACATACAGGGAAACTCTGTCATACCTTCATCAGAGATCAGAGTCACCACATTCGTATCGGTTCCAAATCCTGCGCCCCTCACTTTCAGATTATTTGCCACAATCATATCCAGATTTTTCTTTCTCAATTTTGCAGCGGAATGCTCTACCATCTTTTCCGTCTCCATCGAGAAACCGCACAGAAACTGACCGGGCCTCTTGTGTTCCCCCAGATATTTCAGAATGTCTCTGGTTCCTGTCAGTTCTAAGGACATTTGGTCGTTGGATTTTTTAATCTTTTCATCGGTATACACAACGGGCTGATAATCTGCAACAGCTGCGGCTTTCACGATAATATCCTGATTTAAAAAGTTCTCTGTGACAGCCCGATACATGTCATCTGCCGTGACTACCGGAATCAATGCAACTCCTATCGGCTGCCTCAGATGTACCGGACCCGAAATTAATGTTACTTCCGCACCTCGAAGTGCCGCCATCCGTGCAATTGCATATCCCATCTTTCCTGTGGAGTGGTTGGTCAGATAGCGTACCGGATCGATTGGTTCCTGTGTTGGACCAGCCGTCACCATTATCCGCTTATCTGCCATATCTTTTTTTCTTGCAATGGAATACATCACATGTTCGAGAAGTACTTCAGGCTCAGGCAGCTTTCCGGCTCCAACATCTCCGCAAGCCAGATAACCGCTGCATGGTTCCACAATTTTATACCCATAATGCCTTAACCTTATGAGGTTATCCTGAAGGACAGGATTCTCGTACATCTTCGTATTCATGGCGGGTGATACTAAGATCTCACAGCTGCATGCCATCACTGTCGTAGTCAGCATATCATCTGCGATTCCTCCTGCCAGCTTTCCGATTATATTGGCTGTGGCCGGAGCTATCAAAACCAAATCAGCTTTTTTGGCCAGAGATACATGCTCCACACTAAATTCAAAATTACGGTCGAAGGTGTCCACCAGACACTTATGGCCGGTCAGTGTTTCAAACGTTATCGGATTGATAAAGTTTACCGCATTCTCTGTCATCAGTACATGTACTTCCGCATGCTGTTTCATCAGCATGCTTGCCAGACTTGCCGCCTTATAAGCCGCTATGGAGCCTGTCACTCCAAGAATCACTGTTTTTCCTTTGAGCATCAAATCTCCTTTCCATCTATAAGCTAAAAACCTTCAAACCCTGTGCTTATGGTTCACATCGGTTTGAAGGTATCGTGCACATCAGGGGATCGTACAACAGTTTCTTAAAGTTCTGCACTAACCGCCATTTCTATCTGCCACAACACTTTTTATATTTTTTACCACTGCCGCAAGGACAAGGATCATTTCTTCCAATCTTAGTCCCTTTTATAATTGTGCCGGATTTCTTCTGTTCGAGATAAAGCTCTTTTTTCTTCTCTTCTGTGAAAATACTGTCCCACATAGGAAGTTCATAAAGCCACTCCGCCTTGGCATCTACCATATTTTTATATAACAGCTCTTTGTCAAATCCCAGATTAACCTGAGTATTCTCATCCATCTCTTCAATAGGGTTCTGAACCTTCAGGCTGTCATTGATACCATCGAGGAATCCTACCATGGTCATCACATCGATTTCATACTTATCAGCCAACTCTTTTACAGTACCCCGTACCACTTCGTCCGGATTGACCAAAAGCTTTTCATAGATGCCTTTTTCAATCAGAAAGTAGTCTGTCCAAAATTTCTGTAACTGGTTTTTGTCCGTCTCCTGGGAGTAGGCCATGTCTCTCCAGCTCTGTAATAAACTCATATATTCTTACCGTCCTTTGATTCAAAATACTTATTGCTCTGGAATCTTCTGCCTATAAGGAGAATTCGTGCGCTAATAAGTCAGCAGATATAGTATATACGAATAGCTGTCAAATTGCAAGCATTCAAAAAGTATTTGATTTTATCAGTTATCCTGATGCGCTATGGGAATCCCTCTCCGCTCAACACTTGTAGAAAATACGATTTGTGTCTTTGTTCTGCCAAAATGCTGCAGCTGTCCGATAAAAAGATCCAATTCCTTCGTTGTCTTAAAATATACAGCCATCAACATGGAATAGTCTCCTGTAACACAGTCGCATTCTACAACATTCGGAACGCCCTCTATGTAGGGGTAAAATTCCTTCTTCTGATCCGGTTCCACCTGTAAATTAATAAACGCTTTAATCCGATAATCAAATACCTCCGGATTCACAGAAGCCATATATCCGGTTATCACACCATCCTTCTGAAGGCGCTCGATTCTGGCCGAAACAGTAGGGGAAGAAAGAGAAACCTTCTCTGCAATGGTTTTTACCGGAAGCCGTGCATCCTGCTGAAGTATATCTACAATCTGTCTGTCTGTTGCATCTAATTCATGCTTCATGGTAAGTCCTCTTCTTAATTAGAATTATTCCGGGTTCTCTTCCACCTGTTCCAGTTTTTGCACAACTGTGCTTTCTACGCGATGCTCTTTTACTTCAATCACCTTAATATGCAAATTCTCTGTCTCTAGTTCAAACTGAGTACCATCATCCGGAATAGAGCCCAGATTCCCAAAAATATATCCGCCAAAAGTATCATATTCCTCTATAGGAAGTTCTACCTGTAAAACCTCCTGTACATCATCTAAAACTGCGTAACCCTGGATTCTCCATATGTTATCGCCAATCTGTTCAATCTCTTCCGGGCGCTTTTCATCGTCCTCTTCCACAAGATCACCTACCAGTTGTTCAATCAGGTCTCTCAATGTGACGATACCTTCCATACCACCATACTCATCCAGAACAACTGCAAAATAATTGCCGCTTTTTTTCATGTTGCGAAATAAAAGATCCGCTTTAATATTCTCCGGTACAAAATAGGCAGGTCTGACAGCTTTTGCCATGATTTCTTCCCTGCTCATATCCTGTAGACGAAAGAAATCCTTTGCGTCCATAATACCCAGGATATCATCCACACCTTCGCCGCAGACAGGGAACAAGGAATGACGGCTCTCATGAATGGTCTTCTCCCACTCTTCTTTACTGCTTTCAGCCCAAAGCACTGCAACATCCGTACGATGTGTACAAATTTCCTCCAGAGAGATGTCATTAAACTCAAAGACATTCTGAATCATCTCTTTCTCGTCATAGTTTATCGTACCTTTTTCGCTTCCGGCAATTATCATCAAACGGATTTCATCCTCAGTGACTTCATCCTCTTCCTGGTTTGGGTCAATTCCTAGCAACCGCAAAACCCCATTTGTTGAAGCCGTTAAAAGCCATACCAGAGGTGCGAAAAATTTAGCGATCTGATTCAGAAAAGCCGCCATTCCAAGCGCTATCTTTTCTGAGTTCTTCATGGCGATTCTCTTAGGAACCAACTCACCGAAAACCAAAGTAAAGTAAGACAAAATCAAGGTAATCAGAAATACAGAAATAGTGTTCAGTGTCGCTGTTGGCAGTGGTACGTTCAACTTTGTAAACAAGCTGACCAGATGACCGGAAAAGTTATCAGCCGCATAAGCACTCCCCATAAATCCGGACAATGTAATCGCTACCTGGATTGTTGCCAGAAATCTTGACGGTGATGAGGTAAGTTTTACCAGATTTGTTGCTTTTTCATTACCGTCAGAAACCAACTTGGAAAGTTTGGTCTCATTCATAGAAACCACAGCAATCTCGGCACATGCAAATACTGCATTGAGTGCAATCAGAATAATCTGTAAGATAATAGGCGATAGCAAAGGGTCGCTGTCCAAAATAAATTCCTCCTAAATACATTATAATTTGATATACTATTTTCCCTCTATGATAAAAAAGTATTCATAAAGCATATCTTACTATCTTTGCTGATAGATGTCAATATTTGAAGTAGCGGACTCCGGATTCAAAGATTTTCATATCCTGCTCACCATAGATGTTAATTGCAACGCCATCTCCGCGGCGTTCCACATGTGCCATCTTGCCAAGGACGCGCCCATCAGGACTTGTGATACCTTCTACAGCACAATAGGAGCCGTTCACATTCCAGTACTCATCCATGGTGACTCTGCCTTCAGGATCACAGTATTGGGTAGCCACCTGCCCATTTGCAAATAATTGATTCAGCCATCTTTCATTTGCAACAAACCGGCCTTCCCCATGAGAAGCGGGACTTGCATATACTCCGCCCGGTTCGGCACCGGACAGCCATGGAGATTTGTTGCTGATTACCTTTGTGTACACCATCTTAGAGATATGACGCCCTATGGTATTGTATGTCAGTGTCGGAGCACCCGAATCCTGTCCGAGAATCTCACCCTTTGGCACCAGACCTAGTTTAATCAGTGCCTGAAATCCATTGCAGATACCCAGTGCCAGTCCATCCCGTTCTTTTAGGAGTGCCATGACAGCCTCTTTTAATTTTGCATTCTGAAATGCTGTAGCAAAAAATTTGGCAGAGCCATCCGGTTCATCCCCTGCGGAAAATCCTCCCGGAAACATGATGATCTGCGACTGGTCAATTGCCTGTTCAAAGACACGGACAGAATCCCGGATATCTTCCGCTGTCAGATTTTTAAATACCTTTGTAATCACCTTGGCTCCTGCGCGTTCAAATGCTTTTGTGCTGTCATACTCACAGTTTGTACCCGGAAATATCGGAATGAAAACCGTTGGCTGTGCCAATTTGTGGGAGCATATATACGGCTTATCGCTGCTAAACAGTGGTCCCTCTGCGCTCTGTTCTGATTTAGGTTCCGAGACCGTCCGAAATACTTCTTCAAGAGTTAATCCCCAGGCATTTACAGCCTCCTTCAGAGGAAGCTCCATGTCACAATATCTGATACTTTGTTCAGCTATAACTTCACCAAGCACTGCCGCCTCCACCGATAATTGAGAGTTCTCTTTAACTTCGCAGATAATATCTCCGACATATGGATGAAACAAATCCTGAGACATAACACTGCTGTCTATCTTCGCCCCGAACATGTTTCCAAATGCCATCTTGGATACGGCTGCCGCTATGCCCTGACGGTTTACTGCATAGGCAGAAACCACTTTTTTCAACTGGATATCCCTATGAAGTGCTGCATATAATTCCATAACTTTATCATATACAGGAAGCTCATATGCATCCTTCGGCAAATGAATCCAAACCAACGTGTTTCCCGCTTTTTTCAATTCGGGTGTAATGATATCTCCCACCTTAGCCACGTCTACCGCAAATGAAACCAATGTAGGAGGAACGTCTATCTCATTAAAAGATCCTGACATACTGTCTTTCCCTCCAATAGAAGGTAAACCGAAGCCAATCTGTGCCTCATATGCACCCAATAAAGCTGCAAACGGCTGGCTCCACCGTCTGGGATCCTCTGTCATCCTTCGGAAATACTCCTGGAATGTAAATCTGATTTTTGAATAGTCCCCACCGGCAGCCACAATGCGCGATACAGATTCCACCACCGCGTAGACAGCACCGTGGTAAGGACTCCAGTCAGATATATATGGATCAAATCCATAACTCATTAAAGTGACTGTATTTGTATTTCCATTAGCTACCGGTACCTTCGCTGCCATGACCTGTGTCTCGGTCAGCTGATACTTGCCGCCATAAGGCATCAAAACAGAACCTGCGCCAATGGATGAATCGAACATCTCCACCAGTCCCTTCTGGGAACAGGTATTTAAATCGGCCAGTGTTTCCAGCCACTGCTCTTTCACATCTTCTCTTTCATCGCTGGTTTTTAAAAGCATATCCGCTTTTTCCGGAATCTCGACGAATACATCTGTCTCCTGGTGTGCACCGTTGGTATCCAGAAAAGCGCGTGACAGATTGACAATTTCTTTGCCTCTCCATTCCAGAATCAGGCGAGGCTCTTCTGTCACAACTGCTACACGGACCGCTTCCAGATTCTCCTCTTTTGCATAGTCCAGAAATTGTTCCACATCCTCCGGATTAACCACAACTGCCATACGCTCCTGAGATTCTGAAATTGCAATTTCTGTTCCATCCAGCCCCGCATACTTCTTCGGTACCAGGTCTAAATTTATTGTCAATCCTGCTGCCAGCTCACCGATTGCCACAGAGACTCCGCCTGCCCCAAAATCATTACACTTCTTTATCAGCCTGCTGACTTCTTCTCTGCGGAACATGCGCTGGATTTTACGCTCCGTGGGAGCATTACCTTTTTGTACCTCCGCACCGCAGATTTCGAGAGAAGCTTCTGTATGGACTTTGGAAGATCCGGTTGCACCTCCGATGCCATCACGTCCGGTGCGCCCTCCCAACAGGATAATGATATCACCGGGATCAGAATTTTCGCGAATCACTGCTCTTCTGGGCGCAGCACCGAGTACGGCACCTATCTCCATCCTCTTTGCCACATAGTTGGGATGATAGATTTCTTTTACATATCCCGTCGCCAGTCCGATCTGATTTCCGTAAGAGCTGTATCCATGAGCTGCTTCCCGTACCAGTTTTTTCTGGGGTAATTTTCCTGCCAGTGTATCCTTAACCGACACAGTGGGGTCAGCAGCCCCAGTCACACGCATAGCCTGATATACATAAGTACGTCCTGAGAGCGGATCACGAATTGCCCCTCCAAGACAGGTTGCCGCACCACCGAACGGCTCAATTTCCGTAGGATGATTATGCGTTTCATTTTTAAAATTAATCAGCCACTCTTCTTCCTTACCGTCCACATCCACCGGCACAATGATGGAGCAGGCATTAATTTCATCAGATTCCTCCTGATCCTTTAATTTTCCTTCTGCCTTTAGCTTGCGCATACCCATCAATGCCAGATCCATCAGAGAAATATATTTGTCATCACGGTTTTTTAAAATTTCTTTATGGTCAGCGAGATAACGCTCATAGGATTTTACAATTGGAATTTTATAGTCTCCCTCACCGAACTGCACATGTTTTATCTCAGTTGAAAAGGTTGTATGCCGGCAATGGTCAGACCAATAAGTATCTAAAACGCGTATTTCTGTTACCGTTGGGTTTCTCTTTTCCTCATTTTTGAAATAATTCTGAATATGCTGGAAATCCTGAAAGGTCATGGCAAGATTCAATGAACGGTAAAGTTCTATAAACTCGTCTTCGTTCATCTCCGTAAATACTTCAAAAGTCTCCACATCAGCGGGTTCTTCGAATTTCGTTATCAGAGTTTCAGGTTTTTCCATCTTTGCCTCTCGGGAATCTACCGGATTAATACAATGATTCCTGATTGCATGAAATTCCTCTTTATTCACATCCCCCTCTATTACATAGGTCGTGGCGGAACGAATCATCGGCTGTTCATTTTCATCCAGAAACCGGAGGCACTGAACGGCTGAATCGGCTCTCTGGTCAAACTGTCCCGGCAAATATTCCACAGTGAAAATACTGGAATCCTCTGTTGCCTCAAATTTTTCTTTATATAATATGTCCACCGGTGGTTCTGCAAATACCACATGGCAGGCTCTCTCAAAAGTCTCTTCACTGATATTTTCCACATCATATCGAATCAGTATACGCACCTTCCGAACTCCCGGGATACCCAGATAATGTTTTATTTCATGTCCCAGCTCTTTCGCTTCGCCGGAAAATTCCTGTTTTTTCTCAACATATACACGTCTTACTTTACTCATACGTTCCCTACCCTTTCGTCTTGGATAAATTCAAGTGCTCACCACCTGGAGTGGTAGGAGCCTGATCCATTTGCAAGATTAATCTTTTCCAATTATAACACAATTCTTTTTATAAGTATAATTAATATAATTTATTATATTTATTATATTAACTTATAACTTCTGTCTTTTGTAATTTATCCGTATTTTATGTTATAATCTTTTAGTGAAGTATCATATTTTGAGCAATCAAAAAGAGCAGTCAGAGATTAAACTCTAATTGCTCTAAATATGATTCTTCACGATTGTACCAAGTTCGCGGTAACTTAGCCGATGAGGTATATGGGGATAGTATCTTTTTTCAGAACCTCCAATCTAGGAAAATGGGTGTAAAAACCAAAGAAGCACAGGTATGTTTAGCTCAAAAAATATTTTTGGGCATGCTTCGCAGACCTTCCACCAGGAGGTCTTTTGAAAAAAATATGATAAAAGCAAAGATTTACCAAGAAGCGGCATAATTCCTTCCAAGCTGTTTCATGGATCTGCATCCACATTCAGGGCAGAGGCAAATATCAAAGTTCCAGACAGCTTTTAATAATTCGGTCATGGATAACCCAATATATCGTCGCTTAAATCTCTGACATCCCTGGAGCTTAAAGATGATTTTCAGATTTTGGGTTTTCATTCGATTATTCAGAAACCCATAATAGCGGATTTTCTGAAATCCAGATGGCAGCACATGCATCAAAAAGCGGCGAATGAATTCCGTGTTTTGCAGAATGATTTCACGATTGGGTTCATCTGGCCTTTTCCCCCTTGCAGAAAAGGTTGTTTCTGTCGGTGTGGCGGATAGGATTCTGCTGTTTGATATGGCAATCTTATGTGTGTATTTTCCCAGGTATTCAATCGCATTGCCAAAACCGTTAAAGGTCTCCTTAATATAGGGACACCAGTCTTTTTCATAAAGATGATTCTTCCATTCCTTCCAGTGGTAAGAATTCTGAAGTTTCTCACAGGAAGAAGAAAAAGAAAGTTTCCCGCTCCTATGGTATGTTTCTAGAAGTGCGAGATATTTTCCTTTGAATTTATCACGCAATACCTTTACCGGAATAAAAAACTTGTTCTTGGATTTTCTAAGCTTCTGGTCTACGGTCAGTCCGCCACCGGAAACAATACAGTGCATATGCACATGATAATCCAGTTCTTGGTTCCAAGTGTGAAGAACCTGAATGATACCGGGTGTTGCGCCGAGATACTTCTTATCCTTGGATAATTCCAGAAGTGTTTCGGCGGAGCATCTGTGCAAAAGGCCATACAGAAGTTCCTGATTGCAATAAATAAGAGGATTTAGTTCATGAGGAAGGGTAAAAACTACGTGGAAGTAGGGAGAATCAATGACTTCTGCCCTGCGTTTATCGACCCAGATTTCCTTAAGCACGGCCTGACAATTGGGGCAGTTACGGTTCCGGCAGGAGTTATGGTGGATTTCCATATGTCCGCAGTCCGAACACTGACTGATGTTACACCCAAGTTTTCCGGATTTACAGTTTAAAATGGCATGGGAAGCCTGTGCCTGGACTTCCGACTGGTAATGGTGTGAAGCACAATAATCCTCATAAGAGGATTCCCATATCTGCTTGATTTTGTAATTACTCATGGAAGCTCCCTCCCATCTGGTCGAAAGGGCTTGTTACCGAACCAACGCCGTTGGAAGCCAAATGGACATAAATGGTGGTTGAAAGTAAAGATTTATGACCAAGAAGTTCTTTAATGTTCAGAAGATCGGTTCCGTTTTCGTAAAGATGAGTACCAAAAGCATGGCGAAATGAATGACAGGTAATACGGTGTTCCCAGCCAAGGCGGTCTTCATGAGCATGGATATGCCGGGAAAGATAAAAGGTATCAATCGGGCGTTCAGGGTCGAACTGCTTTGGAAAGAGCCAGCCAGTGGGTCTGCCATAGGAATACCAGTATTCGGTAAGGAGATCAAGTGCCTTCTGTGAAAGAATGGCATATCGGTCAGAACGGTTCTTGGAATGGGGAATGTAAATGCGCATCTGTTTCCGTTTTATGTGTTCATACCGCATGTGACAAACTTCGCCAATGCGAAGACCGGAGGAATACATGATAGTGACCATGGTTTTCTGTTTTAGATCAGGCATAGTGGATATGAATTCCCATACTTCATCCATGGTAGGCACAAACGGGATAAATGTATCAAACTTACGGAAAGGAAGCTGCGTTGTATCCCATGGTTTGTGCAGGATATAAATCGTAAAAAACTGAAGCTGAGAAATGGCAGTATTTATAGTACGGTCACTCAGAGATCTGGTATTCTGGAGCCATTTGATATATCCACGAAGCTCCTGCCAAGAAACATCCATGGGATCTTTGTGAAGAATCTCAGTAAGGTAACCGAGATAAGCCCGAATGTAAGTACAGTAAGATTTTATGGTGTGGCCGGTAAGGCCGCGAAGAGAGAGCATCTCTTGATAAGAATTAAAATATTTGTCCATAATGGAACCTCCTAAAGATGAATGGTTTGTCAAAGTGAAAATCAATTCAAAAAAGGTGGCGGACGAATAAAAAAATGAGATATGTAGTTGTTGAATTGAAGAAAACATGATAAATTTAACATAGTAGCGGTCTGAGTGAAATGTTATAAGTTGTCTTGTGGTGATTCAACAATATAACATATGAGCAAAAACTGCTACTATTTTTTAAAAAATAAACTGGTGGCGAAAATGTATCAAAGGCTACGCTAGCTATCGCGCCAGCGATTTGGTACAATACACATTAAGCGAGATAAGTTTGAAGTAGATTTTGGGGAGATTATCTTCTCTTTAAAATGCAAAAGAAGAAAATGGAGGAAGTTGGAATGGAGAAAAAGAGATGTTTCTGGGTGGATGAAAAATCACCTGTTTATATAGAATACCATGATTCTGAATGGGGGCAGCCTGTTCATGATGATCAAAAGCTTTATGAGATGTTTTTGCTGGAGACTTTTCAGGCGGGCCTTTCCTGGATTACGATATTGAGAAAAAGAGAGGCTTTCCGGACGGCTTTTGATTCCTTTGATGTTCAAAAAATTGCTGCCTACAGCGATGAAAAGATTGACGCACTTCTCCAAAATGATCAAATTATCCGAAACCGGAATAAAATCCGTGCTGCGGTAACAAATGCTCAGATATTTATACAAATTCAAACCGAATATGGTTCTTTTTCAAACTACCTCTGGGGATTTTCGGGAGGAAAAGTTATAATAAACAATGCTGATAAAGCCGAAGCAATTCCAGTTAAAACAGAATTGTCAGATTCCATATCAAAGGATTTAAAAAAGCGCGGAATGCGTTTTGTGGGCTCTGTTACAATCTACGCATATCTGCAGGCTATCGGGATTGTAAATGATCATGAGAAAAATTGCTTTTGTTATCCCCATCTCTAAAAGTCACACCCGGGAAGGCAGGCAAGTAGATTTAAGGAACCATTTCCCTTGTAATTGAATATGCTATATGGAAATAAAGTCTGACGAGGAGAAAAGCCTTGGCTTATCGAATTATGCTGGACGCAGGTCATGGGGGCGATGATCCCGGCGCCACCTATCAGGATCGAAGAGAAAAGGACGATGCCCTGCGCCTTACTCTAGAAGTTGGTGACGTATTAGAAAAAAACGGAATAGATATCCTATATACCCGTACTACTGATATCTTTCAGACGCCTTTTGAAAAAGCCAGAATCGCCAATGACGCCGATGTGGACTATTTTATCTCTATTCACAGGGAAACTTCTCCATTCCCTAACCAATACAGCGGTGTGAAAGCACAAGTATATGATAAAGTCGGCACTAAGTTTGAGATGGCTGAAAATATCATCTCCGCCCTCTCTGATTTAGGCTTCCAAAACCTTGGAGTCTCTGCACGTCCGGGGTTGGTATTACTAAGGCGAACCCGGATGCCGGCTATCTTATTACTGGTTGGATATATTAACAACGAAGAGGACAATGCTCTCTTTGACAGCGATATCGAAGGGATTGCGCAATCTATCGCAAACGGAATCCTGGAAACTTTAAACCCTACAAATGTCCGCCAAACGACCTTCCCTGCAGCAGATGGACAAAATACCGCAGAAAATACAACCCCCGGATCTGCATACTGGACGCAAATGGACGAACCACTGACGGATCCCTGGTACGATCCCGAAGAAATGAATCAGAATATGCCCGCTCCTGCAACGACGGACAGAAATCAGAACCTCAACGGTTCCATTCCGGGTTACGCAACTCAGTATCCTGATTCCATAACAACAAACAGAAACCAAAACACTAACGGCTCTATACCTTGGTATATGAACCAGAACAACGGCCCCATGAACGGCTCTATGAATCAGAATACCGGTTCCATGAACGGTTCTACGAACCAGAACACTGGCTCTATGCCCGGCTCTATGAACCAGAACACTGGCTCCATGAATGGTTCCATGCCCCAGAACACTGGTCCCTTGCCCGGCTCCATGAACCAGAACACTGGCTCTATGCCCGGCTCTATGAATCAGAACACTGGCTCTATGAACCGGAACACTGGCCCCATGCCCGGCTCTATGAATCAGAACACTGGCTCTATGAACTGGAACACTGGCTCCATGAATGGTTCCATGCCCCAAAACACTGGTCCCTTGCCCGGTTCCATGAATCAGAACACTGGCTCTATGCCCGGCTCCATGAATCGGAACAACGGTTCCAGGAACGGTTCTATGCCCCAAAACACTGGCCCCTTGCCCGGCTCCATGAATCAGAACACTGGCTCTATGCCCGGCTCTTTGAATCAGAACACTGGCTCCGTACCTGGCTCTATCAATCAGAATACCGGCTCTATGCCCGGCTCTATGAACCAAGACTTTCCTGATTCTATGCCTGGCGCTCAAAACCAGACTATTCCTGCTTCTACAACTGGCCCCATAACTCAAACTATCGAACCCATTCCCGGATATACAAACCACAACATCAGTTCTGTTCCAAATTATGCAAGTCACAGCAGCGGCTCTATACCTGGCAATAGAAATCAGAACAACTCAAATCCCATGCCATACAATAATGGGCAGAATCTCAGCGGCAGCATGCAGAACAACATGAACCAAGGTTCAACTGTTACTGGGGAAACTGAAGCTATAAGACAGCAGGAACAGAATGCGCAGGAAAATTCCTCACAAACTGGTACGAACCAGGAAGCAGATAAAGATCTTACATTATACAGAGTTCAGGTTGGTCTTTTCCGCCAGCGTCAAAACGCAGATAACTTATTATATGAATTACTGGAAAGGGGTTATCCTGCATTTTTATTCTGCGATGGCGAATTTTATAAAGTGCAGGTTGGCGCCTACCGTCAACTGGGAAATGCCATCATTATGGAACGGCAGCTCCGTAAAGAAGGGTATTCTACTCTGATAACCACTTAGTAATCTGTAACAGTTCAGCCATACGATCAAGTTATCCTGACCGCATGGCTGAACCACCTGGTTGTTTTTTGTTTTTCAAATATCCTCTAGTGTTCTAGAAGTTTACTTCTAACCTTTTCCCTGCCCTCCTGAAGCTGCTCCTTCTGCTGATATATAATCGAATATACCACCGCATTTAATCCCAATGCAAACAATACATCAAATACGGAGTGCTGTTTTAAAAACATGGTAGACAATACAATCAGGATAGTTAATATCAGTGCTCCTTTCCTGAGTCTGCGATACTTTCGAAGGGACTGACAATGCCTGATCGCAATGTAAGACGCCACGGAATTAAACACATGTATACTGGGTAATATATTTGTCGGCGTATCTATGGTATATAGGTACCGAACCATCTGGATGAATAGATTATCCCTTGTAAAGACCATCGGGCGAAGGTTCTGTCCGTTAGGATATAGCCAGGATGTAATCAGGAAGATTGTCATCCCAATTCCAAGACTGAATATAGCCTGATAGTATTCCTTCACATCCTTATTGATAAATGCAAAGAATATTACAACTGCTGCCATATATAAAAACCATAATGTATAAGGAATAATAAAGACTTCACAAAATGGGATTAAATCATCTATGTCCATATGTATCACATGATATCCGCGCGTTATTCTCTTTTCCAGTATTCCAAAACACAACATATAAAAAATTCCATATACAAACACAATCCAAACATGTTTTCGTTTTAAAAATCTATCCAAATGCACACCGCCTTTATCACTCATAGATGCTCTCAAAGATACTATTTCTGTTTCAGTATATCATAGAGATATAATATGTCAATTGGATTAAATAATATTAAGAAAATTTTAAATTTTTTTCAGCTTAGCGAATGATGCAAACATCTTTTTCACCCCGGCACGGTCAAACTTTACAGTCACTTCATAATCCTTACCGCCATCCACAATATCCAGAACCTCTCCCACTCCGAATTTAATATGGCGAACTGTATCTCCGACTCCGTATTTCAGTTTTTCAGCTTTCGTAACCGTAAACTGACGAGGTTTGAATGTATTGCCAAAAGAGGATTTCTTCCCGGTCATTCCTCCGAAACGGCTATCCGGGAACTCTCCCATCCGTTCCTTTTTATTGCCGCTATCGCGATATGAATCTTTACCCAAATCCACAAGCTCTCTTGGAAGTTCACGCACAAAACGGGACACCTTGTTGTACTGTGTCTCCCCACGAATCATTCGCTGCCGTGCCGATGTCAATGTCAGATGCTTCTTGGCTCTTGTAATCCCTACATAGCATAAGCGCCGCTCTTCTTCCAGTTCCCCGGGATCATCTCCTGTAATTGTCATATAGCTGGGAAAGATACCATCTTCCATCCCTGCCAGATAGACATAAGGGAATTCCAGCCCTTTGGCGCTGTGAAGGGTCATAAGAAGTACATAATCACTGTCTGAATCTACGGAATCGATATCTGAAACCAAAGCCACCTCTTGTAAAAATCCGCTCAAATCCGGTTGTTCGTTTTCTTCTTCATAAGTGACAATTTTAGATATAAACTCATCAATATTCTCAATTCTGGCTTTGGACTCCTCCGTGTCCTCGGCTTCAAGCTCTTTTACATATCCCGTCTCTTCTATAATATGTTCTAAAAGTTCCTTAACAGAATAATATTCCGTCTGTGTTCTCATTTTCTGGATAAAGTTAGTAAATGATTCAATTTTATTAAGGCTTCTGCCAATGCCTGGTATGTAAGGCGCTTCCAGCAATGCGTCATAGAAATTGATGTCTTGTTCTGTGGCATGCACGGAAACTCTGGAGATGCTGGCAGCACCAATTCCCCTTTTTGGGACATTGATAATTCGCTGTACAGCCAGATCATCCTGAGCATTGTCTATAGTTTTCAGATATGCTAAAAGATCTTTGATTTCCTTTCGGGCATAGAAGTTTACCCCGCCCACAATTTTATATGGAACATTGGCCAGGAGAAACTTCTCTTCAAATAGGCGGGACTGGGCATTCGTTCGATAAAGTACTGCAACATCACCATATTTGCACTGACCTTCTCTTACCATCCGGCTTATCTCTCCGGTCACATATTCAGCTTCTTCAAAACCATTCTGGAATTCCCGGAAATCAAGTTTACTGCCTTCCTCATTCTCCGTCCACAGACGTTTTACCTTTCGTCCCTCATTATTTGCGATGACTTCATTGGCAGCATTCAAAATATTTTGGGTAGAACGGTAATTTTGTTCCAGCTTGATTACTTTTGCATCTGGGAAAACTTTTTCAAATCCGAGGATATTTCCTATATCAGCACCCCTGAATTTGTAGATGGACTGATCATCGTCACCGACCACGCAGAGGTTCCGGTATTTAGCTGCCAGCAGACTGATGAACTTGAACTGTACCATGTTCGTATCCTGATACTCGTCCACCATCAGGTATTGAAATTTGTCCTGATAAAATTCCAGCACATCCGGACATCTCTGAAATAATGCAACGGTCTTAACAAGAAGATCATCAAAGTCCAGCGCATTGTTCTTTTTAAGCTCTGCCTGGTACTCATAGTATACCTGTGCAATTTTCTTTTTCTTCCAGTCAAGTCCTGCATTCTTTTCAAATTGTTCAGGCAAAATCATCTCATTCTTGGCAGAAGAAATAGCCGACATCAGGGAGCGTTCCTTATATAACTTTGTATCCAGCTGCAGTTTTTTTATCAGATGTTTCATAACTGTTTTCTGATCGTCCGTATCGTATATTGTGAAATTGTTGGCATAACCGATTCTGTCGATGAACCTTCTCAAAATTCGGACACAGCTGGAATGAAATGTACTGACCCAGATACTTTCAGACCCAAATTCTACAATCTGATCAACTCTTTCTCTCATCTCCTGAGCAGCCTTGTTCGTAAATGTAATAGCCATGATATGATAAGGTTTCACACCTTTGTTTTCTATCAGATACGCAATTCTATGTGTCAGAACTCTGGTCTTTCCCGAGCCTGCTCCCGCCAGAATCAAAAGCGGTCCCTCTGTATACTCCACGGCCTCTTTCTGCTGAGGATTCATACCTTCTAAAATATTCATAGTTTTACTCTCCAGATTCTTTCTGTATAATAAACCAGTTGAATACAGTGCATGCTGTACTAACAGTTTTCAGTATAACGGTATCCGCATAAAGTTTCAAGGAGAGATTAATTTATAAAACATAACGGCCGGGGAATCTGCTTCCCTGGCCGTTAGCTAATACCTGCGAATTGTTTCGCACTTTGTGATATCGTTACATCATTGATGAATTCTTCACGCATTGTGAAAATTTTTGTTTTGCTTCCTGAACTTTTTGTTCCTGAGCTGCAGGTGTTGGGTAATATCCCTTGTCATGCATCATGCAGAAAACATCCTGCTGAATCGCATGCTCCTGCTCAAGACAATGCAGGATTTCCTGTCTTACATCCTCATGCACACATTCGTTGGCAAATGTGTTGTAGTTATTTGTTGTGGCCTTCTCTGCTGTAAGAGCATCTGTTAAAATTTCTTTTTCTGAATATACTTTCTGTTTTTCCATCATGTGCCCATCCTCCTTAACTTAACTTTGAATACAGTCTGTTGAAATGTTCCTGGTGTTTATTGGAGATTTCATTAAACTTGGATTTTACTTCCGGGTCTTCACTATGCCCCGCAAGCATCTGAAACTTCTTAATCAACAGTTCTTCCTCATTAAGCAAGTCATTTAATGCAGATAATTCTTTTTCTGATATCATCATTTTTACACCTCCTAAGATTAATACACGTTTAGTTTGTGTCATCCAGGTGTAAATTATACATCTATTCTTTTCCGTCAAAACAGTAAGTACAAAGTTTACACGAATCTATTCCGATGGATTCTATCAGATCATCAAGACGATGATAACTGAGAGTTGTGAAATTTTGTCTTTTTCTGATTTCTTCCAGCAGCCATGCGTAGCGCTCACTTTCCGGGTCAGTATATTCGCTTAATACACTTTTGTCATGCTCACCTTCTCTTTCCCTGATAATCTGTCTGGTAATCAAATCCAGTTCCGATTTGAGACGAGAAAAATTCAAAAATTTACATCCAAAAATAAGGGGTGGGCATGCTGGCCGTACGTGAACCTCTTTTGCACCGCTTTGATATAAGAATTCGGTCGTTTCCCGAAGCTGTGTCCCTCTTACGATAGAATCATCAATGAGCAAAAGTCTTTTATTCTCAATCAATGTTTTTACCGGAATCAGCTTCATCCTGGCTATCAGATTCCTCTGATCCTGGCTTGTAGGCATAAAGGATCTGGGCCATGTAGGTGTGTATTTGATAAAAGGACGCGCATAAGGAATTTTCGATTCGTTTGAATACCCTATGGCATGAGCGATTCCTGAGTCAGGAACGCCGGCAACAATATCCGGATTTACGCTCCCTTTGTCCCTCATGGCCAGCATCTTACCACATCTATAGCGCATCTCCTCCACATTTATTCCCTCATAAGAGGATGTGGGATAGCCGTAATAAACCCACAGGAAAGAGCATATCTTCATCTTTTTTCCCGGTAGTACAAGTGTTTCTATTCCTTCAGGTGTTACTTTTACAATTTCTCCCGGGCCCAGTTCATGACAATCCGAATACCCCAGGTTAATATATGCAAAATTCTCGAAAGACACACAGTAAGCGTCTTCCTTCTGACCAATGGCAAGCGGCGTTCTGCCCAGCTTGTCCCTCGCGGCAATTAAACCTTCCTTCGTCATCAAGAGCACAGATATCGAACCATCCACCACATCCTGAACATAGCGGATTCCGTCCGTCAATGTATCTTCCTTACAAATTAATGCAGCAATCAATTCTGTACAATTAATCTGTCCCCCGCTCATTTCCTGAAAATGTGTGTTTCCATTGGCGTAAACAGCCTGTAACAGCTCGTCCATATTGTTAATTTTTCCAACGGTTGTTATCGCGAAACTGCCCAGATGGGACTGTACCAGCAATGGCTGCGGATCATAGTCTGAGATACAGCCGATTCCAAGATTTCCCTTTAAATCCGCCAGGTCACGGTCAAACTTTGTCCGAAACGGTGAATTTTCAATATCATGTATAGATCTATTAAAACCATCCGGTCCATAAACCGCCATTCCACCACGTCTGGTACCCAGATGTGAGTGATAATCCACTCCATAAAAAAGTTCCAACGTACAACTGGATTTGGATGCAACACCAAAAAAACCTCCCATGCCTGTATGTCCCCCTTCTTTTTTGCTTCTATCGCATAATCACATCCGCCTGTTTCCTTGGCGCCGTTCTTTTATAAGTAACTGCGGGATATCCAAGCAGCATACAGCAGGAAACCGTCTTTTCTCCGACTTCAAGCCACTTACGAAGTACGGGGCTGGATGTAAGAATGCGCTGTGTGTAGCCACTGTACAAGACACCTGCGCCTTCTGCTGCCGCCATATTTTCAATGTTTGCAGCTGCCAGCCCGCCATCCCACGGATTATCCGTTGCAATCACTAAAAAAGCGGGGGCATTAAAAAACAGAGTATCCTGTTCCGGATCTTTCTCCCATCTCCTGTAAAACAGGTGAAAGGCTCTTGCATAGTCCGGTTTGTTCTTCTTTAATGATTCGATAATTCCCGGCATCTCCTTCCAGACCAGAGCCTTGAATTCTTCAAGTCTTTCCTGGACAAACACAAAGGTAGTTCCCTGGAGATTTTTTGCCGTCGCAGAATACCGTCCTGCATCAAGTATCCGCAGCACAACATCCTCTTCCAACTTACGGTTCTTGAAATTTCTGATACTTCTGCGAAACTTCACCGCATGCAGATACGTTGCTGGTTCTATGTGGAATGTTTCCTTCTGATAGTTTTCCACATCCTCCATATCGTACTCCGGAATCGAAACCGCAGCTGTCGGACAAACGGCCACACAATGTCCGCACTGGATACAGGAACGGTAGTACACCGCTTTCTGATTTTCCATCTTTATCGCTTCTCCGGGACAATCTCTCCTGCAAGCTTCACATCCTATGCATGTTTCCTGATCTATCACTACCATAACTTCTCTCCCTTTTTTCTTGTCAGACCATGGTTACCCAATTACAAATATACCTCAATTGTTAATAATTAACAACCCCGAAAGCTTACGGCTGAATAGGAATATAGTATTCGCTGTTTTCACTTGCTATTTCTCTGAATCGCCTATATACTTATTTTTATAAGCAAAATATAGAGGACAGAAGAATGAACAGATTATCTACGCGCACAAAATTCCGTAATCACCCACTCATCAAAACCTTATTCGGACTTGATGGAAATGCAAAAGTTCTGACCCTGCTGGAACCGCTCTGGGGAATCCCTGCTAATTTAATTACCCCCTATGCAACTCTGTACATGTACGCACTTGGTGTAGATGATGTACAGATTGGAACATTGATGTCCGTCAGTATGTTTATACAGGTTTTTTTTGCGTTCGGAGGAGGTATTATCGCCGATAAAGCCGGCAGAAAGAATACCTGTATTTTCGGTGACATCTTTGGCTGGTGTATTCCTTGTATCATCTGGGCAGTTTCTCAGAATTTCTGGTTTTTTCTCGCAGCAATCATGCTAAACAGCTTTGAACAGGTAAACCAGACCGCCTGGAACTGTCTTTTAATCGAGGATGCCAGACCGGGGGACGTGCTGCATATCTATTCCTGGATTACGATTGCAGGATTAATGGCTGTGTTCTTCGCCCCGATTTCAGGCCTCATTATCAGAAGGACTTCACTTGTCCCTGTTATGCGGGTATTATACGCTGTATTTGGTGTCTGCATGATGATAAAGTGTCTGATAACCATACTGTTTACGAGCGAAACAACGCAGGGGCAAAGACGAAGAAAAGAGACCCGGCATCAAAGTGTCCTGTACATGGTTCGCGAATACAAGTATATTCTGCCGAAGATATTTAAAGACCGTCCGACCATGAAGATATTGGCTATTATGGTTCTGCTTTTTATGACCACGCAGATAACCAACAATTTCTTTGCATTGTACACAACTGAAAATCTGCTGATTCCTAAGAGTGCTCTGTCATTTTTCCCGATTTTGAGATCTGTAATCATGCTGATTTTCATGTTCGCCATGCAGGAACGCTTGCAGGATCTGCCTTTCCGTTATCCGATGGCAATTGGATTTTTTCTCTACATATGTGCTCAGGCTGTGCTGATTTTCAGCCCCCAGCGAAGCTTCCTGTTCATTATCTTATACACGCTTTTGGAAGCCTTTGCATTCGCGCTGGTGGTTCCCCGAAAGGATTCCATGCTGGCTCTCTATGTGGATCCCGAGGAACGCGCCAGAATTGTAAGCGTACTTGGCGTGACCATGTTTGTATTTGCCTCCCCATCCGGCTACATCGCGGGACAGCTCTCCAGCATTAACAGGCAACTGCCATTTTATTTAAATATGGCCCTTTTCGTAATTGCTTTCTTTATTACCATACGTTTCAAGGATCCTTTGCCGACACATACAGAGCTAGATGATGACTAAAAAAGGAAAATAATATGTTCAAAAAATTTTTTAAGTATACAAAAAGCTATAAAAAAGAAGGGATTACAGGTCTTATATGCTGTATTCTTGAAGCCGTTTTTGAGATTATGATCCCTTCCTTTATGGCAAAGATTATTGATGTTGGAATTACTAGTGGGGATACCTCTTATATCCTCAGAATCGGATTTCTTATCCTGGTGCTGTCTATTCTCTCTTTTGTCTTTGGCCGGGGATGCAGTAATAATTTTTCAACCTTCGGTAATGGGTTCACTGCAGAAATAAGGGATGCCGAATACAAGAAAATACAATCCTTTGCCTTTTCCAATATGGACAATTTCACCACTCCTTCACTGATTACCAGGCTGACTTCTGATATCACAATCATCCAGAACGCCATCGTACCAGGCATCCGCTCCATATTCCGTGCACCGATTCTGTTTACGTCCGGGATTATCATGGCTACGATGATGAGCAGGGAACTGGCTGTCGTGTTTTTTATAGCTGCTCCTATCTTAGGTATTCTGCTGTTTCTGATCGTCAAAAATCTGGCACCCATCTATCATCGAATGCAGCACACCTATGATGTATTAAATCGTGTAACACAGGAAAATCTCAGGGCCATACGTCTTGTAAAGGCATATGCAAGGGAAGATTACGAATCCGAAAAATTCAAATCCGTCACCGAAGATCTTAAAGATATTTCCATTCAGGCCTATGGGCTTTCCATGCTGAATGCACCCGCCATGCAGTTTGTCATGTATGGTACTATCGTCTGCCTTATCTGGTTTGGCGGAAAGCTTGTTATCTCCGATCGTTTGATGGTTGGACAGCTGACAGGGTTTTTAAGCTATGTTCTTCAGATATTAAACTCGCTGATGTTAATTTCTTCTGTATTTATTAATTTAACAAAAGCAATGGAATCCTTTAAACGTATAGAAGAAGTCCTGGACGAAAAAATCGAATTGACAGATGAAGGAAACTCAGCAAAGCGAATAGAAAAAGGTTCCGTAAGGATGGAGCATGTATCCTTTAAATACAGCAAAGATGCGAAAGAATATGTTTTAAGCGATATCAATTTGACAATTTATCCTGGAGAAACCATTGGAATCCTGGGCGGAACCGGCTCATCCAAGACCTCCCTTGTACAACTTATTCCAAGGCTATACGATGCAACTTCAGGAACTGTCTATATTGATGATGTCCCGGTAAAATCTTACCCCCTGAATCATGTCAGAGACAGGGTCGGCATTGTTCTTCAAAAGAATACACTGTTCAGTGGAAGCATCGACGAAAACCTGAGATGGGGAAATGAAGATGCCCTCACCGGCGACATCCGGAAGGTATCAGATATTGCATGTGCAAGTGAATTTATTGAGAACAAAGAACAAGGATATGAAACCTTCGTAGAGGAAGGCGGTAATAACTTCTCCGGCGGACAGAAGCAGAGGCTCTGCATTGCCAGGACTTTATTAAAAAATCCAAAAATTCTGATACTGGATGACTCTACCTCCGCCCTTGATATGGCAACAGAAAAAAGACTCTACGAAAATCTTGAGGCTTATCAGCCCAATATCACAAAGATTATCATAGCACAACGCATATCTTCAGTGATGCATGCGGATCGTATTATTCTATTGGATGACGGGAAAGTGGACGAAATCAATACCCCCGAAGAATTGCTTTCGCATAACAAAATATTTAAGGAAATATATGCATCTCAAAAGAAAGGAGGCGCTTTACATGACTAAAAGGAAAAACATGGTCCAGACTCTTATGCGGTTTTCCCATTATCTTAAGCCGGCCAGATATCTTTTGGTTTTAGTTGTGCTCCTGTCAGGAATCAGCGGCCTTGTAGGAATTACCGGATCGTTTCTGCTGCGTCCTATCATTAATAATTATATTATACCCGGGGACGTACATGGTTTGTCTTACGCAGTAATCGTACTTACAGTTATCTATCTGTCCGGTGCCGTCTCCACCCTTTTATGCAACAGGCTCATGGTCAAAATAACCCAGAAAATTATCTTTGATCTCCGCATGGACTTATTTTATCATGTAGACTCGCTTCCCCTGGGATTCTTTGATGCTGTCAGCGACGGCAGCGTAATGAGCTATTTTACGAATGATATTGATACAATAGAAAATGCATTAAACACTTGTTTTTCCCTGATGATGCAAAGTTTTGTCACTGTTTTGGGTTCCATTATCATGATGTTCGTCCTGAACATCCCCCTAACCTTCTTCACGATGGTCTGCTTTGCAGTTATCGTGTTTATCATCTATTACAACAGCAAAACCTCAAAAATCTTTTATGGTAAACGGCAGAAATATGCCGCTGATTTGAATGGTTTCGTAAAAGAGATGATGGAGGGGCAAAAGGTTGAAAAGGTATTTGGACATGAAGAAAAGAACTTAAAAGACTTCAAGGTACTTAACAATCATTTACGAATTGCATCCACAAAAGCTTTTTCATATGCCGGAGTTATGGTCCCTATGGTGGTCAGCATTGGATTCATCAACTACACGTTTACTGCAAGTGCAGGGGGCTTCATGGTGATAAAAGGCCTGCTGGATATAGGTACATTGGCCTCTTATCTGATTTTTGTAAGACAATTTTCCGTGCCTGTCAATCAGTTTACACAACAGATTAACCTTTTTCTCTCCGCTGTATCAGGTGCTGAAAGAATTTTTCATATTATGGATATTGAAGCGGAAATTGATGAAGGTACAGTTTCCCTTACCCATCCCAAAGGTGATGTCCGTTTTCAGGATGTAATTTTTGGATATAACGCAAAAAAACGGATTTTAAACAAGATTACACTCTATGCCAAACCCGGTCAGAAAATTGCATTTGTCGGATCTACCGGCGCAGGTAAAACCACAATTATCAATCTGATCAACCGGTTTTATGAGATACAGAACGGTAAGATCACCTATGACGGAATTGATATCAGAAACATAAAAAAACAGGATTTGCGGAAATCTCTGTCTCTTGTATTGCAGGACACGCATCTGTTCACTGGTACCATCTTTGATAATATCCGGTATGGAAACCTGAATGCCACTGATGAAGAAGTTATAGCCGCTGCAAAACTCTCCAATGCGGATTCTTTTATCCGGAGGCTTCCGATGGGATATGATACTATATTAGTAAATGACGGAGATAACCTTTCCCTTGGTCAGAGACAGCTCCTGTCCATAGCCAGGGCTGCCCTGTCCAATCCCCCCGTGTTGATTCTGGATGAAGCAACAAGCTCCATCGATACACGTACCGAGGAGCTTGTTGAAGCTGGTATGGATGCTATCATGGAAAATAAGACAGTATTCGTGATTGCTCACAGACTATCTACTGTCCGCAATGCCAATGTAATACTGGTCCTGGATCAGGGTGCCGTTGTGGAACGGGGAAATCATGAAGAGCTCATGGCTTTAAAGGGCCGTTATTATGAGCTGTATCATGGAACCAGAGAATTGGCATAAACGATGATCATAACAAAGAAAACATCAGGAAAAGGCTTGACATCAGTGAGGATACCAGTGAAACCACCGTAATCTGCGTATTAATAGAGGGGCCTGCAGTATCCTTAAAAGGATCACCTACCGTATCTCCTATAACAGCAGCTTTATGTGCTTCACTGCCCTTTCCTCCATGATTTCCGGATTCCACATATTTCTTGGAATTATCCCACAGCCCTCCTGTATTGCTCATAAATAAAGCAAGAAGAAGTCCGCTTACAATATTACCCACCAGGAAGCCTCCGATTGCCGTTACCCCACCTATGAATCCCACGGCAAGCGTGGCGATAATGCTCATAAGTCCGGCCGGTATCAGCTCATGGATTGCGCCATGGGTGGCAATTTCAATACACCGGTCGTATTCAGGAACCACACCTTTTTTTCCCTCCTTAAGACCAACTATTTCACGGAACTGACGGTGAATTTCTTCTACCATGCGCTGGGCATTGCGATTTACTCCGAGCATCAGCATAGCGCTGAATACCGCCGGTATTGCCGCACCAACCAACATACCAAAGAACACCTCAGGATTCATCACATCAAATCCGTTCAGATACTTCTCCCCTGCCGCAACCAGCCCGGCCTCTGCCGCCGCAACATTTACTTCACTGATAAATGCACCCAGAAGTGCAATAACTGTAAGTCCGGCAGCTCCTATTGCGAATCCCTTTGTCACCGCCTTTACCGTATTCCCTGCGCTGTCAAGTGAATCGGTGATGTCAAGAACCTCATCGCCCAGATCACCCATCTCTGCGAGACCGCGGGCATTGTCCACGATAGGGCCATAGGCATCATTCGATATAATCATACCCACAATTGAGAGCATTCCCACTGCGGCCATGGATATCCCAAACAAGGCATAATCACTTCCGAGCGGCTCACAAAGCTTATAAGAAATAAGCGCAGATATGCCAATCCCTGCAAGGGCAGGCAAGGTGGACAGAAAACCGTAGGACATCCCGGAAAGAATCGTAAAAGCAGGTCCCGATTCACTGGCCCGGGCAGTTTTGCGAACCGGATTTCTGCGGTCATCGGTAAAATAGTCACTGGCTATTCCTATAATCACCCCTACAAGTAACCCTACAATACTGGCTCCCCAGATACGCCACTCCATTCCAAAAAGTGCAGTTCCAGCTGCTGTAAGTACTCCAAAAACGGCCGTGGTAACATATGTGCTCGAGTTCAATGCAAACGTCGGATTATCATTCTTGCCCATCCGCGCGGTGGCAACACCTATAATCGAAGCCAGAAGTCCCATTGCGGCATAACAAAATACCATGGCAACATTCTTTGAACCGCCTATGTTCTGATCAAGGGCTGCTCCCATAACCAGTGCTGCTGCCATAGAAGCAACATTAGAGTCAAACAGGTCGGCTCCCATACCTGCCACATCCCCCACATTATCCCCTACATTGTCGGCAATAACAGCAGGATTCCGGGGATCGTCCTCCGGGATTCCAAGTTCTACTTTCCCCGCAAGATCTGCCGAGATATCGGCTGTCTTTGTAAAGATACCACCCCCCGCCTTTGCAAACAGGGCCAGTGAGCTGGCTCCAAAGCTAAATCCCAGTAAAGTCGTGGTATCCCCTGTCAGCCAGAACACCAGAGAAACACCCAGAAGAGAAGCTCCCACCACAGCCATGCCCATCACGGCACCACCGCGAAATCCACACAGAAAAGAAAGCCGGATTCCCTTTTGAGCTGCTTCTGCTGTTTTCACATTGGCAATAGTGGCGACCATAATCCCTATCTTACCGGCAATTGCTGAGAAAATGGTGCCAAAAATATAGGCGGCGGCCATCTGTAGATTCATCAGAACTGAACCCTTCCATATAGGAATCGGAAGAAAAATGAAAATCAGAATTGCCGCTACACCACAAAATCTGGCTAATACGCTATACTCCTTATTCAGGAATGTGGTGGCCCCCTGGCGGATATAGCCGCTTATCTCCAAAATCCTGGGATTGGAAGATGGCTGGGCTTTAACCCAGGCATATAACCAGCCTGCCAGCGCAAATGCCAATAAAGATATAAGGATGGATGTGATGATGAATACTGTAGAACTCAATGATAAGATCCCCCTTTCATATTACTGCTTAATATACACCATATGCCCGGCTACACCATTTAAACACTCATCCTGCCTGCTTCAACTACTTTTCTTTAAAAAAGTGACCAATCTTTTTACAGATGGTCACTTTTTATAAAGCACGATGCTTTAGGAGCAGCCTTTTAATTCTTACAATAATTCTTCTATTTCTTTTTCAAGTAAGCTGGGATTGTAGGCAGGTGAAAAACGATTTTTTACATGCCCTTCTTTGTCAATCAGAAACTTACCAAAGTTCCACTTTATAGCACCTTCTTCGTCAAAGGAAACCAGTCCCTTCACCTTCTCTTCAAATGCTGCCGTCTCTTCATTCCCCTTATCAACAGGTGCCTGCTCTTTCAGCCATGCATATAAAGGATGTGTGTCCGGTCCGTTTACCTGCACCTTAGAAAATCGTGGAAATTTTGTCCCATAGTTTAAAGTACAAAATTCTGATATCTCAGCATCGGTTCCCGGTGCCTGCTCTAAAAACTGGTTGCAGGGGAAATCCAGAATTTCCAGTCCTTTATCCTTATACTTATCATATAGCTCCCCGAGCTCTTTATACTGAGGCGTCAGTCCACACTTTGTAGCAGTATTAACGACCAGCAAGACCTTTCCTTTATAGGTTTCCAGGGAAACCTCTTCTCCTTTATTGTTCTTTACCTTAAAATCATAAATTGTCATCTTCCTACCTCCTGATTTATTCTTTGCGTATCTTTAACTATTTTGACTTTTTCATTGAGACTTATACGTGCCTGTTATTATTAGACATCGTCCATCTCTTTTTTTATTCTTATGACAATATTATATAATTCTTTTAATATTCTTGCAACTCTTTATTTAAATAAATATTATCACAGTTCAGTCATTCAGATATAATGCCTGACTACGGTCCAGATTCCCGCATTTCAGGAATACTTTGAATATTAGATAATATAATAAAAAGAAGCTGTGAGAGCGAGGACTATATGGACCTTCTACTCAACGTAAACGTAAAGTTGCTGCTGCTTAACTATTCCGATGAAACCGTAAAGGTAGAATACCTTGATTATGTCTGGAAAATGCCGCTGATTGGCAGCAGACCTCCTTACTATATGAATCCAAGATACAATCTAAATTATCCAATTATATGATAATACCAGGGTCAAAAGGTCATGCGTTTCATGCGGGCATGAAAAATAAGGAAAGGGAATGCAAAAAAATTAAATGGATAACAAAGACTCTTATATGAACAATAATTCCAATATTCAGCAAAAGATTGATGATTTACGGAATTACTTCGAAGAAAACATGGTACTTAACCCCTATCCTATGTATCCGAATTACGGTACGATCACGCGATATGAAGATATTCCCATCAGTGTTCCGGAGCAGCACCAATTTCGCCAGCCCGGACTAGAGGAATTGATGGTACCAAGGCCAATTATCGAAAATCCTAATTACAAAGGATCCGACAAGCTTTTAGATAAAGTGGCCTTAATTACCGGTGGTGACAGTGGTATCGGTGCTGCTGTTGCAATAGCTTTTGCGAAAGAAGGGGCTGACGTCGCAATTTCCTATCTTGATGAAGAAAATGACGCCATGAGAACCAAAAACCGAATAGAGGAGCTGGGGCGCAGATGCCTTTTGCTTCCCGGGGATCTGAGAGAAAAGAAGCACTGCAAGGATATCGTCAACGATACGATGAATTTCTTTGGTCAAATAGATGTTTTATGTAATAATGCAGGTGTACAGTTTCCACAGCCAAGCCTTTTAGATATTAGTGATGAGCAATTTGATGAAACATTCAGAACAAATTTCTATCCTCATTTCTACATAACAAAGGCAGCCCTTCCTTATATGGAACCGGGCAGTTCTATCATTGGAACGGCATCTGTTGTGACTTATATGGGTGCAGATACACTTATTGATTATACTTCTACGAAGGGAGCTATTGTCGGTTTTACAAGAGCTTTAGCCAGAAATCTTGGAAAGCAAGGTATACGGGTCAATGCTGTAGCACCAGGTGAAATATGGACTCCTCTGATTCCTTCCAGTTTTTCTGCTGATACAGTAGCCGTACCAGAAGATAATATGCTGATGCGCATAGGCCAGCCCTTTGAGCTGGCACCCACTTATGTATACCTGGCCTCCGATGACTCCCGTTTTGTAACCGGTCAGGTGCTCCATGTCGATGGAGGGCAGACAACAAATTCCTAATACAGAAAACCTGCCACTGGCAGCTTTCCTTGCATACTTTGGTATAAAAATGAGCGGATATCCGCTCATTTTTATATTCATTATGATTAGTAGGCTGTCCATCCACCATCAACAACGACTGTAGCACCATTCATAAAGCTGGAATCATCGGAGGCAAGAAAAAGGGCAACATTTGCAAGCTCATCCGGTGAACCAGCTCTTGGATTTGCACCAAATCCGGCCATAGCTCTTTCCATTCTGAACGCACTGGGATGATTTATCCCTGCTTTAGCATCTGCTGAACAGCCCTACGGCTCAGTACGAAAGGAGCAGTCAGGTTTACATTGATAACACGACTCCACAATTCATCGCTTACTTCGGCAACTGGCATCATCTCGTCCATAATATAACGAACCGGTATCACGTCATCCGCATTCGGAATATGTAAAGATACCTCAAAACCAGCAACCTCTCCACCATATAAAAGTTGATTAAAATCCCGAATGCCTTTATCCGCACCATCCCCGTCCACATCTTCGGGCAGATACTTAAGTCCTTCTGTCTTCGAACCAGATAAGTCCTTGTTTCACCTTTCTTATCTTTGCCATAAATAAATGTATCAAGTGTATCTTCAAAGAAGTTATGGTGCTTAGGGGCTATCTTCTTTGCGCGCATGCATTCATCTATCTTCCATGATAAAGCCCCGTGATAGGGAATTGCTGAATAAACAATACGTCCGTCAAAACAAACTGTAGTAAGTAAGGCAATGATAATTTCTATCCAAAAAACTCTTTTTGTCATTTTGTAGCCGGAAGCATTTTTCTGCTTTTGCTTCCCCGAAATCAATGTGAAGATAAAACTGATCAGAAATCCCAGCACACTAATCAGCAGCATAGGCAGGTGGCTTTTCACTCCACCATATTGACACAAATTCCATGTCTAATATAAAAATAATAAGTAAAAAGCCAGACTGGTTTTTTCGCAAATCTTAGATATGTTCTTCATGGTTATCTTATTCAATTCTTTACTGTTCATCACCGGTTTCCTTAATACGGACGATTCAATAATTTTTTAATTAGATTTCGTCAGTTTCATTACCATCAAAATATCGTCTGCATATGTACCATCCTGATATTTATTTGCATTGGGAATCCTTCCACATTCCACGAATCCTATACTCTTATACAAATGATATGCGCGGTCATTACCGCCAACTACAGTAAGCTCAACCTGCTCAAATCCCGCATTTTTTACTTCCTTAATAAGCCTATTCAGTATAATTCTTCCCAGCCCCTGACCCGTATGCTTCTGAAAAAGTGCGATACCAATTCCAGCACGATGAGCATTCCTCCTGCTTACGGCCTTGCTGTCAAAGGAACAGTTTCCAGCATATTCCCCATCAACAAAAACCAATAATAAAAGCTGATCGTCTGAATCATTGTGCCCATTAATGAAGCTTTTTTCTTGCTCAATCGTATAACTAATCTCATCTGCATCTGCCATTAAAAATCTGGTTTCTCCAGTTACTGTTTTCAAATAATTAATCAGCATGTCAGCCTCATCAGGTCTCGCGCATCTAAGTAGAATATTCTTTCCGTTCAATTCAAATCTTTCTTCATTAATCCGCATATGGTTTTCCATCCTGTGTGGTTTTTTTATCAAAATCTAATTAAAAATGCCCTTTTACTATCTGGAGGATTTACGTCAGACTTCTGAATGTCCCAAATAAATCTATGATTCCATATCCCCAGATAGGGTTGGGATAAATAAGGTTATTTCGTCTTGCGGCTCCGCGAACAAGTAATCTGCTTATATCCCGCCCGGAAATTGTTGTGGAATTTCCTCTTAAAATTGCCCATTCCATAAGTATTGCAACAATACCGGCACTATGAGCTGCTGCTGCCCCCGTTCCAGTCACACTTCCATACAGATTATTTGGAATCGGGCAAGTAAGTTCAAATCCAGGTGCTGCAATATCAGGAGCTATTCCGCCACTCGACGTAAATCCTCTGCTTGAACTAATAAGAATACCACCGTCTGTCTGGTTATAAGCAGTTACTGTCAAAGGATTGCGTGCATTACCCGGAGCACTAATTGTTACATTCGGGTCTGATTCCAAAAAGAAGGTTTCTTCCGAAATAAGATCTCCTGATGGAAGCCATGCATCAAAATAAGAATGCAGATTATCAATGGCAATAACCCGAATATTCCAAATACCACTGGAGGCATCCTCAAACCTTAAAAGTATTAACTGTTCCCCGCTTTCTTCTTCCATTATTATGTTATTTATGAAAACCTTTGAAGGTTCCAAGACAAAACTATATTCCACACAACGATTAAAGCCGGGGTATATCGGTTCTGTCCATTCACCGGAAGGTGATTGAAGCTGAATTGCCAGCCTGCTGGGTGATTTTTGCCATATTTGCATTGAAAACCCTTTATCCCGTTTGCCAATGCGAAGTTCAAAGTTACTGGAAGTTCGGCCTGTAACACTTTCTCCCCGATAGTGCCGTCGTGTATTGCCATCATTTCCAGCTGCAATACATATTGCTACTCTGGGGATTGTGGATAATATATTCAGATATATCGCCAATGCGTCATTACCATCATGATCTCCCTGGCTCGATCCAAGGCCAATGCAAATAACTACCGGACGGTTTAGTCTTCGGGCAACTGACAGAATATATTCGATACCCAAAAAAATATTTGTCTCCGCATAACACAGGACCGTATCATCTATACCAAATACTTTTCGGTTATAGTGTTTTGCAGGGGCAAGCTTCACGACAACCAATTCTGCTTCAGGCGCCACACCCGAAAAATCCTTCTGAGAGTTGGGATTTCCCGCTGCAATTCCTGCCAGCATAGTACCATGCCCGTCTTCATCGATACTGGGGACAACTATGAGTGGATTCTCCTGACGAAGCGCAAGATTAATCTGCGACTTACCGTACTCTGCCCCAAATTCAAATCTCGAAGGAGGTGTTCCATTGGCAATCGTCTGATCCCAAATTGAAAACAAACGGGTTGTTCCGTCAATATTTAAAAAGGCTTCATGCTGATAATCTATCCCGGTATCAACAAATCCAATTAAGACACCCTGTCCAAAAAGGGCCAGATTGGGATTGTTCTGAACAGTAGGTACTCCTGACTTCTCAAGACCGAGCTTTGAATTCAGTGTATATATTGAGGGAAATATATGATATGGATAGATTCCCAAAGTACACATGCGAAACATCTCCCCTGGAAGGTGGAGAACAGAATTTCTTTCATTAATTCTCGTTATTTGATATCCTGCTTCGGGATTATCAACTAATGTACTTTGCATTAATGTATTTTCAATTAGCAGGTCGAGGTAATCCTCATCTAATATTTTATGAATGAGATATTCCTCCTTTATGGATCGTTATCTATATAATTATATTCCTGCTAATTGTTTTTGTGTATGATATTATCTGTTATTACTGCTGCCCAGTCCATTATCCCTCTTATCCCTCTTCCTTATATATATTAGAAAGCCTTCATCAGCTCCTCATAAGAAATCTTTCCCAAGGTGAATTTTTCGAGTGCTATATGTTTTTTTTCCGCTGAAGTATTCACCCTATTATGACATTTATCAACTAACTCTTTTTCATTTATTAATGGTTCATATATATCTTCTTTTTTATGATACGCTTCATAGTATCTTATACCAAATATTCTCTGTGACATAGCATTGATATGGATACCGTCCGGGTTAGATGTAAGTCCCTTAGCAGTAACATAATAGCAATTTTCTTTACTCTGTGCATATTTTTGAAGTTCTTTGTTAATGCGTTGATATTCCACACAGCCTGCACCAAATGCAGCCTTACCCAAATAATCGCCCAAACCTCCGATAAGAAACGGAACATCAGGTATGGATAATTCGCTTCTTATTTCATTAAAGATTCTTAATATTTTTTCATAGTATCCTTTGTGTTTTCCATCTTGACTGTCACTTTCCCCCTGATGCCACAGTATTCCTGCCAATTCGCTATCTTTCATTGCAAACTTAGCTTCATTTATTGCGTGACGAAATAATGTACCATCTATTGACCATTCATCAATGGTGCTTCCACCTTCTGCACAGGGAATAAGGCCAATTTTTTCTCCCTCATTATCTCCACACCAAGCCTCTGCAAATGATGCCGCAGGACCTACGCCTGCAACCGGTCTGTCAAAATGAATGGGTTCAGTCATCATTTGCCATCTGCCATTTCGCAGCATCATAATTCTCTCATTATAAATCGGAGGTACTTCATTTATAAATCCACGACCTGCCATATTTGATTGTCCAATTAGTAAAAATGACTCCATTCTTTTCTCCTGTCTGCTTAAAGTTCATCAAACACAAAATAATCCATCACGGACGTTTCGTGAAATCCACAGGAATTGTATATACCCAGAGCCGCTGCGTTTTCAGAGGCAACCTGGCACTACCTGTCCTGCATTTTGATTGTATCATAAATGTTTTTATTTCACAGATATTTAATCAAAATCATCTTCATATCGCTTAAAGAATTCATAGTAGGTACGGACATTTTTCAATTGTGTCCACTTCTTTACATCTACCGGGACTTCATCAAGGTCATAAATTTTAGCCCCTTTGATAGCTAAAAGAAAGGGGGAATGAGTGGATATGATAAACTGACATCCAAAGAACCTTGCAGAATCATCAATAAACTTTACCAGTTCCTCCTGCCGGTTGGGTAAAAGGCTATTTTCCGGCTCGTCCAGAATATAAAGTCCATTTTCTTCTATCTTCTCTGTAAAATATCGAAAAGCACTTTCGCCATTTGAGTACTCTCTGATATTATCGATTAATCGGGACCGGACAAACTTTGATTGAGTTTTACGCTTCGCACTGTTTACCATTTGCAATTTTTCAAAATCATGGATAGAATGAACCTGAAACTGTGCATATTTCATTTCTAAATAATCCTGAAAGATCTCTTCTCTTTTCCGGTCGATACCATCATTCATGCTGCGGACATTGAGCATATAGTCAAATACATCATCACTGGTTATAATCCTGCTGTTATCCGGTATTTTCGTTCTTATATTTATCCGGCACAGCTTCAGATACTCTAAGAAAAAACTGGATTTGTTATAATTTGACTCTCTTTTCACGTTTGCTTTTTCCGCAATTACATTTAAAGCAGTTGTTTTTCCTGAGCCATTCCCTCCATATAAAATAGTAATCGGTTCAAAATCGATTTTCGAAAGGAAATTTTTTGATAGAACTTTAAAAGGATAAAAAGAATCATAACAGGTTCTTTTTTCGGCCCAAAATACAGAAGTCTCTTCATCATCATCGGGGAATGTAACCAAATCTATGAATATCATATTAATTTACTGATTCCTTTCTTTCTTAATAGGACTCTCGATAAATATTTTAGAAATGAGCATAGGCACCTTTTGTATAATGGCATCAAATTCAAATGTTTTAAGATTCACACGGGCTTCCTTTCTTATGAAAAATCTGTGAAATTCCTCATAATTCATAGCCGATTGCCTTTAACCACTTTATAATATTCTCTGGTGCAGCGATACCATTTTTCAAATGCTTTTTGGCAATCAAGTGGAAACACCGTGTCATGCCTGTTTTTTCGTTCACTTGCATCAAACATTGTCATGTTATAATTATCATAATCACGAACCTGCAATGTCTCAGCGGATATGACTGTCCTTGTAGGTCCCAAGAACCTTTCCAACAACCCTTCATAAGCCTTAAATTTCACATCATATCCTACTATGGGAATCGCTTTTGACTCCCAAAGTGTAGCAAAACATCTCCAACTGATTGCTCCGGTGATGTAATTGCTATGTCACTAACAGTTCTGTTCGTTTCTCGTAACATATCACAACTTTTTGCAATACGATATCTAATCACATAAGCATTCGGTGTTTGCCCAACATATTTATTGAACAACTCACAGCATTTACTTCTACATACAGCTCCAGAACCCGCAATATCACCAAGAGTTATCTTTAAATCATAATATTGATGAATAAATTCTGTCATTTTCAAAACAGTTTCTCGAAACTCTTCATTTATGTGATGCCTGGGCACTTGTTGAATGTGATCTGCAATATTTGCACAAAGGGATACGGCCTGAGATAGCAAACGTATTATATTCGGACTTCCACTATGCATATCATCATAAATGCTACTCATGATATACATAGTTTCTTTTTGCCACTCAATGTGAGGGTTGAGTAATATAAAATCATCGCTGTCTGAGCCAAATTTCTGATTCACATATCGTCTCATATCTTGAGAATTTTCAAAAAGCAATGCAGGATGAATAACAACAGCAATAAATGAACAGTTTTCTTTATCTGCAGAAAACCCATAATGCATACGCTTACTATTAATAAAAATACCATTATGAGAATCTATATGCACAATTTCTCCATTCACGAAAAAATCCATTTTCCCATCAAGTATAAGAATAAATTCCAAATCCGGATGCCAATGACATGTGGCGGCATATCCATACCGAACAAGTTGGTCTTTATGAACATACATAGGAAAATCTGGTGTATTATAATGCAATCGTTCTGATGAATCAGAAAATATTTCTAATGGCAGACTCATAATATCACCTCGAAAATAAAATACAATTTTGATATAATTATAAAAGATATTTAAAGAAATTCCAAGTATAATCTGATACAATTTTGATAGATATTCTACTAAAACCACCTATTAAAATAATTAATTGAAAATTCAATATATATAGGAGATGAAGCTTATTATGACAAATAAAGAACGAAAGGAAAAAGGATTGGTGTATCGTTACGATGATCTATCCCTTTTAGGAAACCAATTCTTATTTCAAGAAAAGCTCTATGAGTATAACCACACTCGCCCAACTGAAACAGAGAAGCGGCAGCAATTATTAAAAGAAATCTTTGCCGAGATAGGGGAAGATTGTCACGTTGAAATTCCACTAAATGCAAATTGGGGTTGTAAACATGTACACTTTGGCAAAGGAATCTATTGTAATTCAAATGTTACTTTCGTTGATGACGCCGATATATATGTAGGCGATAATTGTCTGATTGCCCCCAATGTAGTAATTTCTACTTCCGGACATCCTATATTACCTGTTTTGAGAGAGCATCACTATGTATACAATCTTTGTGTTTATATTGGGAAAAATACCTGGATTGGTTCCGGAGTTCAAATCATGCCGGGTGTGACAATAGGTGATAATTCCGTGATAGGAGCAGGAAGTGTTGTAACAAATGATATCCCCTCTAATGTAGTTGCATTAGGGATCCCGTGTCGAGTAGTTCGTGAAATTGGGGAAAAGGACAGAAAATATTATTTTAAGAACAGGGAGTTAGATGTATGGGAGTGATATTAAAATAGGGGATTATCTCCGTAAATAGCTTTTATTCGATAATTAAATTTAAGTGGTAGGAAGGTCTTTTAGAGACCTTCCTGCCTTGGTTATAATTTTCCTTGTGTAAGCTCCTGGATGTATCGACTCCATAATTTTTAGATTCTCCAATATGGCGGATCCATATCGTTCTTTTCCCATAGCGCCGGGCATGGTCACATCTCCTCCCTCGTCAGTTTCTTCATCCAATGTCCATAATTTGTCTTGATAAAGACCGGAATACATTTGAATATCTGATCTGAATTCAAAGCGGCCAGGACAAATATCGGATCAGCCTGTTTTACAAATGCCAGGTAGCAGGACACCGGAATAACGATTCCCCAGCTGCTGATAATGTTCATAAGCAGAATAAATGTAGGACTGCCACCTCCTTTTATGATCCCTTCACTGGTTGGCATCTGATATCCCATCCCAATATAGATAACACTCATCAAAATCAGAAACTGATTCGCCAGCTTCTTTGTCGCAGGTGAAATGTTATAAAAGTTTAGTACTGGAATTCGTATCATATAAAGAATCAAAGCTCCAACTAGTGCTATTATAAAAAATGCAGTCTGCAGGTTTTTTGATGTCTTTTTAACTGCCTGCTCATCGCCTTCTCCAATTACTTTTCCGATCATGACTCCTCCGGCAAGTGCAGTTCCAGTTGCGGCCGCTTTCACCATCAAGAAGATATTTGAAGAAACTGCATTTGCGCTGAGTGCCGTGCTGCTCATATTTCCCAGTATCACCGTCTGCAAAGCTGAACTTATACTCCAAAGCACAGCAGTGCCCATAAGTGGAAGCAGACATTTTATATAATCCTTCATAAGTCCGGGTGTAATCACTGATATATGATGTCTTGGAATCTCAACCTTATTCATCGTATAGATCACAACGATCAAAAACTCAACAATACGCGAAATCAGTGTGGCAATTGCAGCGCCCTTGATACCCATTTCCGGAAAACCTGCCTTGCCAAAAATCATCAGATAATTAAAAAAACCATTTGTACATAATGCAGCCACTGACACCATAAAACCAATCTTGACAATCTCCCGACTTCTGAGGAATCCAAGCAGTATCGTAGATATCACAGAAAATATATATGTGATTCGTATAATAGCCAGATATTTCTCTGCCTCAGACAGAATCACTGTATCCTTTGTAAACCATGATAGAATTGGCTTGTCAAAGATACTGACTGCTGTAAACATCACAATGCAGACCACAAGCCCAGTTCTTAAGGCACAACGGGCGATATCCTGATTCTGTTTTTCTTTTTTTGCCCCCCAATACTGACTTCCGATAATAACTGCAGCTTCTGCAAGTGCTGTGACTGCCTGCTGATAGACAAACTGTATCTGATTAACAATCGAAGATCCGGCCATTGCAGGTTCACTGTAATGAGCCAACATTACATTGTCTAATAAATTTACACTTATGGTTACCACATTTTGAAGTATAATAAAAAAACTAAGTTTCAAAAAGGTCTTATAAAAACCTGAATTTTGATGTTGTAACATTATCTCTCCTCGTTGTGACAGGTGTCGGGCTACATTCTCATGTTTGTTCGGGTCTCAAGTTAATGCTTTTTTTATGCAAGCATGAAAAAAGCATTAACTTTTGTTCCTGATATCATATTATCTATCCAGATAATGTTGAGTAAACGGGAACCCATGACGAGCTCCACAGCCCTAAATACCAAAAGTTCCTTACCGATAAGCTGCCTATTTCCGTCAAAACGGCATCTTGACCTCCAGTGGGTAGTGAAAAAAGCTGCTTTGGAGTTAGATTGCAAACAGGGGAAAATGAAAATCCGAAACTGCGTGTCGCGGCCTACTGCCGTGTTTTCACCGGCACCATGGAAAGCGAATTCATGCTGTGCATCCTGAGCGGCCTCGCCGCAGAGAAATCGGTTTCCATCTCTCAGAACAGTAAAACAGATGTATTCCCATCACATTAAATGATTATACCAGACTTTTCATATATCCAAGAAATGCGTCATACTGTGTAACTGAAAGTGTTGGCAACTCAACGTCTGGCAGTCCAAGCCGATCTAAAACACTTTTCCGGATATTTACACTGCCTCTCTGCAGTTCCTGCGTAGAAACACTTTCACCTGATTGAAGCTTTTCAGCGAGCATTGAATTAGCTACAACCGTCGTCGATTTCTCGTCTATTACGCGGAACTTTTGGGCAACTGTTTTAAACTTAAGCTGTCGGTCGGCCTTACAGATTTCTTCTGATAATTTTCCGGACATCATACATTCCTGACGAAACGCTTCTGTAACAGCCTCAGTTACAGACAGTCCTAAAAATTCTCCAGAAGAAATCATTTTTTTAAATACGCTTTTAGAATCCTGAAATATTGAATTGCAATTAAAATTGTCTTCTGTAACTGTAAATGCAACCAAAGCTGCGTCTTCATAATCCTTTTCACAGTTTCTGCGGATACGACCACCCAACTGAACATAGCTTTGTAGAGAGCGAAGCTGACAAAAGCCATAATGAAATGAAAATTCCAAACCGCATTCTACAAAACTGGTAGCCACTAATGTCCACTCTTTCGAATAATTTGATTTTGGACACAGTCTCCTCTGCACTTCTGCAATCGTGCGTTCTCGATCCTCCGGTGTTAGAGCGGTCGAGAGATGCAAGACATCATATCCGTGCTGGCACAGAAATTTAGCGAAATAGGCAGCAGATTGAACAGTGTCCAGCACGACAATTTTCGAGCCATGATAATGATTCAGATATGCCGCAAGTTCTGCCGCTCCGTGAAAATGAGGAACATCATTATGCCATGCGTGCAGATTAATTCTTGACTGCTCAAAGTTATTCAAATTTTTTGAAGCTCTTGGCGGCAGCAAAGGTTCGGCTTGGCATGGCGACTGCTTCTGAAACGCAGGATGCTCCCAAAATTTCACCGTTGTGGCGGAGCACATACAGATGGAACAGCTCCATTGATCAACGAGTTTGGTGATCCATTTCCACGCTGGCAGCATTAAATTGACAGGCAATGCGGCATGGTATTCGTCAAAAAGGATACCGCTGCCCGGAAGCTGGTGGAGCTTTCGCAACTTTGCCGGCAAGTTGCTTGCCAGCGTTTCAAAAAACTGCACCGCTGTGGTTACGATAATTGGCGCTGTCCAAGTTGTTGCCAGACGTCTGTGTTCAATATCCTCAAAATCCGCTTGATGATGATGTTCGGCCACGATTTCTTCAGGATTTTCTCCATCCAGCACGACAGCTTTTCTCAGGACTTTCACCGTTTGAGAAATGATGCTAGTGTATGGAAGCACAATAAAAATATGTCTTAAATGGTGCGACTGTGCCACCTGAAACATATGTGCCATAACTGCTATGGTTTTTCCCGTGCCAACCGGGCTGTCACAATACTCCACAGCTGCATTTGTTTCGGCATTTCTACAAGTCTGATAAAGAAGAGTGCGCAGACGGTTTCGTTCATTATTCTGGTCAGTGCGGTTTTGCAAATTTTGAATGTACCTGTCCAATTGTTGGATCCGTTCTTCCCAACGAGGTTGTGTGCCCGTCAGTGACTCCCCAGCAGTATCCGAATAGTCTGCGTCTCCCAAACAACTAAGCAGCATTCTATATTCCAAAGCCGAGAGTCCTATGGCCTTTTTATCAGCAGCTTTCAGAGGGCTATTCATTTCTTTGGCGTGAATCCGCAGATAATCAGGAAGGTGCTGCTCTGTGTCGTCCATAGCTGTTGGAAACCGAAAAGGATCATCAGCGCTTTTTTCATCCGGCATATCCGGCAAACCAGGGCGGTGATGCGAATACACCAAAGTGGCTTCCGGGCATTCCAATTTATCCTTTAGTAGATATTTTACACCTGCATCTCGATGCTCAATCGGCAGCCTTTTTGCTCGTTTCTTTCCGGAAAGAACATTCTGGTTTTCCAATGCCAACTTTCCAAGGTCATGGGATTCTGCCGCCGGGTAGAGAATTTCTTTATAACGTTCCAGCCTTTTTTCAGCAAGATACGGAGCCATCGCCGCCAGATTCTTCTTTACCTTTTCAATGACTCCGCTTATATGTTCACGATAGGTCTGTGCTGGTGTATCACCTCTGGCGCTGTGCGCAAGCGGAGTCATAGCATCTCCATCAGATCGACGACAGGAGCCGTTTTACCTGCTAATCTTTCATTAAGCTTCGTAATGCTTTGTTTCAGTGCCGCTTCGTCATAATCTTTCCACGACTTGGCCGGGTCAGTTTTGCCGTCAATTCGAACGGGAGTAAGCGCTTCAATAATTCGAAAATCATTGTAAGTTCCCCGAGCACGGTTATGCTCTACATAAAAAGCGTATCGAATATCAACCTGCGGACGAATATAAGAAGCAGTCTCTTTGTATGCATGAGGGATAAGCCGCAACAGCAGTGCAATATCTTTTTTTGTGCAATGCGTTTTCTGTGCCGCCGTGGCGTTGATGAAAAACGGCATGGCATACAGGCCATAAGATACAATTCGAAAAGCCAAAGGCGCCATACCCTTTCCTTTTCCTTCTTCAACAGGCAGCACCTTAGTCGTTGTCATCCGCTCAATGTTTACTGGATCAAGAGATACACCCAGTCCAAATTGTACCACGCCAGAAGTGATGAAAGAACCTTGCTCTACTTTCTTTTCTTCAAGAAACGTTGTGCCGAACACACGCACGTCCCAGTATTTTTCCAGTAGTTCTTCAGCAGACAAACTGCGGACATCAGAGCGTTTGGTAGTTTTGCTCTCTAAAATATCAAAACCATCTCTAGGTAGGTTAAGCTCATCAGCCAATTCCTGCCACAGCGGAGAATCTTTGTCCTGCACCAGATCACGCAATTTCCGTTTAAATGATACAGGAGAAATCTCTCCACGCCCGTCCTGCCGGGTTCTGGGATCACTGTCACGGTCAGGGTCACCATTTGGATTTGAATTGGTTACATCAATTAAAAGCAGGCCTGTTCCTCTATTGATCATTTCGCTCATTGCTGTTCCCCTCCTTAAGATTCGATTTGTCTGAAGAGCCCTGTTTTTTCTTTTCATATGGGATATCAGCTAAATAACCCAAAAGCACCTGAGCCTGATGGACTGGAGTAAAATGCTCTGGAAGCTCATCTTTCGTATTTACAATTTTTCTGCTGACCTCTTCAAAACGTGCGAGAATCCATTTTGCATAACCTGCATTCTCTCCGGTGGTACCCTGTGCCCATGCAAGATAAATTCTCATACGTTCGCGCAGGCGGTTAAGCCCTTCCACGGGATTCTCAGACGCAATCGACAGCATCTCATTTCCCATTAGCTGCGCTGGCAGTGAAGCTTGTTTATTTCCGCTGTTTCTAACCTGCACACAGTATTCTTTATGCAGCATGTCAGCCAATTTCAAGAACTGTCCTATGTTAAAAGGTGCATCCAACATATAATTCTCCTTTCTGGTACCAGATAAATAAAGCAAAATTGAAAGCAGTGACGCAAACATTGCAGCCTGTTTTGCTTGTGTTAGGAATTGCTTTGTAGACGGTAACGCGTAATCTGTAATCATTTGATATGCCGTATTGCCCAGAAGCCATTGGCTCTTTTGCACAGTCAGTTGGATAAAGCGGTTCAGCGTCTGTTTCTGATCCTTCTGTGAATTTGGCATATAAAGGCGATAGATCTCATGAAGCGATACATCGATCTGTTTCATTGATTTGCCAGCTCCTGAGCGTGTATAGTTTGTTTTAAACAGTTGGCAAATCTCACTGGGACCAGGGCAGATTGGCTTTACGTTTATGGTCTCTTTTCCTTTTTGAATCTTTATTTTTATAGGCGGCGTGTTTCGAGATGCAGTGTTCCATGTAAGCAAATTCTCGCGAAATTGTTCTGCCGTAAAAGCATTTTCGTACACAATTTGTTTTCGACCCGGATCCAAGGTTTCCAAAATAATTAAATTGATTTTCGTATTTTGGCTTTTTCGCATGACATCTTTCAGACTACCAATCACCTGTTTGCATAATGCTTCATAAGACGATTCAGCATTTTCCTGATAATCTTCTAAGTCGTCAAAATCGGACGGATTACCAAGGATCTTAGCTAATTGCGCACTATTTCGCGGGTCATCCGGAAGATAGGCCATCAGCAGGTTGGGCTTTTCCCGATTGCTGTCGCTCATTGGACACCATGTTTTATTTTTTCTGGAATCGTCTGTAAGAAACGCAACTGCGTTGTTAATATCATAAATTTCTTTTGCGCCAGCTTGAAAAGCGTCCGTACCGGTCATGGTATAACGTGTAAGACACGAAATATCGGATTTTTTAGAGTACAAATACGTAAGACCCAGCAGAGGAATATTAGGATTAGGATATTTGTTCCCGATTCCAACCGTCCGGTTGCCTGTGAAAGGGGAAATGACAGTCGTTTTTTGATTTTTGGAAGCTTTCGGAATCGACACGTTGTTAAGCAGCTCAATTAAAGCATTACGCGTTTCGGATGAAGCCACCAAATTGTTGTACTCTCCAACTGCATACATATCATAATACGTCATGCAGTCGGCAACAAATTTTCCCGTCTTGGAATTATAGGCGCCAATCAACAGCTCCTTTATTATATCAAGCAAGTCTCCTTGCTCGCACCGCAGGATTTCCTGGTGAAGAAGCTGTATAAGATGCTGTAAAAAAGCCGTCTGCTGCCCTTCGCGAGGAAATACCGTGATCAATTGTTTCAACGCAGCCAAGGCCGGCTGCTTCGAAAGTAAAACCGGATTTAATTGCTTCTCCGTCCACTCCGATATTTTAATATCATTGCATGACGTGTTTAAAGTGGAATAATCCAGTTGAGACAGCATCAATATTCTTTCGGACAGCTTTGCTTTTTTCCAATCATTATCATCTATTTTTTGACTCTCTTTCGGCAAAAGCAAAGGTTTCTTTACCCGAATTGCCGGAAAGCTGTTATGACACCCTTTGCTATGCTTCCAAAGCTCAGCAGTTTGCGTCTTCTGCAACAATCGAAGTCCACGAGGCATTCCTTTCTCATCAAGCTCAATGCAAAGACAATCTGCTTTGCCAACTTTACTTATATCTGGATGGGTTGTGGACTTCAGAAGGCCATAATGTTCCAACGATTGGCTGAGTTTGTAGAGCTCATTGATCATAGAACATCACTCCTCTGCATACTCTGACGTTTTGAATAAACATCGGTGATAAACTGCCATCCGTAGGGCGATCATACATCGTTGCAAGCATGGAAGGAATAATAAAGTCTATGGATTGGTCAGGCGCTGTATTTTCTCTCAGCGGTCCAAAATAAGAAGGGATAAATTCTTTCCATCCAAGAAAAGCAGTTGTATAAAACTGCCCTGTTTGCAGCCTTCTAAGAAATACTTCCTGAATTTTGTGCTGTGGATTGCTGCCATGGCGTGGCGCTCGATATGCTCTAACGATGCCATAAACTTTGTAGCACACATTTTCAAGAACTGTGGCGAACAGTTGAAAGTTTGGCGTTCCGCTTTTCCGCAGAGGGCCTCCGTAGTTGGTTGAATACTTATGAAATATAATTGGAAGGCAAATTTCAACTTTTTGAGGTTCAAAATAAGCTTCCTTGGACATGGCAACGCATTCGAATATGCTTTTTAATGCGGACTTTGTGGGTGCTGGATACGATACCGGGGATGAGCCCGTATCTGGCCGTGTGAACATGGCGGCAGGGCCAGCAATCTCGAAAGATGTAGGATATGCTTTTTCCACCATAAAATCACTCCTTTCTTTATTTCATAGGAACAGAAGCAAAAAATATTTTGATATTTTCATTATATATTGCTGTTTCTTTTGTGTCAATATAATTCAACAAACTAATACAACAAAACAAATGAATATAGTTGCTACGTGGGACATCTTATGGTATCATAATTTTTTAGGGAAGATCCCTGTGGATTGAAATATTTGTTTTGTTGTATTTAGTAAAGAGCTACCGGGCTGATGCGTTAACAATGCATCAACCCGGTCGTTAATTGCTCATAGTCACAAGTCTCATTATACTTGGTTCTTGTCTTTTGATAAAGTCTTGAATTTCTGACCATTGAGCCATTCTTGTTCAGCTCGCTTTGAGTCATGACGGTTAATCCATGCGTAGTATCCCGACTTTGAAACACGGAGGACGCTACACATCTTCGCAACCTTGTAATTACAGCGATTAGCCTGGATGAATAAGAATCTCTCTGTTATTTCAAATTCTTTGCGAAGTAGGCTGCTGCTTTTTTTAGTATTTCATTTTCCTCTTCAAGGTGTAAACGGCAAGTACTTTCCAGCAAAAAGTGGAAATTATTTTCCAGCGTTTTTTGGCAAATAAAATCCAGCACTTTTGCTTATAGCACTCCGTGGTTGAATTTTATGTATCGATTCGTTCAAATTCTCGGATTGTTTTTGCTAAGTTCAAGTGTCTAAAATCTGATTTACTTGCTTGTCTCTGAGATGACCGCTATACTGTCATTAGCACAGTATAGAAAAGGAAAGATCCCAGAGCACCTTCCTCACAAGACGTGTACTCTGGGATCACGGTTTTACAACCATGGTCATTATAACAGACTACACGACAACCTACAATGAGGAACAAAATATTTTTAATTGAAAGTAATGCCATATCCTATTGTCCTGTCTGTGGAGAACCTCTCGTTTACAGAGACTCCTGCGAGCGGGGCATGCTGCTGGAAGGACAGGAACGCCGCATTTACCTGATTCGCCGGTTGAAATGTTGTAAATGCAGAAAGCTTCACCGGGAACTGCCGGATTTTCTGGCTCCGTTCAAACAATACGCCGTTGAAATCATATCTGGTGTACTGGATGGAATCGTTACATCAGAAGATGAGGATTCTGTGGAGTATCCTTGCGAAAAAACCATGTTCCGCTGGCATCACTGGCTGGTTATCAATCAGCTTAGGATAAATGGATATCTGAAATCTATCGGATATCGTCTGTTGGGCTTTAGTGAGGAACTCCTAAACTCTGGCATGTCATTGCTTGCAGAATTACGAGGTTCCACCCCGGAATGGCTGGAGATCATTCTTCGGTTCATTTACAATTCAGGCGGCTTTCTGGTGTCTGCCTGAGCGATCTGTCTATGCACCGACTTTGTTTTGTTGCACAGGCAGGACGTGGTAAGGTTCTCCAAAAGGAGGATCTTATGATGCAGACAAACACAAACACCAGCTGGCAGGAAGAGCAGGCTCTGAACAGGTATCAGCTTATTGCCCCCCTGTTGGATGAATCACTGGATACTGCAAAACGTATTCAGCTAAGAGAGGACATCGCAGAGAAGAACGATGTGTCTTCCCGAAGTTTATATCGATGCGAATCCGCTTACCGAAAAGGCGGGTTCACCGGATTGAAGCCCAGGATCCATGAACAAAGGCGTTCACAAAAGCTCCCGGAAAACTTTGATGTGCTTTTGGAGCAGGCGATCCAGTTGAAACGAGAAGTGCCAAAACGCTCTATAAATCAGATCATCTACATTCTTGAACTGGAAGGACGGGTAGCTCCCGGAATCCTGAAGCGTTCCACATTGGAACGTTATCTGTATAAAGCAGGCTTTGGAGTCCGCCAGATGCAGATGTATCATGATTCCCGGCAGAGTTCGTCCAAACGGTTCTGCAAACCGCATCGTATGATGCTGTTACAAGGTGATATTAAATATGGTATGAAACTTCCTATTGGGAAGAATGGTGCAATGGTGCGGACTTATCTGTCATCGGCAATCGATGATCACTCCAGATATGTGATCCAATCCCAGTTTTATGACAATTAGCAGGAATCTATTGTAGAAGATACCTTCCGTAAAGTAATCCTCAAGGCCGGAAAATTTGATGCCTGTTATTTCGACAATGGTTCCCAGTACATTGCAAAGCAGTTAAAACTCTCTATGGGCAAGCTTGGCATTTCCGTTCGTTATGCGCCGATAAGAAGCGAGAAATCAAAGGGAAAATGCGAAAAGTTTCATCAAGTAGTGGATGCATTCCTCAGAGAAGCAAAAGTCCACAAGATCAAAACATTGGAAGAACTGAATCATTATTGGAACATTTATCTGGAGGAGTACTATCATAATTCTGCCCACGATGGCATTGCTGAGTACTACAAGAGTTTAAACAGTTCTGTTCCATCGGAAGGGATCACTTCGCTGCAGGAATGGGGGCGGGACACCAGACCACTTACTTTTATTGACACATCTGTGGTGGGCGAAGCATTTCTCCACCACGAAATGCGCCTGGTCGACAAAGGCGCTTGTATCAGTTTCCAGGGGCGGAAATACGAAACAAAGCCATCCCTGATCGGATGCCGGGTCGAAATTTCTTATGACCCGATGCATACAAAGATCATCACCGTACGATATCAGGGTGTAGAACCGTTTACCGCCGAACCGGTAAAAATAGGTGCCTTTTGCGATAAATCTCCTGCTTTGCCGGAATCCATGACGCCAAAAGAGACGGAAGCTTCCCGCATGTTGGAAGCATTAGAAAAAAAGCATGAGCAGACCCATCAGCGCAGAGCTGATGCCATCTCCTTTGGTGGATATAGAAAGGGCGGTGGCAGCAATGTATGAAAACTTTTATGAGATGCAGCATACACCGTTCGTACGGGATGTTCCAATTTCGAAGCTTTATGAATCCCCCGCTATGTCAGATGCCCTTGGGAGACTTGCCTATGCTGCAGATCGTCAGCTGTTCGCAGTGGTCACTGCAGATGCCGGATGTGGAAAATCCACACTGATCCGTCGGTTTGTTTCCAGCCTGTCAAAGGAAGAATACATCTTTTTGTATCTTTCAGATTCCAAGCTTACACCCAGATGGTTCTATAAAGGACTGCTGGATCAGTTAGGACTGGAATCAAAGTTTTACCGTGGAGACGCCAAGCGTCAGCTTCAAAAGGAGGTCGAAATCATCCGTGGTGTGCAGAAGAAAAAAGTAGTCTGCGTATTGGATGAGGCTCATCTTCTGGAAAAAGAGACCATTGAGGAGTTTCGGTTCCTGCTTAATTATAAATTTGATTCCATGAGTCCTATGTCATTGGTGCTTGTAGGGCAAACGGAATTGTGGGATAAACTTCGCTTACAGCGATATGCCGCTGTAAGACAGCGTATTGACATCAACTGTGTGCTTCCGCATCTGGATCGGGCAGAGACCGGAAATATATCCAATCACATTTGTCTTATGCTGGGGGGAAACAGAATATCTTCACAGATCATGCACTGGATGATATTTATAAGGAATCCACTGCGATATCAAGGCTGATCAACCGAATCTGCGAAAAAAGCCTGATGTATGCCAGCCAGCAGGGAAAACGTTTGATTGATGAGCATCTGGTCCGTTATACCATCGAACATGAAATGCTGGGAGGTGATATATAAAATGGAATTCATCTATCCATGCAAAAACGGTAACGAATCATGGAACGGTTCCATCAACGTACTCAGCGAATCAATACCATATGAATTCGAAGTCAATGCAAGAGGGAGCAACTTCCATCTGCTTGTAGGCAAACATGCTTACGGGAATTACCTCTGTATTCCTAATTGGGGAATCGGAACGGAATTATCGCACTTGTCAGATCAATTCTGGAATACAGAACGTCTAAAATCAGAGTATCCAGAGCTTTCAAATCCCGATGTTATCAGCATCGTGAATGCTTTGGATGTCATGCAGCATGGGCAGTTTGATGACAGCTCAGGAGGTCATTAACATCGGATACCCTTGTTACGATAAATAAGATCCAATCTATCAGAAAATCCAAGTTTATCCCAAAAGACATTGCCAATCTTATTCTCTCCAAAAACAACTAATGCAACTTTGTTTATCCCTTCTTCTTCGAGCGCCTGAATTGCACTTTTTGCCAAACTTCTTGCTATACCTTGATTTCTATAGTTCACATGTACCGCTGTATGATAGATAAATCCCCTGCGTCCATCATGCCCACACAATATAACACCAATAATTGTTCCACTATCTTCCGCCACAAAACATGTTGTTGGATTGCGCTCTAAATATTTTTCAATTCCTTCTTTTGAATCATCCAAGTTATTTAATCCCATTCCAGGTGTGTTGATCCATAAATGATAAACAGCCTCATAATCATTCATTGACATAATTCGTATATTCAAAGTTATACCTCCATTCCATCATAGGCAAAATATATTCCATCATACTCTTTTTGCAATTCCAAATAATCGTCATAGGATTTACCCCAATCTTCTTCAATATGAGTAATGATAACTTTTTTGATATGATACTTTTCCTTTAATGCTATAATTTCATCCATAACGAAAAGTTCATCTCTTAATGGATTGCCATGTTCCAATACGAACCCATTTTTCAATATATCTCCTATGATTGTATTTCCAATAATCAACGTATCTGTATTTTGAAATTTGTCATTTTCAGGGAATGGTTTTACATCGCATGGAGCATAAATTATCTTCTTGTCATCTTCGGTAAAAATAAATGTTGCAACTGATTCCTCAACATTTGCAGGAACAATTTCAATACAAACATTTTCTACTTTCAGATTATTTTCTTCATGTAGCGTTATCAAACCACAAGAAGCATAATACGCAAGTGCCGAACCATATTTTGTACCCTGCATTTTCAAATCATCCATTACCGCCTTTAAAGAAATGACCTTTACTGGATCATTGCACTTGATACCTATGGAAGAATTTAACCAATCCATTTTTAATTGTTCAAATAACCTCATTCCCATTGTATGATCTGGATCCATATGACTGTATAAAACATAATTTACATGGTCAATATTTCCATGATTTAGAGCATAATTAATATCTTCGGGAGTATCAATCAGAACTTTTCCATCTTCAATAAAGAGACTACACCCCGTTCTGGCATAAGGAAATCCCTTCTCTCTGGCTTCTGTGCAAACTTTACAACTACAGCATGGTTTCGGCGTACTGACGCATCCACCAGATCCTATTATTTTAATCTTCATTTTTGATATTCTCCCCTTTGTTTAAATTTTTCCAAACGAAAATGCCCTTCCTCATCCAACTGTTTCACATTATTTTTAAATCCATAACCAAATTTTTGATAAAAATCCACTGCTGTAATGGATGCTGGAATTTCCACCCGTTCTGCCCTTATAAATAAATCATCCTGTTCTAACGTTCTTATAATCGTTCGACCAATTCCTTTTCCATGAAACTCTGGCAATACAAATACGGTAAGCAAAATGCTTTCTGTTTCACTTCCCCAAAAACTTGATATGGAGCCTACACCAATTATTTTTTCATCTAGACAAAAAACATACATATGAGCATAACCGGCTACTCCCTTAACCCATTCTGCATCATGAGTTTTTACTATTTCTTGTATTGCATTCGGACTATAATCTTTACTGTTTACTTCCTTGAAATTTCTTATGATTAAGCCCGCAACTTCTTCTGCATCTGCTTCACAAAATCCCCTTGTCATAACAAGCACTTTTTCATACCCTACAACATCCATTAATTCATTAATCTCTTTTTTCCAACCACTTCTATAAAAACCGCATTTTTCGTAGAAATGACAATCTCTTTTTTCCTGTAAAATAGTTGCCAACCGCCATGTAATTGCTTTTGGGTAAAGCGCAATTACCTTTTGTATTGCTGCATATCCAATCCCCCTATTTTGATATTCTGGTAAGATAAACATTGGACTGATAGAAAATACACCCTCTTGTTTTTCTACTATCCTTACTCCCCCAACGAACTCATTCTGGAACTTTATCAGATAATAGTCGCTATTTTCCATTTGAATATATCTGATAACCTTTTCCATTGATTCTTTCACAGGACTTGTTTCATCATCATGGTACTTTTCGTATAAAGGTAAAAATGCCTCATATTTCATTTGATGCAGTAATTCTGCATCTTTTTCTGTTGCCAAAACCAATTCCACTGCTTCTCTCATAAATCCTCCTATTCCACCGCTAGTACTTTGATCACTAGTAATTAACGCAAAAATCGCACCAAACATTCCAATATGTCTGGTGCGATATCATTGCGAAATAGGATTTTTATAAGTTATAGGATCAACTATAATCAAAATCTACATACTCATCAATGCACAGACATATAAGACCTATCGCTTATAACTGTGCACCTTTCAAGGCTTAAGTTACAAGCAAATACGTCTATAATACATGTACATATATCTTCTTGAATGTAAGTTTTGATTCATTTGCGTTCTCCTAAATTTTTCTTCTATCCTACAACAGTAAGTATAAAATGTCAAACGTTATTCCTAATATTTATTCCGACCAGTTCATTTGATCATCTGGAATCCCTTGTTCCCTACAACGTTCACAGACTAGCTGTTTCTCTTCTTGATTTCCAATTCTGTATTTCAAAATTAAATCTTTAAAAACAACATACTTAATATGATCAGCTTTAAAATCTACAAACCAGTTTTCATTTGGTGTGTCTCCTGATTTCATCACTTTGGAAATTTCTTCAGGAAAGTCACTGTGTTTTGAAGAAAAAAATAGCACAGTCCAATATTTGGGATTTCCTCCTGTCTTCCACATCTCCACTTTTTTAATTTTCAATAAATCAAGAATGTTTTCATCGACTATACTTTCCTTGATTAGAACCCCTTCATACAATCCACTATTACCATCATTATCCAGACTCTTTCCGCAACTGGAAACTTTTTTTACACCTATAATATCTAATTCATCTTTTAATAACTCGTCAATGGAAACTTTAAATAATTTACTTAAAAAATTATTTTTTCTGTTTCTGGAATAGCAATATCAGATTCCCACTTTGTGATTGCCTGCCTGCTCACATTACATTGCTCCGCTAATTGTTCTTGTGTAAAACAATGTTCTTTTCGTAAATATTGTATTTTTTCTGCTAGTTTCATAATGACTCCTTTTCAATAAATTATTTTTTGATGTTTCTATTCTAGCAAAGACAATTTAGAGAAACCATCAACCCCGGAGTTCATTTATGCAACTTGTGGTTGCAGGAACTTTAAATAAACTTCATACCGCATTTCTAAAACAATTCATCCAAAAGAATATAATAGCGGATTTTATCCCAATCAGGTACAATATCCAATTTTTCGAATAATATATCTGCTCTAAATCCCTGATACTTCTTATCACAATATTTTCCTTCAAAATTATGTAAGAGACTTCGATAGCACAAAGCAATATCCTGCCATCTATCTGCAATTCCAGCCCTTCCCAAGTCAATATATCCAGAAATTTTTTTCCCTGACAAAAAAACATTCGGAAGACAAAAGTCTCCATGGGAAAATACAAGTTCCTCTTCTGGTCTATTTGTGATAAGCCACTTAAGTAGATGCTCTGGACTCTGAAATCCATTTTCGCCAAATGTTTCGAGTTCAACATTATCCATATCTACCAAATTGTTTTGAACATTATATTTTGCCATCTGTAATTTTTCATCAAGTCTATGCATATAAGTACAATTACTAATGTCAACTTTCCAAAGCATCTTAAGTCCTTCTGCTAAAAGATTTACTAGTTGCTCTGGATTTCTCATATATTGATCAGCACATGACATTTCACCAGGCACCTTGGTCATTAAAAGATAATTCTTATCATCAGTCTTTTCATACGCCAATATCCCTGGAACAGGTAATTTATCTTGCAACCATTTCATAACCTCATATTCGTGTTCCGATTCTTCACTTACAGTTTGAATTTTAAGTACTTTATCAATAAAAATTATAACTGTTGAATCTGACATCCCAACATCATCATAGGAAAAGCTTTCATTTCCAATCAGATTTTTAATTTTATCCGACAAAATGAACATACATTATCTTATCCTTCCAAATAATTATTCGCTTTCAACCACTGTATTGATTCTCTTAAAGCATCAACTGTTTTTGTCTCTACTACACACCTGCAATTATGCATCTTGGCTAAATCTAACCGCCCATTTAAGTCAATTTCACCTGTTCCAAGTGTCATATGATCTGACTTATTATTACCATCATGAATATGAAAATGTTGTAGCTGTTTTTCATGCTTTATAATAAAAGCCTCATCCTTGTTATCACAGGAATTTGAATGACCAATATCCCAAGTTAATGCAAATACATTGCTTTGCAATAGTAATTCGATTGCCTCTTTTTCATAATCCATAAATCCATCCGTATTTTCCATGCAAATATGGATATCATCATGACCAATTATCTGCTCACACATATCCCGGAAACCCGTTATACTTTCAAGATATGTCTCTCTATATTGCTCAAACAATTTTACTTTTCTATCTGGCAACGTAAAATGAACACCGTGATTCATATGCATATTAAGAATTGGTATCTCTAGTTTCTTTGCTATCTGAATCGTTCGTTTCACGGTTTCCATATATGCTTTTGCCACAAGAGGATTAAAATCACTAACATTTAGATTTTCATCTATATGGATTGTATAAAATAATTGATACTTATCTTTTAATCCTTTCAATTCCTCTATCTTTTCCAAATGATTTAACTGATACTGTGGCAAATTCATATTTAGTTCCACAAAATGCAGTCCTAATTCCTGACATAACACCATAGTTTCTTCTAACCCATTTAATTCTATTAATGTTGGCATTCCAAATATCATAGCTATCACTCCATTCTGATGTACGAATCAAAATACTGCTCTTGAAAATCAATTTGTTTCCAAATCTCTTCCTCGGAATAATTCATATTATCTGGACAAACCACCCATTTTTCTTCAACATCATCATTTCTATGTACTACAGCAATAATTTTCCCTGTAAATACATCAACCGTAACATCGATTCCTAAAATATATGCATCTTGTTCCTCCCCATCTGGGGCCATAATACCTTCAACGTAGCCATAATTGATGGGATAATACATATCCTTATGCTTCGGATGATAGGAGCCAAGTGGTCTGTCTACGGTAACCGTAACCACTTTACCTATCATGGATTCCTCTTTCGGTTTATCCGCCCGCGCTTTTCCTTTGAATTCTTTTTCTATATGAAAATGTTCCTGTTTTCTCACAAGGTTTTCCCCATCAAAATCAAGTTCAATAATGTAAGGCATCCAGTCTATGATTCTTAAAAACGAATCACAGTTACAATCTCTGTCATAGTAATTTAAGATTGTACTTAATGCTGTTCCATGGGTGCCTATTACAACGCATGTATCCTCTCTCTTATTTTGATTTTCTATCAGTATATCTGTCAAAGCAGCAATATTTCTTTCCTGAACCATTGCAATGGATTCGCCACCCTCTTCATGAAAATTATGATTTTCCCATCGCATCTGAAACATCCCATGATTATTTCCATCTGGACCTTTTTCTCTTTCCTTGAAACGTTCGTCGGTGTGTATTTCCTTATCAAAGTATGCTGCACTATCTGCAATTGTATCGATACTTCGTTTATATGGACTACTATAAAAACTGTCAATTTTTTTATCCTTCAAAAAACTCTTCACCGACTGCGAATCCATTTTTCCTTCCTCAGTTAACGGTCTTGTTCTATCATCTTCCCAGTCATGTTCTGGTTGGGCGTGGCGGACAAAAATTACTTTTATCATATACTTCCCCCCTCAATCTATCTTTTTTCTAAAGTCAAATGATGAAAAAATGCAATATCTTTATATCCCTTCATATCACTTACTCGCATTTCCATCTCTACCATTTTATCTTGCCACTCTGCATCCTTATGAACTTCTTGGTTTTGCTGCAAGTCCCAGAAAGTTCTCATTCCCAAAGTTTTGGTGATTTTAAATTCACCACACCAGTTCTCTATATCTGAGTCATCATAATAGAAAATGGCACCATACTTTGACGCCATACCATCATTCCCATCTATCAAACTATGAGCGTGTTCAAAATCATTTAACAGTACAACCATCTGCATGACTCTCCCCGAACGGTTATGTTTAACAATTGATAATTTCCCTTCGGTTTTTAAGACTCTTGCAAATTCATTTATGATATCTTCTTTATCAGATGCATATTCCAAAACATTGTGACAAATAATCAAATCAAATGTCTCATCATCTATTTTTCGTAACTGTTCTGTACTCCCCACTATCTGCCTGTATTCATTGTTCTTCCATCTTTCCATTACTGATTCCTCTGATGGTTCAATTGCAGTTACCATATTATTTTTCGCTAAATAATCTGCTGTCACTCCGATGCCACTTCCGAAATCCAAAATCTTTTTTCCTGTAACATCACCTAGTTGAAGCCAGACAATTCGCTTCATAAGAATTTCCCATGGTTGTAAATCTTTTATTTCCATTATGACCCCCTAAATTAAAATTTGTTTTCTGTTTTTATAAATAACCTCTCGTAAACCGACTTTTTCCACCAATGACTTTGCTATTTGATAATCTGCACACAAATCCTCTACCACGTGCGCATCGAAACCAATCGTAATATATTGTCCTCCATTTGTTTTATAGATTTCTAATAAATCTATCCCTGGCATAGTCTCTACATGTCCCTTACGTAGCGAAGATGTGTTGATTTCGATGATCATATTTTTATCTAATAAGTTTTTGAAAATTTCATTCAAAATGGTTTCTGTATAATATATTTCCCCGTAATAACGCTTTGGAAAATCCATATGACCCAGCGAATCAAATCCGCCTTGTTTTACAGTCTTTAAAACCTCTTCCCAATACAAACTGTAAAATTCTTTTGCCGTATACTGCTCTCTCACCTTTTGACATGGGAACATGTTTCCGATCCAATGTATGCTTCCAATGATGAAATCATATGGCTTCTTCGACAATTCTTCTAGCTCATTCACATATAAATGCGGCTCTCCAAACTCAATAGCTGCACAAAGATCAATATTATTTCCATACTCTACTTTTATTTTATTATACTTTTCAAAGAAATTCTCTGAATTATAGTAGTCATATCCATAATCATTTTTATTTAAATCCACATGATCTGTAAAATTGTCTCAACATTTAAATCAATTGCCTTTTTAACATATAATTCCATATCAGCTTCTGAGTCACACGAATTCTCAGTATGAACATGTAAATCCTTCATATATACACCCTCTTTCTTATAATATAATCTCTCGGAATCTCTAAGCCAGTAAATCCAAGGCTTTCAGATCCCTTTTTTATTAAAATCCCCCACTTTTTTGTCAAAAAACACTTGACAGTTTACTCGAAAAATGCGGCGCTTCGCGCCTATTGATCAATAAGTACCGTTCGCTTGCGGGCGGCACACATTTTTCGATTGGAGGCAATTTTTTGTTACCTGTTAACTCTGGCGGTCATTCCGCCTATCAAGACTTTGTTCTTGAAAATCTTCGTAAATACTATCCTAATCCTGATTCTATTGCTCGTTCTACCTGGGATATCATTGATCGGTTTTGGAACCTTGACCTTTCCTTCACGGATGAATTCATGAGAGATAAATACTCCGTTTTTGGACCCAAACCAAGAACCCCTTCCTGCATGCAGCGTTCCTATCTGTTGTCGATTGATTTCAAAGTATCTTCGCTGACTGATTGGGCTGCTCAACTTAAAATCAACCCTCTCTATGCCATCTTAAGCGGCTTTGAATTCGGTGACACTCCTGGTGTTGGCACCTTTTATGATTTCCTAAATCGCTTATGGGATTCCGATGATAATCATCTTTCTCCGCATATACATCCTCTCAAGGCGAAGGTAAAGAAACCTAAGACAAAAGGTACCAAAGCTGATTCTGTTGAAAAGGTCAAAGTGGAACAACTACTTCCACAATTAGAAAACACTGCCTTTGACATCAAGGATCAACCATATGGTTCTCTTTTCATCCTTTATCATAAAGAATTCCTGTATCAGTCTGTTTCCAAAGGGCTTATTGATACCCAATCACTTGCCCTGGCTGGCGACGGAACTCCTGTCGTAACATCTCACAGAGAGCGTAAACATCGTGTCTGCAGCTGTGCTTCTAAAGGCATTCCTGACTGCAAATGTGACAGATATTTTTCTCAGCCTGATTGCGATATCGGTTGGGACTCATCCAGAGATTGTTCTTACCACGGCTATGACCTTTACATGCTCGTCGCTTCAGAAAGCGATCTGCCAGTTTTTCCATTGCTTAATCCAGCTTCAAAGCATGATTCACACGGATTTTTGCTTAACTTCTTCAGAATGAAGAGTTTTCTTCCTGACTTTACTATCACAAAGATGCTTCTGGATTCTGCACACGATGCAATGCCTTACTATGAGTATTTCAGACGGGCACATATCACACCTTTTATTGATTTGAATGGTAAAGGTGGCGTGAAGCTGCCTTACAAGGATGACTTCACCATTGGCAAAGATGGGGTTCCTGTATGCAGAGAAGGCAGACGTATGAACCATGATGGCTCTGAGCCTTCAAAATATCGTGTGAAATTCAAATGCCCTTTAGCCAGCAGAAAATATAGCTGTTCCTGTGAACACCCCTGCTCTGATTCTAAATATGGAAGAACCGTACATGTGGCAATGAAGGATAATCCAAGACTGTTTAATATTCCACCTCGTGACTCTAATGAATGGAAACTTGAGTATCATGCAAGAACTTCTGCAGAACGTTCGAATAAACGTGAGAAATTAGACTTTAAATTAGAAGACGGCAGACACCGCTCAACTAAGATGTGGTACTGCCGCCTCTATCACATCCTGATGTTACAACATCTGGATGCCTGGGATATGCCTTTTGAATCCGCCCTGCGAAAGTTGATTCTACAAGCAGCATAATCCGTTTTTATTATAACAAATTTTTCAGGCATAGCGACAGTTATGTCTATTTCTCATACTCTTTTTTTACTATTTATTTCATTTTGGATAATATTCACTTTTCAATGTCCTGTTGCCAGCAGTGCTGGCATGATCAATCAGAATTCCGAGAGATCATTAATCTTTTTAAAAAGCTATTTCTATCAATTATACATAATAATACTGTATATTTCATCCACATTTTTCAAAAGGAGTCAGCTGATATCAACTGACTCCTTCACTAACTAGTTAAACACATTCATCGCATCCACATATCCCTGTAACCCATCCGGTTTCAACGCATAAGACACATAATTTGCAGGCTCTTCTCTTGCCAATCTCACCAGATAACCTTCATCTTCTGGCTCATCAAATACAACCTGTGCATTTGCTTTGGCACATTCAATTACCATTTCATTATCATCTTTATCTTTCATAACTACTGCATCAAGAATCGAATCATAATAATACAAATTATAATCCATCCATTTCACCTCGAGTCTTAGCCAATCATCCCAAAATGCTTCAATGCATCCACAATCGCCTTTTCCTTCTCTTCCGGACACTGTAGTTGTTTCGCATCTTCTGACTTAGCCAGATTATAATTCTCCCCAACCTCAATTCCGCATTTTCTTTTCACCTGCGAAATATACAGATTAGAAACCTTCAATCCATGCTCTTTCAACACATAATCCTTTATCTCAGCATAGGTCGCTTTGCTCTCCGCACTTGTTGCATCCAACTCATCCAAGTCCAAATCAACCTCAATCTTATCACTCGGTTTTTGTTGGGACAAAAGAATAACCGTCTCAACATGGAACGATAGCATCAAATTGATGTCGGGTCTGTGTTTTGCTGATTTTCCGTGCGAGGGAATAGGTCGATAGTGGTTTTTATGGGTCATTTCCGTGCGAGGGAATATATCCACAATATATTAAAAGTCCAATGCGTTCTTGGGAACAAGTCAATGGTAGGATTTAAATTCCACCGCCTCTGCCGGCAAATACGGTAGTACAAATGCCCTATGAATTTTTGTTTATATCATCTTTTTTGACCCACCAACCATGACCGTCACGATACCCATTACGTTCCATAAATGGAGTAACGAGTTTGACATATGGTGTTTTGCATTCGCATTGCAGAATTGCGGCGACCTTTTCGACAAGCTCAACCTGCAGCGCCCACCACGACTCGTATCGTGCTTTTGTTTCAGGTGTACAGTCATCATCATCAGCCTCATCCATCAACCAGCCCGTTTCATTCCAAGCACCCGCAAGCGATGTAGCTAAAGCTGACTCAGCATAATCGTCACCAAGAATATTACGCCACTCTTCAGCGGATACTCCCGAAAGTGGCTCATTTCCCATTATCACAGCATCTTCGGGCAATTTAATAGAGTCTTCTTCATCCGTGGAATCGTAGTCAATATTTTTGTTATCAATGTGTTTTTTGATGACCTTTTTTATTTTGTCCAGTGGAAACGGAGCGTCTTCGGAAGAATGGTATTCAATGCTTTCTATTTGAGCAATTACTTCGTGGTTGTCTTTTCCGGCAGGAACAATAACATAATCGCCCGCTTCGAGAGTGTCGTCATCGGTCAGATAGCAATATGTTTTTCCATAATCATCAAACTGAACATTGCAAAAGATGTAGTCTGTCTGCTTGCGCAAAGGTTTTCCATATACTGACTGATCGAGGATTTCACCCATTCCGTAAAAACGCATGAAATCAAATACGGATACCGCAAAATCCGCGAAATCGTCAGGGAGACCGTTTTTGTCAAATGTACCGGTCAGGATTTGCTGTTCACCGTACAGGTAATCAATTATGATTTTGTAATCCTTCGTCTCCAGTGGATTTACGATGACATCGGGAGGATTTCCTTCGGTATGAACCATGAAATCATTAGCGTCGATATCATCTAAAAAAGATGTGATACCATCCTCAACATGATATTTCCGAGACACCTGACAGCCTGTGCCGATATTTTGAATATGTTCCAAGACCTCACTTTTTCTGTCTATCGTGATGTGTTCACTGTAGTAGTCCCAAGTCGCATATTCCCGTGTAGCGCCTTCGAGTTTGACTCCGGGCTTAATCTTCGTTAGACGATGATAGTCAATAACAATCTTTTCAATTCTGTCTGAATTTGACCTGCCATCAAAAACAAGTAATTCAGGCATATTAAGATTGAAACGGATTATATTGGATATATTATCCAACCCTTCAGAACAACCAGCGCAAAGTGAACCTCGAAAATGATATGACGCATTCTCCGTATTCGTAAGTGTCATTTCCCATTCTCCAACATCAGTGGCAAATGCCACATCGTATTCTTCGGAAAAGTAAGCACCAACGGTTTTCAAAATATAAGCAGCTTTTTCAGCTTCAATTTTGAAGTTCTTTGTGTGTGTTTTAATGTGCTTTGTTCCATCGCCGTAGGCATATGCAGAAAAGAATACTCTACCGTCTGCTGTAATGGAAAGATGCTGTTCAATTTCATCATCAGGCAACGGACAAGGACCAAAGCAGATATTGTTGGAAATGATCTGTATTTTACTTGCCATTCCTTCGAAAATGAAGGGGCTTGTATCATCGTCGGCTGCGAGACGCTCCAGCCTGCCAAAAGCAGTAATAAACCACGATCTGTTCTCGAAGGAAAGTATATTCTCACCAGGACCAGCCCAGTGTGTGAAATACCGCCATTTTGAAAAAATACCTGAGCCAAGGAGCGCGACATCGGTAATATCATCTATTATTTTATCCAGCTCGCGATAATCGTTAAAAGCATGGCTATCAGAGTAAGCTTCTTCAAAGGCTTTGCCACAGTCCATTTTGAAGCCGAGCGAGGAGCACTCGTCAGCAAAAGTGGGGTCTTCAACTTCACGCGACACAGTTTTGGTGTCCTGGAACTTGTCAAACCATTTCACCGCAAACGCATGAATATCCTGATTTGTATGCATAACTTCACCTCCTCGTTTATGCCATGTTTTATACTACATTTATTCCAAAGTGCTCTTCTAAAATTCTGTTGAGCTGCGCAGCGATTTCTACAAATTCCAAATTCAAGTCCAGCGTTTTCACACTTATTTTATTACCGCTCATCTGATAAGCATTGTCCGGCTGGATTGTTTCGTCGGTTTTGGCGTACAGAAGCATTCCCGATACTTTATGTGGTTTCTCTCCAAATTCTGAGTCTTTATTTTTCACATAGGTGAATATCTGGTACAGATTGCTGGAATGAAGGGTATGCACGTCAAATTGAACCTGTGTCGTATGTGTATAGTATTTTGCGTCCATAATCAGCACTTCGTTTCCCCTGGCAAGAGTAATATCGCTTTGCATTATTGGAAGCATTGTACCGATGCCATCGTCCAATGCCCATGGTATCTGCGATGCGCTTACATTCAATGCTGGAAATTCCTTGCTGTAGTATTCCAAGATAAATTTCTCATAAAGACGGCACATCCGCTGCTCATCGACAAACGATGCGAGCTTATATTCGCCTTGTTCCGTTGTCTGAAGCATTCCTTGCAGAATAAGCTGGCAAATACTGATGAGCATACGGTAGGTCTGGTTATTTCTTTGAAACCGGATTGTTGCCCATTTTATAGATGATGGCTCCAGTGTGTCCACGTTTGAAAAAAACAGCATTTCTTTCTTAAGGGCATCCTTGTGTTCGCTATCAACCTTTGAAAGGCGGAGCAGAATCATCACGGTCGTTTTTAGAATCTGATTTAACAGGTTGTTTTCTGATAGGTCATCGTACTCGCAGGACAAAACCCGCTGGCGAGCAATCTTGTTTTTGATAGTGCCTGAAATATCGATTTTACCACGCATAACCGCCATGTTTTCTGTCTTATTCAGATACTCACGATATAAACCCTGCTTCAATTGCTGCCCGATGCCTTTGGCGAGAATCGCAGCAAAGAGATTGTGCATATTCTCAAATTCCTCAGTCGCCACATCCTCAAAATTTGACTGATTCAGAGTGGTGAATGCATAGGAAAGCATATAGTATATGTTCTTGATAAAGATACTCTTATCCTTAATCATTGAAACACACCACGCAGAATGTTTTCCCAGCGTTGCAATTTTCCACTGTCATCGAACCAGTATTCACTCAGCATCGGTAAAATGTCATAGTCAATAATGGAGTTCATCCATTCGTCAGTGCAGATGGCCTGCCCACAAAAATAGCTATGTCCAATACAGAATCCTTTACCGAGGGATTTGTCAAGTGCGATTTCCTTGTTAAGCTCCTTTATACGTTCGATAAGAGTGTTGAATGTTTCATTATTCAAACCATTTTGGTATTTTACAAAGCCTTCGGAGTCAAAGCCCGGCTCGATTTCAAAAAAGCTGAAACGACGGCGGAGGGCATAATCAATCATAGCAAGACTGCGGTCAGCAGTATTCATCATGCCGATAATATAAAGGTTCTTTGGCACAGCAAACGACAAGCCGTTATATGCAAGTGTGGCTTTCGTACCACGATAATCACACTCAATCAACATAAGCAATTCGCCGAAGATTTTACTCATATTGCCACGATTGATCTCGTCTATGATAAAGAAGAAGTCCTTGTCCGGCTGGTTTGCAGCCTTCTGGCAGAAACGATAGAAAATGCCATATTTTAGTTCGAATCCGTCATTCACAGGCTTATAGCCCATCATAAAATCTTCGTAAGAGTAATTCTGGTGGAACTGGACGAATTCAATGCGGTTTTCGTCCTTTTCTCCAATCATCGAGTATGCGAGGCGCTTTGCTGCGAAAGTTTTCCCGACACCGGGTGCACCCTGCAGAATAATGTTCTTTTTGTTTTTCAGGACAGAAAGCAGCATATCATAGCGGCTCTCTGTCATGTAAACCTCATTAAGGAAGTCCGCCTTGTCATACTTTTCTGATTTTTCTTCTTGAATAAGTGGATTTTCATCCCGAATCATATCGACGATAAAATCATACTCGCCCTTTGTCAGCTTAAACAAGCTGCCTTGCGGATTGCTGAAATACTCCATTCTCTCCAGCTCGGAACAGCTTTTCAGCGTTTGATAATCAATCGGCGAGGAAAGCCCCTCGATTTTTTCAAAATAGATTTTCTCACCATCTTGTTCCGCACTAACTTTGCCAATCGCCACAATTTGTTTAACCGGGTTCGATTCATAGCCAATTATCATGTCTCCGGCTTTTGCTTCCAAGAAATTTTGGAAAATGCGACGTTTGTTGCCATTGTCATTATAGAGTGTATACGACTGTACTTCACCGACAACAATTTCCGAAAAACTCCATATTTTCGGATTTGCATTAAGCCACCAATAGCCATGTTCCTCTTCACCTGGAGCTGCAGCAACGTACAATTCCACTTGGCTTAGGTCAACCTTATCGAGGGCGGCAGATAATTCGTCTCGTAGTTTCCATATATAGCTGCCAGATTCATCTTTACCAGCATTTCGTCCAACATACAGGATCGGCCACCAGCGAGAGTTTTCTTCATCTCTATCCATTACAGGGCAGCCGGTTTTTTCTGCAATACGACGTGCCAGGGCAGAAGAACCGCTATTATAGAAGTTCTTCGTTTCACCGTATTTGATAGAGAGCTGGGTACAAGTAGCCTGCCCGCCATAGTCCTTCATACGCTTCATGATTTCAAGGCTCCCGGTTGTAAACACATCGGGGTCATTAAGAAGTTCTACCCACTCATCGACAGAAATGTTTGGCGTGTAATCTGTTGGGAACCAGTCGTCAGTGGCTACGGATTCTTTCTGGGAAAAGTAGCGACTGATGTAAAAGCCGATATCAATTGTAAGTGTTCTGTATTCCGGGTCTGGATAGCAATCCCCCGTTAGCTGGGATTTAAGCAGACTTACAAGTTCTTCATCTTTTTTGATTTCCGCACATAGCTCATCATAGAAATTATAGAAATTGCGCAAATTGTCCGCATATGCGCCTTTCTTGAATCGATAATCGCTGCCGAGTTCATCTGCAACAGTTTTTATCTCGCCATATTTATAAATATAGTATTTGTCGGGATAACGCAGCCATAAGTAGGTGCTGACGGCATTTTCATACTGATAATGCTGTCCTGCGCCGTTGCCATACTTTTCGAGCAAAATGGATGACTGGTCTTTAAAATCTGTAATTCTGGTAACGACATCCTTGCTTTCATCAAACAAAGCAAGGAACATCGCCCGTACTTCTTCAGGAGCCGTTTCCGCAAATTTCTCAATCATTCGCGCCGGAAAGTTATTCATGGACGCAAGCAAATTATATGTTTTTGAAAGGGAAAGAGTCAGCATGGCGGCAAAATCCGCTGCATTCACATCCCAATTGTCCTGAAAGAATTTTACTGCTTCCCACTTGTATTTCTCGTTTCCCCATTGGTTAGAAACGAAATTCTGCTTGTATTTTACAAGAGCGTCCTGCAAACGGAATTTCTCAAACATGATACCCCTCCTTAGGCTTTACGCAGGCTTGCGTATATTTCATCAGTAAAGATGCCTAGTACCTGCCGCTTTATTTCTTCGTTGCTCAAAAGCATCGAGAAAAAGTCCTGATTCTGCGAAAGCCCCTCGATAAGGGCATCGTCGATGTCGTCAAAATAGGAAAACTCAAAATCTTTGACGGTGTTGTTTCTGGCGCTGGTTTTCAGTTTATCTGATTTTAGCAGTATGTCCCGGATTTGCAGCATTGCTTTTACTGCGACATCATTATCATAGGCTTTTCCTGTGCGACTGTTGATTTCGGCAATAATCTGGGAAAGTTTTTCTTCCTTGGCTTCGGTTAAGCCAAAGCTATCGGCCGTTGGAAGTTTCATAACCGGTTGCGCGACAAGCTCAGATTTTTTATGTTCCTCCTCCTTTTTCTGGACGAAATTGGTTGCCTTGATTTTTCCATCGAGGTTATAGCCGCCGCCCGGATGCTTGATGTTGATGTAAGAAAGCAAGTAGGTAATGAAGTTGTACTTCTTGTGTAGGTCTACATCCTCAAAGCAGGAAACTTGGAGCAGAAACTCATAAAACCGAACGAAGTGGCGCATGAGAGCTACGATCTCCTGCTGCTTGGTCACATCGTAATTTTCAATCAGATTTTTAGCCTTTTTGAAATAGAAGGTCAGCTTCTGTTTGTCCTTCGCGGTGATATTCTCGCTGTAGAGTAGGTCGTTTGCCCTCTCAATATCATCCGGGTCAAGAACTGTATAAGAATCGATATTAGCTTCAAGGTCATAAATTGCTGTCGGTGTCACCGAATTGGATAGCAATGTCGTTGTGTAATACGGTGCAAAGGCAGCAGTAATATCCGCATAGTCGTTTACGAAGTCCAATATAAATGTGTGCTTTTCAAACGGCGGGAAGATACGGTTTAAGCGAGACAGCGTCTGCACAGCTGTAACACCTTTCAGCTTTTTCATGACATACATGGCGCACAGCTTCGGCTGGTCGAATCCCGTCTGATATTTGTTTGCCACAAGCAGGACTTGATAATCGTCCTTGTCAAATTCTTTCGTGAGCTGATCTTCGGAAAAACCGTTCATGGAGGATTCGGTGTATTCGGTTGTATCATCGTTCGGCAGCTTCACCTTGCCAGAGAAGGCCACCAGCGCGCGAATATCCTTGTAGCCCTTCTTCGTGATATAGTCCTCGAAAGCCTGACGGTATTTGACAGCGCCCTGCCGGGATGCTGTAATTACCATCGCTTTTGCCATACCACCAAGCTCTGTCATAACGGAAGTGCGGAAATGCTCCACAATGACTTCAATGCGCTGTGAGATGTTCGTTTCATGCAGTTCCACAAATCGGGCAATCTGCCGCTTGGCATCAGAAGTCTTGCAGCGGGGGTCGTCCTCAATTTCTTTATTTATCTGATAAAAGGTATCATAAGTCGTATAGTTCTGCAGCACATCTAGAATAAAGCCTTCTTCAATAGCCTGCTTCATGGAGTAGACATGGAACGCTTCGCGCTGTCCCTTGGTATTCAACATCCCGAAAAGCTGAAGCGTGGTCGGCTTCGGTGTTGCAGTAAACGCAAACATCGACACATTTGCTTGCTTTCCGTTGCGGGCAATCTCGTCTGCAATTATGTCCTGCACATCGTTATAATCCTGCTCACCGACACCCAAAGACTGTGTGACAGCCGCCATGTCTTTTCCGGCAGTGGAGGAATGCGCCTCGTCGATAATGACTGCGAAGCGTTTTGCTTTCAACCCCGCGACGCTGTCCACGATATATGGGAATTTCTGAATTGTAGTTGCGATAATTTTTGTGTTGCCTTTGAGAGCGATTGCAAGATCGGCGGAGTTGCACTTATCATCCATCACACGGATAAGGCCTGTTTTGTGCTCCATGCCCATGATAGCTTTTTGAAGCTGGCGGTCAACCACCACTCGGTCGGTGATGATGACCACATTGTCAAAGATGATTTTATCGTCAGCGTCATGCAATGACGTGAGCCGGTGCGCCAGCCAAGCGATAGAATTCGTTTTGCCGGAGCCTGCGCTGTGCTGAATCAGATAATTCTGCGCAGTTTTATTTTCGCGTACGTCGCCCAGCAGCTTGCGGATTACGTCCAACTGGTGGTAACGCGGAAAAATGATACTTTCAGACTTTTTGATTTTGCCGGTAAACTCGTCCTCTTTTTCTTTTGTCTCCACAAAAATGAACTTGCTGATAAGGTTGAGCAAGGTATCCTTTGTGAGAATATCCTCCCACATATAGGATACGCTATACTTGTCCTTAAAGGTGGGATTGCCCGCTCCGGCGTTGACACCTTTTCCGTTGCCAATATTGAACGGCAGGAAGAAGGTGGAGTCGCCGGATAATTTTGTGGTCATATAGACCTCTTCCAGATCCATCGCAAAGTTGACGAGGCAACCTGCCTTAAATAGGAACAGACGCGTTTTCGGATTTCGCTCACAGCGGAACTGATAAATAGCGTCCTGATAGGATTGCCCGGCAGCATTGCACTTGAGTTCAAATGACATGATAGCAAGGCCATTTAAGAAGATAACCAAATCGACACGTTCTTTGTCGCTTGCCCAGACCTCCTCCATAACGGAAAAAATGTTCTTTTCGTAGTTCGCGAGAAGCTCTTTATTAAAAGTGGTAGCCGGTTTGGTATACATCAGTTCCAGCTTCATGCTGGAAATTTCAATCCCATGTTTCAGGATATCCAGCAGGCTGCCACGCGCCTTTGTCATCTCAGCGTTAATGAAACTGACAATGGTCTCTTCCAAGTCATCTTTATAGATTTTGCGCAGTGCCGCCATTGTAGCGCCCTGTGTATCGTTCAGAAATTTGAACAGCAGCTCACGGTCCATGGAAAACAGGCGGTCGTAACTGGTAGCCTTTCGGATAACATATCCGTTGTCTTTTTCCAAACGTTCCATTATAAACTTCTGATATTCTTTTTCTGAAAGAATGTTATTCATGCGTCACGACCTCCTTTCTGCCTTGTTGTAGTTTTAGTCGGAGTATTTTTCAAATCTGAGCTATCTTTTGAATAATACTCTCTGCCATCATCAGACCAGATAATTCTGTTGTAGCGATTGTCTGTAGATACATAAATTTCAAACCACTTTCTGTGTCCATAACGGTCTGTTTCTATAGTAAATATTACTGCGCCAGATGCTTTGACCCATTGTTTTACCGTATCATAGTCTTTTGGGTCAATATGGTAGTCAAGCCCTTGTTGATTATAAAAAGCATCAGTTGCTGCAGCAAGACTACAAAATTCATCCTTTGACTTATCAGCTTTCAAAAACTCGGTACCAGAGACATATAACGCAACGCCAATCCCTAATTCACAATCAGCAAATTCAACTTTCATGCGGTGACCTCCTTTTTACCTGTGACATACTCATAGATGAGAGATTTCTTGTATTCATCTAAAGTGGCAAGCTGTGCCTGCTTATCAGCAATCACCGCATTGGTCTTATCAATCATGCTGTCGATATATTCGACAATTTCCTGTTGTTCCTGCAAGGAAGGCACTGGATACAGCAGTTCGGATAGCTTGTTCCATCTCAGGTCGCAGGAGCGGACACGAATACCGGTAGCCATTGCGACGAAAACATCACCGTATGCCATGCTGCGGAGATAATACATGATGTAGCGTTTATTTTGCTTTGTGTCCAGTACATTCAAAACAGGTGAAGCTTTACCGCGAGAATCGGATATACCGATTGCCCCGGCGAAACCATCCATACCATGCACCACTAAATCACCAACATCAATACCTTGATAGCCAATTTCCTTATCTGCCATTGTAAAGCCATCTTCACGGCGATTTGTGCGGAGTGTAACCTCGCCGTCTCTGAAACAGGTGACCACGCCATCGTCTTCTCTTATAGGTTTTTGGACATAGGTCAGTATGTATTTTCCACGGATGCAATCCCACGATGAAGGCATTGTTCCAATCCATTTCACGCCACTGTCCTTCATCTCGGCATCCGGGTTCAAGCCCTTTGTGACCGCTTCGGTGATGACCGACCGCTTGTATTGTTCCAAGGTGTCAATCTGTGATTGAATATCAACAATAAGACTATCGATTTCGTCGCATTTGGCATCGAGGAAATCGGCAATACGCTGTTGCTCATCAATAGGTGGAATTACTACTGTACAATTCAACAACCAAGGTGCAAAAATATTACGCTGAATTGTGCCAACACCTCTTGATGAAGTCTCATATTGCTGGTACATGGATTTATCCCGCAATAGATAATTCATGTAAGCCGGATAGCCTTTCTTGGAAATTTTATAAACAAAGTAAGCGGGACTGATTATTCCGTCATATCGCGAAACACCAACAGATCCTCTCCATGCTTGCTGATTGTTAAGGACAAAATCTCCGATATGGACATTTTGATACCCCGACAAATCTTTGCTTGGCTTATGAACTTGCATCCCAGTTGATTCTGAGTAAGAAATCACTCCTCTATCAAGGTAAACAGACAGTAACTCCCTATCACCAGAGTTTTTCTCACTTCTTAATGTGAGGATGGCTTTCAGCTTTGAAACATTCCAACTAGCTGGTATAGCACCAAAACTTGATGCTCCACAATCTTTCATTTTTCTCATATCATCACCGCCTTAATCGAACAGCTTTGCTACGCGCTCATTGACCGATTGTTCAAGCGTAGTAAAGCGTTGTTCCAGTTCTTCGCTGGGGGTAGGCTGCTGATATTTGTAAAAATAGCGAGTAAACGGAATCTCCGCGCCGGTCTTGATAACCGGCTTTTTCTTGCTCAAATCTTCCTCAAAGAATGCTTTTGCATCGGGGATATGTGGCAGGACTTCTCTCGCCATATAGGTGTCGATGCCTTCCTGGTATTTTACGATTTCAGTATCCTTCGATTCTTTGTCATAGATGATTTCGCCCTTTTTGTCACGCTGAATTTCGGCGTTCTTATCCATGACGGAAAGACCGTCCGCAATCTTCTCAATCAGTTTTTTGTCTGCGGTCGCACAAGAAAGCACCTTTGTCAGCACAGGCAGAAATGCAGCCTGGGATAGATAGACCTCCTCAGAAATGGCGGCTTCCAGAGCGGCAACGATGCCATCAAACACAGGCTTGTTGTTCTGATAATCCTCCAGCTTTTTTACATCCTTGCCAGACAGCTCTTCTTCGGAATTTTCCAGTTCGCTGACTTTGCCCTCGTCATATAAAGAACTGAGCGAGCCTTTGGAAAGCATCTGCTGGATGCGTTCTTCCGTTATGGCGTAGCTGCGCTGAAGCGGTTGCATCACCGTATACTCACGGTAGATGAATTCCTCGTTATCATAGATTTTGCACAGCTCGTTTTCCTTGAAATCTGCATACAGTCGTGTAATGGCAGAGCGGTCTTCCGGGGCAATCTCGTTTTTCTTGTTGCCCAGTGCCTTGCGAAGTTTATGATAAATGCCGGAAGCGTCAATGAGTTGAATTTTGCCCTTTCGCTCGGTGCGTTTATTTTTCGACAGTACCCAAATATATGTAGCGATACCGGTATTGTAAAAGAGGTCAGTCGGCAACGCAATAATCGCTTCAATTAGGTCGCTTTGAAGCAGCCAACGGCGGATCTGGCTTTCGCCAGATGCAGTGCCACCAGAAAACAGCGGACTGCCGTTTTGAATGATGGCAGCGCGTCCGTTGTGCTTGTCCATTTTGTCAATTGCGGACTGCAAGAACAGCATCTGCATATCACCGGAGCCGGGAAGCCCCGCGCCCCAACGTCCGTCAAAACCCTTTTTATATTCTTCGTTTACGGCATTCTCAACGCCCTCGGCAGCGTCTTTGCCGCCCCACGCCGTACCGAACGGCGGATTTTCGAGCACGAAGCGCATCTCCGTACCCTTAAAGCGATCATCTATCATGGTGTCCTGATAACAGATGTTCTCGGAGTTCTGTCCTTTGATGAGCATTTCGGCAAGGCACATGGCATAGGATTCCGGGTTGATTTCCTGCCCAAAAAGCCGGACGTCTGCGGAGGGATTATAACGCTTGATGAAATTGTAGCCGGTGGAAAGCATACCGCCTGTGCCGCAGGCTTGGTCGAGTATCGTGATAACCTTGCCATCATCAAAAATGTCGTCGCAGCCCTCTGCCAATAGAATATTGACCATCGTTTTGATGATATCCCTGCCGGTGTAGTGGTCGCCAGCCTCGGCATTTTCAGAGAACTTACGGATAAGTTCTTCGAAAATATATCCCATCTTCACGTTGTCAATGGTACGCGGATCGAGGTCAAGCTCCGAAAACGCCTTGACGACACTGAGCAGACGATTATTCTTATCCATCTTGTCGATTTGCTTATAGAAATCAAGACCCTTTTCCGCAGAGAGCAGGATTTCCTGTACGTTGGGAGAAAAGCCTTGAATATAGCTTTTAAAATTGGCTGCGATATGATCGGCATCATTTACCAGCTCTGCAAGGTCGTACCCACTGGTATTGTAAAACTGAAAGCCGGAAATGCGATACATTGCCTTTGCCGGATAGGTCGGGTCAGCGTTATATTTATCGACGACCGCTTTTTTCGTATGCGCAAGGGCACACTCAAAACGGCGGATGATAGTCATCGGAATGATGACATCCTTATATTTATCACTCTGGTACGGACCGCGCAGCTTGTTTGCGATAGACCAGATAAAGTTTACTTCTGTGGAAACATCAATGGGGCTGTCGTCCCACATTGCATCTATTGCTTGTTTATCAACCATAATATTTCCTCCGTTCAGGCGCTTGCCTGTTTTAATTCTGTATTAACGGCTGTCCCATAAGAAGGACTTACGCCTCTATGCCCATCATCATATTGTAATGCTGTTCCTGATGTAGCGATTCAAAGATGAGCTTGAACACCGATTTATACTGCTCGGCATCGATACAATCCTCAACATAATTCAAGCCGTCACTGATGCCCTGCGGATTGTTGATATAGGTCAGCATTGCTGAAGCAAGCTGATATTTCTCGTAGTCCGGTTTACCGCCTTCTACGGGCGTTACGAATTTATCTTTATTATCCTCCAGAACGAGCTTGCGGATGTTCGTCCCTTCATAACCGCAAAGTTGCAGGAAGTAGTATTCAAGAATGCGACGGATTACATTGAGCAAAGGAATGGTGGATTTCAGTGCTTGGAATTCGTCCCACAATGCCGCATAGGAATTTTGAACAGGGTTGTAATTTTCTCTCTCGGTCGGGCTGCTTTCGCTCTCGCGGTCACAAAGCTTGACCGTAGATACATTATCAGTTTTATGTATCATATAAAACGAAACGCTCTTGTAACGTCCGACCTGACGATATGTTATTTCTCTGTGGAAGTACACATTATGCGTAAGGATAAATATCTGTTTTATGTAGTCGCCCTGAACAGTTTGCCCGCGATAATCGGTATTGTTATAGCAGACTTCGACCATTTCACGAATGATGGCACTGACAATAAACAGAGTATTGCTGTCCATACTGGAAACCGGGTCATCAATAACCACAATTTTGTCTTTTACTTCGTCGCTGCTGTGACTGCCGCGAACAAGATTATAGAAATATAGAAAAGCAATAAAATTTCGCTCGCCCTCACTCAGCTTTACCGCGATACTTCCGTCTTCACGGATAACCTCATAAACATTCGGGGTGTCTTTCTTTTCACGAAGGCTGAAGCCTTGGAAGCCAGAATCTTTCAGAAGGGCATTTATGCTGGCAATGGCGGCTTGCGTATTTACTACCTGTTTGTTAAGTTCTGCAATCTCTCCTGTCGCTGCATTGAAAGCACGGCGGGCAGCGGTTGCTTTGGATGTCAGTTCATCGGCTTCTTTTTGTAACTTAACCTGTTCTGCCTTATATTTTGCTACATCCGAACTCAGCATGAAAGCAAGATGCTCCCACACCTGATTTACTGAGGCTGTCTTTTTTGCCTTTTTGTCGTTCACGACATCGTTGTTTGCATTTATTTGACGATTGATTTCGTCAATAAGCGTACCAATTTCGATAAGCAGCGAATCCGTATCCTCGAGAGCCACAACAGACGTAGGTTCTTTCACCTTTCCGGCGATGCGCTGCTTGTTGATTTCGATGCTGCTTTTCAACAGTGCTATTTTGTCTTTGTATTCCGTCACGTCGACGGTTGCAAGCACATCCTGTAAATTTGCTTGCAGTGTGTCTAAAATGGCATCTGTTTCACGGGTGTAAGTAGCTTGAAAATCCGCAATATCGTTAATATCCTGCTGATATTGAGCATCAAAGCAAGCGGCAATTTCTTCATCGAAGCCATCTGGCAGCTTCTGCTGGCAGAAAGGACACTTTCCATCAGCTCCTGCAACGTAGTGGTCATGACCTTGCCGTACCCAGTCAGTGGCATGGAGTGCTTTCATAAATTTAGTGAATGATGATTCGCTGCTGCTGACGATAGCCTTGTCCATAAGGTCTTTTCCGGGTAACTTTCCATATGTGGTGGAACTGCCTGCTCTGGAGAAAAGCTTATATACTCTTGCAGAGGTATCAAATGCAATATCATACATCTTCTTTAAAGCGGTTAAATCGTGCTCCGCTGGGGTTGGAACGGCTAAAACGGCATCAGCAAACAGATTTATTCGTTTTTTGCCCTTCATGGCCTCATCAAAAGTTTCTCTTACAGTCTTTGTTTTGCTCCAGCAAGCATTCTGTAAAGAACTTAATGATGTGGCCATATCATCCCGCTTGCCGCCTGCCGCAGTAGTCAGTGTGCGATACTGCTCATCAAACGAGGCTCTGTCAGCTGTTTTCTGCTCAACTTGCTTTTGAATCTCTATATTCGTATCACATACGGTAAACACACCTGCGAGATTCCCGTAATTTTGCAGATTGCTATTAATGAAGTCTTGGTCATAAACCAAGATATCGTAGTCTGCGGCGGATTTTCCATCCTGCCAATCCAAGCTGGTATCAGAGCCGATAGCCTGCGCTATTGTTGATTTTCCGGCACCGTTTCTCCCATAGAAAAAATTGATAAAGGTTGGCTCAACCACGTCTCCGTTGAAGGTGGGGGTATTGAGCGTTATTTTTTTGATTGCGGATGGCATTTTGGGGGTCATAATTTTTCTCCTTCCACCGAGATTGGTCGGTATTTACGTAATATGATTTATTGCCTGTTAATCTTTGATTTTTCCTTTTCGTACCCATTCATCAACTTCGGAAATTTTGAACTTGTATCTCTTTCCAGCTTTGTTGATGGGGAGTTTTCCCTCCCGCATCCATGTGCGGACGGTGTCCTTGCTCACGCTGAGATATTCAGCAATATCCTCAAGGTTTACCCATTTTTCAGGAACACTGTTTTCCTTCTCGCTACTCATATTGAACCTCCATAATGTGTATATCGCGTTTCCGTACGGCTATTTATCTTAAAGGAGTGCGTCTATGCCTGCATTACGCAGTTTTTCGATAATATTTATCCGCTTAATTGTCCAATGCGTACTGTCGAATTCGTTGAACGCCGAAGCACAGTCAATAGAAATTTCAAAAGCAAGTTCATTCAATCGGCTCTGGGGTATTGCATACAGCAGATGAAAAGACACCCTAATACCGTTGTCCTGAATGCTAATATCATTTACAAATCCAAGGTATGCTTCTTGATTCCCACCCGCACAACAATACTGGTGGTTTTTGCCTGCGAATATAGCTGGGAAAGTTTTTATTGCTGCAATGGCATCCATATCGAGCTTTGCATACAAGGCTTTCAATTCTGGCGTTATACTTTCAGTTAATGCACACTTCTTCGGTACAATGAAATATCCTCCAGTAAATGTTTCATCACCAATAACGAACAGATTATAATAATCTGCATTTACAGTTCGTCTTGTCGGGAGTGTTACACCGTTTGTCTGAACAACAGGAATGTACACGCTTTTCATGTTTACCACATTTGCTTGAGCAATCAGCGTGTTCCCGTCACCGGGTAGAGTTATATTTGCCGATGCGCCTCTCGACGGAAGGACGGACGATGAGATCTGCTGAAGTTTTTCACTCATCTTTTTGCCCTCCGTTATTAATATTTACTGTATCTACCTGATTATAGAAGCTGTTGTTATTGCCAGATATATTGAAATTGAAGAATGTCGGATTGTTGTTTATAACCTGCTGCGTCAAATTGGATGCGGCAGGTTCTTTTTCTGCCGATTGTTCCTCACTACGAGGTTCATCACTACGAGGTTCATCACTTGTCAGAGGCTCGTCCACCAAAGGCTCATCAACAATTTCGTCATCTACATTTTCCCCAAAGGACTCACAATAGGTTAGCGTGATATTCCTTGTTATGAGGTTTGCAAGGTTACCTTTATACTCGCGCTTTCCGCCCCCGGTTGAGGGACACCACAAATTGATTGTTTCTTTACCGAAAGTGTTCCTTTCCGAACGGGTTACTGCGAAATACCAAACGCCTAATAAAAATGATTGCAAGCAAATATCTTTTGCTTTGAGAAGATCAGCTTTCGTTATGGTATCGCCATTCTCCAATGAATAGAAAGGTTGACTATCCCCGATGGAGTCATCAACCTCAATTAATGCAATAAGTTCCTTAACAAGGCGAATATCTTTTTTCATGCTGCCTGTGTCAACAAGCAAACCTATAACTTTGCACATATCGGCTAATGCGGTAGGATAACTTTCTTTGATACGTTCACCGAATGCGATCAATGCTGCATCATCACCGAAGGGGTATATTAAGCCACCTTCATTCTTACAAGTCTTATATTCCGAAGTATTGCCGCTAACAGTGCTGTCGGCGTATACAAATATACTCGTCCAATCAGGAACTATCACCTTGGATAAGGCAAACAGAGCTATGGGTTCGGAATATGGCTCCGGATTTCCTGTATAGTATTCATTTGCTCCGTGTAGGGGCTTTCTTGCGCGTAAAAACAATGTGAAGAAAGTACCGCCGCAAAGGCGTTGTTTAACTGTTTTCGTCATAGATTTTCACCACTTTTTCAAAAACCAACTCGGCGAACTCCAACCAACTTAGCGAAGTATGGCTGGCGAACTCGGCAAACTATTTCATGTCCTTGTGAGAAATCGCAGGGGCATTTTTTGTTGCTCTTGTATGGCGGCTAAGAGAGAAGAACCAATTTTGCAATTCACTCTAAACACCGCTAAACCATTATATCGCTTATTAACCCGAAATACAATGGAATAAGTGTAAATTTTCACTAATTCTCAGAGATTTCCCCCCTGCGATTGCTCACGCAATTCAAATCACAGGAGGAAATCTAATGAAAAACCAAGCAAATCAAAGCCCAAACCGCGAGTACAAGGTCTACATACCCAGTACCCACCAGTTCGTCCCGGTGACAAAGGAATTCTACTACGAATACTATCGCCCTATCTGGCGCACGCAGAAGGAAGCCCAGAAGAACGGTCAGTGCATGTGCCCGAGAAGCAAATTATGGCGCTGCGACGGCTGCTGCCTCGATTGCCCGTATCACTCTTCCGGAAAAGTATGGTCGCTTGAGTATGAGCAGGAGCTTATGGGGGACAAGCATGAAGACCCCAGCGCCGATATTGAATCAATCGTGACCGATAAAATCGTTTTGCAACAGCTTTTCAAGCGGCTGGACGAGCTTTTTCCTGAAGCCCGTCGCATAGGTGAGCTTCGCATGGAGGGTATCTCGGACCGTGACATTGCAGACATTCTTGGAATGCCCCGCAGCACATTCAGGTCGCGTCTCGAAAAAGTTGAAGCCCTGCTCCGTGAAGAGTACGGTGACATCATCTAATTAGGCATAATCTCCGGCCGCCCTAACACGGTGGTCGGAGATTTTTTCAAAAAAGTTTTTCTGTTTTTCGTCCAAATGGGCCTTTTCGTTCCAGTGAGTTGTGAAAGCGATACACAACCGGCTTTCAGAACGGAGGTGAAACGAATGTATCAGGCCCAAACAAAATCCCAGACCTGCACTGCGGACGAAGAACTCGTCGATGTTCTCACCGCAATCAGCGTCGTGTCCATGCGACTGGCAAGGAAACTGACCTTGCTGTCCACACAGAGTCAATCTATGGAAGGAGGAAAAACAGATGAGCAAAATGAGCGAAATGGCCGCAATCATCGAGGATCTGCGCAGTGCAGCTGCCGCTATTAACGAAGCCGCCAATTGGCTGGCAGAGCAGTTCAGCGGTGAAGAGTCCTCACCTGAAAAAACGGTTCCCGCCGAGCCTGTACTTACGCTGGAAGCGGTCAGAGCCGTCCTTGCGGACAAGTCCCGTGCCGGTTTCACCGCTCAGATTCGCTCGCTGCTCCAGAAGCACGGTGCCGACAAGCTGTCTGGTATCGACCCAGCTAACTACAAAGCACTGCTTGCCGATGTGGAGGGATTGACCGATGCCACCTAAAGGACACGCCTTACTCTCCGCATCCAGCTCCGAACGCTGGCTTCATTGCCCGCCCTCGGCACGGCTCTGTGAGAGTTACGATGACAAAAGCAGCGATTACGCCGCCGAAGGCACCGACGCCCATACGCTCTGTGAGTATAAGCTTCGCCGGGCGCTGGGTATGGAGGCCGAAGACCCAACTGAAAACCTCACCTGGTTCAATGAGGAAATGGACGACTGTGCCACCGGCTATGCCGTCTATGTGATCGAACAAGTGGAAGCCGCAAAGCAAACCTGTGCTGACCCGGTTGTCCTTATCGAACAACGCGCGGACTTTTCCCGCTGGGTAGAGTCCGGCTTTGGTACCGCAGATTGCCTCATCATTGCAGACGGCACCCTGAAAATCATCGACTACAAGCATGGGCGCGGAATCATGGTCGATGCAACCGAAAACCCACAAATGAAGTGTTACGCCCTCGGTGCTTTGGAGCTGTTCGATGGCATCTATGATTTCGACCGCGTGTCAATGACCATTTATCAGCCACGCCGCGATAACATCAGCACATACGAGCTCTCGAAAGATGAGCTTTACCGCTGGGCAAACGAGGTACTAAAACCTACAGCCGACCTTGCTTTCGCTGGTGATGGAAACTTTCTATGCGGCGAATGGTGCGGCTTCTGTAAGGCAAAGCACGACTGCCGTGCCAGAGCTGAGACCAATATGGAGCTTGCCCGTTATGACTTCAAGCTGCCGCCGCTGCTTACAGATGAGGACATTGAAGATATCCTTTCAAAGGTCGATGACCTTGTCGCTTGGGCGGCTGACATCAAGGAATACGCCTTACAACAAGCAATCAGCGGCAAAGACTGGATTGGATATAAGCTGGTCGAAGGACGTTCCAACCGCAAATACACCAATGAGACGGTAGTTGCCGACGCAGTCAGCAGGGCTGGTTTTGACCCATACGAACGCAAGGTTCTCGGTGTCACTGCCATGCAGAAGCTGCTCGGCAAATCCCGCTTTGATGAACTTCTCGCGGCCTACATTGAAAAGCCGCAAGGTAAACCCACTCTCGTGCCGGAGAGCGATAAGCGCCCGGCCATGAACACAGCCAAAAATGATTTTATGGAGGAAAACGATTATGAATAACAACACAAACAAAGTAAACAACCCCATGAAGGTTATTACCGGCCCCGACACCCGCTGGAGCTATGCAAACGTATGGGAGGCCAAGAGTATCAACGGCGGTACACCAAAGTTCTCTGTCAGCCTTATCGTTCCCAAGTCTGACACCAAGACCGTCGCCAAAATCAAGGCCGCTATTGAAGCAGCCTACCACGACGGCGAGTCTAAACTGAAGGGCAACGGCAAGTCTGTGCCTCCGCTGGCAGCACTCAAAATTCCTCTCAGAGACGGAGATTCTGAGCGTCCTGACGATCCTGCTTATGCCAACGCTTACTTCATCAATGCAAACTCTGCAACCGCTCCCGGTATTGTCGATGCTGACCGCAATCCCATTCTTACCCGCTCCGAGGTTTACTCCGGTGTTTACGGCAGGGCAAGCATCAGTTTTTATGCCTTCAATAGCAACGGAAACAAGGGAATCGCATGTGGTTTGAACAACCTGCAGAAGGTATGCGACGGCGAGCCTCTCGGCGGAAAGACCAGTGCTGAGTCCGATTTCGCAACCGACGATGACGACGATTTTCTGAACTGAGAAAGGAAGGGTGAAAAGCTATGACAACCTTACAAACCATCTTGTTGACCGTCCTTATTGCCATCTGGCTCTGTTTCAGCATTGTATTCCTGATTAATGCGATTCAGAGCGCAGTGTATGACCGCAAGCGTGAGAAGCGTGAAAAAGCACAGGCCGTCCGTGATAAGGAATACCATGAGCTGCGCATGAAGGAAATCAGCAAGTAACAGTATCTATGAGGGCGGCAGAGACATTCTTTGCCGCCCTCTTCTCAATAAAGGACGGTTGATTATGAAAACACTCAGTATAGATATTGAAACCTATAGCAGCGCCAACCTCGCCAAGAGCGGAGTGTACCGCTATGCTGAAGCACCGGACTTTGAGATTCTTCTGTTCGGCTATTCTGTAGATAGTGGCTCTGTTCAGGTTGTTGACCTTGCCTGCGGCGAGAAAATACCGCCAGAAGTGATAGACGCGCTCACGGATGAAACGGTGACCAAATGGGCCTTCAACGCCAACTTCGAGCGGGTCTGCCTGTCTCGCTTTCTTGGACTGCCGACCGGCGAGTATCTCGACCCTATTTCATGGAAGTGCTCGATGGTATGGGCTGCGACAATGGGACTGCCGCTTTCACTGGAAGGCGTCGGATCGGTGCTTAAGCTGGATAAGCAAAAGCTCACCGAGGGCAAAGACCTCATTAAATACTTTTGCCATCCTTGTGCGCCTACAAAATCCAACGATCAGCGCACCCGTAATTACCCGTACCACGCGCCGGACAAGTGGACGGCGTTCAAACGGTATAACGCCCGCGATGTTGAAACGGAGATGTCCATTCAGGAAAAGCTCTCCAAGTTTGCGGTGCCGGACAGCGTCTGGGATGAATATCAACTTGATCAAGAGATAAACGACCGAGGTGTGGCGCTGGATATGACACTGGTGCAGGAGGCTATCGCTATGGACGGTCGTTCCCGTTCTGAGCTCACCACCGTCATGAAGCGCCTAACCGAGCTGGAAAATCCGAACTCTGTGCAGCAGATGAAACAATGGCTTGCCAACAACGGCATGGAAACGGACACGCTCGGCAAAAAGGCCGTGGTTGAGCTTTTGAAAATAGCACCTCCGGAGCTCTCAGATGTTCTCTCCCTCCGTCAGCAGCTTGCAAAATCGTCGGTACGAAAATATCAGGCGATGCAAAACGCAGTCTGTTCCGATGGCCGCGCCCGTGGGATGTTTCAGTTTTATGGAGCCAATCGCACAGGACGCTGGGCAGGCAGGCTCATACAGATGCAAAACCTGCCACAGAACCATTTGGAGGATTTAGCTGAGGCTCGTGCTCTTGTTCGCTGCGGCGACTTCGATGCGCTGGAAATGCTCTACGAAGATGTACCAGACACGCTGTCGCAGCTCATCCGGACAGCATTTATTCCAAGAACTGGTGCAAAGTTCATCGTTTCCGACTTCAGCGCCATCGAAGCCCGAGTGATCGCATGGCTCGCCGGTGAACAGTGGCGGCAGGACGTGTTTGCCAAAGGCGGCGACATCTACTGCGCCTCAGCCAGTCAGATGTTCAAGGTGCCGGTTGAGAAGCATGGTGTCAATGGCCATCTGCGCCAGAAAGGCAAAATCGCCGAACTTGCCCTCGGTTATGGTGGCTCAGTTGGTGCGCTCAAGGCAATGGGTGCTCTTGAAATGGGCCTTGCTGAAGATGAGCTTCCTCCGCTCGTTGACGCATGGCGGCAGTCCAATCCGCGCATCGTGAAATTCTGGTGGGACGTTGACCGCGCCGCGATGGAGGCAGTTCGTCACAAGCATACCAATGAAACCAACGGCATCGTTTTTACCTGCCGGAGCGGGATGCTGTTCATCACACTTCCGTCTGGTAGGCAGCTTGCCTATGTAAAGCCGCGCATCGGCGAGAACAAGTTCGGCGGCAGTTGCATTACTTACGAAGGTGTAGGCGGCAAAAAGAAATGGGAGCGGCTGGATTCTTATGGGCCGAAGTTCGTGGAAAACATCGTTCAAGCCACGGCCCGCGACATACTCTGCTATGCCATGCAGACACTCCGGTGCTGTTCCATTGTCATGCATATCCACGACGAAGTTGTAATCGAAGCCGATACGCACATGTCGCTGGATGCTGTCTGCCAGCATATGGGTCGGACGCCGCCATGGGCAAAAGGGCTGCTACTCCGTGCCGATGGCTACGAGACAGATTTTTATAAAAAAGATTAAAGGGTTTCGTCCAAAGTGGGCTTTTTGTTCCAGTGAGATTTAGAGGTGGGCAAAAAGTCCGCCGTGAAAGGAGTGTTCCTAATGAGTATAGACAAATACAACAGTGAGGGCTATTACGACCCAACTGCCTATGAAGCAATGTCCATTATTGAAAAAGAGGAACGGGCGCTTCGAGCATTCCGGCCTATCATATATATTTGCTCTCCATTTTCAGGAGATGTGGAAGGTAACGTGAAGGCCGCGCAGTGCTACAGCCGATATGCCGTGGACAATGGCTACATTCCCGTCGCACCGCACCTGCTGTTCCCACAGTTTCTAAACGATGATAATCCCGCCGAGCGCCAGCTTGGGTTGTTCTTCGGAAACGCCCTGATGAGCAAATGCTCAGAGGTATGGGTGTTCGGCAGCATTATCTCGGCCGGTATGGAGGCTGAAATCAAAAGGGCCAAGTGGAAGAACTACCGTTTGCGCTACTTTACCGAAAACTGCGAGGAGGTGCAGGTTTGATGTTCACCATTTATCATTCTGATTTTATCGGCAACCCCGGCAATTGCTCCTATCCTCACAAGGTGGAAATTACCGATTCAGCATCGCTGGCCGCTGCGGTCGGTCGAGACTATGTGTGCGCAGAGTACAAAAACAACTATCGAAACGGCGATAACTTCATAGGCAGCGACTGCCTGCCTGTGGACTGTGATAACGACCACTCGGAAAACCCTGAAGATTGGATGCTGCCAGCCGATGTTATGGAGGCGTTTCCCGGCGTGACCTTTGCCGTTCACTACAGCCGGTCCAATATGCGTGAAAAGAACGGTAAACCCGCTCGGCCGAAGTTCCATGTTCTTTTTCCCATCGACCACATAGCAGACGCAACTTGCTACAGCGATATGAAGAAGCTGGCCAACGCCATATTCCCGTATTTTGACACCAAGGCACTGGATGCTGCTCGTTTTTTCTTCGGTACCAATTCGCCGGAGGTGGAGATTTACGAAGGCAGCATGAAATTAAGCGCATTTTTGGAAGGCGACGATTTTGATGTGGATATGACCAGTGGTCTTCGTGCCAATCAGGTCATTCCGGAGGGCAGTCGCAACGCCACCATGTCCCGCTTCGCCGGGCGCGTTATCAAAAAATATGGTGATGGCGATGCTGCCTACCAGTGCTTTTTGGAGGAAGCCGCAAAATGTTCACCACCGCTGGAGGATGGCGAGTTTCAAACCATCTGGCACAGCGCCCAGCGCTTCTTTGCAAAGGTTCAACAGCAGGATGGATATGTGCCACCGGAGGTATATAACGACCCAGCGTCATATAAACCCGGCGATTACTCCGATGTCGGACAGGCGGAAGTGCTGGCGAAATACTTCTCTTGTGAGCTGCGGTACTCTCCGGCTACGCACTTTATCCGCTACAACGAGCACTATTGGCAGGAAAGTGAGCCCGGCGCACAGGCCGTCGCCCATGAGCTGACCCGTCGCCAGCTCACGGAAGCCACGAAAGACCTGCAATCGGCGATGAAACTGCTGACGGAAAACGGCGGTCAGGAGATTATTGAAAACACCTCCAAAGCAAAGGCCGAGTCTCTTATGAACGATGCGCAGCTTGAAACATATCGGGATTTTCTTGCGGCCAAAGCATATCAGTCCTTCGCCATACGCCGCCGGGATTCCAAAAATATCACCGCAACGCTGAAAGAGTCTCATCCCATGCTGGAGATCTCGCCGCGTGACCTTGATGCCGACTGCTTTCTACTGTGCACACCCGCTGCTACTTACGATTTGAGAAAAGGCATGGTTGGAGCCAGAGAACATTCGCCGGAGGATTTTATCACCAAAATGACCTCGGTATCACCCAGCAACAAGGGCGAACAGCTTTGGCTGGACAGCTTAAACCTCATCTTCTGCGGCAATCAGGAGCTTATCGACTATGTACAGATGATTTGCGGTCTCGCTGCCATCGGGAAGGTTTATGTGGAAGCTCTGATTATTGCTTACGGCGGCGGGCGCAACGGTAAGTCCACCTTCTGGAATGCAGTCTCCCGTGTACTCGGCCTTTACAGCGGCAACATCTCTGCTGACACGCTGACGGTCGGATGCCGCCGGAACATTAAACCGGAGATGGCCGAGGTCAAGGGCAAGCGACTGCTCATCGCCGCCGAAATGCAGGAAGGCGCAAGGCTTAACGATTCTACTGTCAAGCAGCTTTGCTCCACAGATGATGTTTTTGCCGAGAAAAAGTACAAGGACCCATTCAGCTTCACGCCCTGTCACACTCTGGTCCTCTATACCAACCACCTGCCGAAGGTCAGTGCCTCTGATGACGGTATCTGGCGCAGGCTGATTGTCATTCCATTTGATGCCAAAATTGAAGGCAGCAGCGATATCAAGAACTACGGTGAGTACCTTTATCAGAAAGCCGGTGAAAGTATTCTCGCGTGGATTATTGATGGTGCCAAAAAAGTCATTGCACTGGATTACAAAATTCCGGTACCGGAATGTGTGCAAAAAGCCATTGCGGAGTACCGGGCGCAGAACGACTGGTTTGGCCATTTCCTTGAGGACAAATGTGAGCTTGGAGCGAGTTTCCGGGAAAGTTCCAGTGCGCTTTATCAGACGTATCGGAATTATTGCATTGACACCAATGAGTATATCCGCAGTACCACTGATTTCTATTCTGCACTGGAGGCTGCTGGGTATGGCCGTATCAAGGTCAAAAACAAGCGGTTCTTTACAGGACTGCGACTAAAAACCGACGACGGAGATTTTGAGGATTTCCTGAACTGATGGACTATGGGGTAACCTCGATAAAGGTCATATACAAAAAGTCTCTTAAGACCTTAAAAAATAAGTCTAAGAAAATTTTTATAAATGACCTGCGCCGAGGTTACCCCTCCTTAAAATCCCTGATGGGGCGTGAGAATATGAGAGAAAAAGCAATTGAAAAAAAACTGGTTCAGGAAGTCAAAGCGGTTGGCGGTATCGCACCGAAGTTCACAAGCCCTGGCTTTGACGGTATGCCCGACCGCATCATACTTTTACCGGGTAGCCACATGGCTTTCGTGGAAGCAAAGTCTCCCGGTGAAAAGCCGAGACCGCTGCAACTGGCAAGACACAGATTACTACGAGGGCTCGGTTTCAGAGTCTATGTTTTGGATGACGAGCGACAGATTGGAGGGATTCTTGATGAAATACGAACCACATAACTACCAGAAATACGCCATCGACTACATCGAGGAACACCCCATTGCCGCCGTTCTGTTGGATATGGGCCTTGGCAAGACGAGTATCACGCTGACGGCGCTGAACGACCTGCTGTTTGACAGCTTCGAGGCGCATCGCATTTTGGTAATCGCACCACTGCGAGTGGCACGGGACACATGGCCAACTGAAGCAGATAAGTGGGACCACCTGCAGAACCTCATCTGCTCCGTGGCAGTCGGCACCGAAGCAGAGCGCCGTGCGGCACTGATAAAACCGGCCGACATTTACATCATTAACAGAGAAAACGTCCAATGGCTCATTGAGGACAGCAAGCTGCCATTTAACTTCGACACTGTCGTAGTTGACGAGCTGTCCTCATTCAAAAACTACCAAGCAAAGCGCTTCCGAGCGCTGATGAAGGTGCGACCCACGGTAAAACGCATCATCGGATTAACCGGAACGCCAAGCAGCAATGGCCTCATGGATTTGTGGGCTGAGTTCCGACTGCTGGATATGGGTGCTCGCCTCGGACGTTTCATCAGCCACTACCGGCTTGACTACTTCATGCCAGACAAGCGCAATGGTCAGGTCATCTTCAGCTACAAGCCACTCCCAGGCGCAGAGCAACGGATCTATGACAAAATCTCTGACATCACCATCTCTATGAAGTCAACCGATCTTTTAAGAATGCCGGAGCTGATCAGCAGCGAATACACCATCCACCTCTCCGAAGAGGAGCGCCAGCGTTATGATGTTCTGAAAAGCGAGCTCGTACTGCAGTTCCCGGATGGCGACATCACCGCCGCAAATGCCGCCGCTCTCACCGGGAAGCTATGCCAGATGGCAAACGGCGCGATATATACCGACGACGGCAGCACCCTTACTATCCATGAACAAAAGCTGGACGCACTGGAGGATATCATCGAAGCTGCTGGTGGCAAGCCGCTTCTTGTGGCCTATTGGTTTAAGCATGACCTTGCCCGGATCACTGAACGGCTGCACAAGCTCCGTATCCCGTTCTCCAAGCTGGACAGCGCCGACAGTATCCGCAGGTGGAACACCGGTGAACTGCCCGTGGCACTAATCCACCCCGCCTCCGCCGGTCACGGGCTGAACCTTCAAAGCGGCGGCTCCTGCATCGTCTGGTTTGGGCTGACCTGGTCACTGGAATTATATCAGCAGACCAACGCCCGTCTGTGGCGGCAGGGCCAGAGTGCCGAAACGGTTGTGGTGCAGCACATCGTCGCCAAAGGAACTATTGACGAGCGGATTCTGCGGGTACTGTCGAAAAAGGACAGCACTCAGGCCGCTTTGATAGCGGCGGTAAGAGCCGACCTGCACATCTGAGAAAATCTATGACAATCCGTGCCAATCCGAGAGAAATAAAAATCGGAGGTACAGATTATGAACAACCCCTATGAGAACCTTGCAAACGCCATTGTGCTGCAGGCCGTGAAGGATTACCGGCTTCACGACGACGAGCGTGAGCTTGCCAGCATTGAGCGTTTCTTCCGTTCCGGCTGGTTCGGCGTGTTGACCGGCCTTGACCCGGAACTGCTAATCTCCAAGCTGAGAAAGGAGAAGGTGTGCTATGACTACTAAGACCTACCTTTCTCAGGCGCGTTACCTTGATATGCGTATCAAATCAAAGCTTCAGCAGATCGATTCACTGAACGAGCTGGCAACAACCTGTACGTCAGTGCTGACCGGTATGCCCCGCAATTCCAGCGGTTCAACCTCCCGCATGGCAGACGCCATTTGTAAAATTGTTGACCTGCAGAACGAAATCAACCGTGACATCGATAAGCTGGTTGACCTCAAGAAAGAAATTATGGGCGTCATCAAAGCGGTATCCAACCCGGAACACCAGACCCTTTTGGAGAAGCGTTATCTCTGTTTCTTGTCTTGGGAAAAAATTGCTGTGGACATGGGTTATGACCTGCGGTACACACATAAGCTCCACAACTGGGCACTGGAGGAATGTAGCATTCCCGCTTCGCCGGAAGTGGACACGAAAAGACACTGAAAGACACCTGCCACTTATGATAGTATTATAATCAAGAAAGCAGAATGAAGATGAGCCTTGTGGGAGCAATCCCGCAGGGCTTTCTTTATGCCCCGAAGGAGGTGAACCGAATGCCATACAAACCGAAACGTCCCTGCGCCTACCCCGGCTGCGGTCGGCTCGCCGTGCGTGAGCAATACTGTGCCGAGCACCAGAAGGTCATGGACAAACGCTACAACCAGTACGAGCGTGACCCTGCGTCAAACAAACGATACGGCCGTAGCTGGAAACGAATCCGCGACCGCTACATCAAGGCGCACCCTCTTTGTGAGGAATGCCAAAAGCAAGGAAAGCTAACGCCCGCCGAGGAGGTGCACCACATTCTCCCGCTCTCTAAGGGCGGCAACAGCAATGCCGAGAACCTTATGTCTCTTTGCAAAGCCTGTCACTCTCGCATCACTGCCGAGAGCGGCGACCGATGGGGAAAAGGATATTGAAAGAGGCATCGTTTACATTTTGGTACGATGCCTCAAAGCAATCCATTTTTCATGGTCTCTCCCGGTGGGGGTATCAAAATCTCTAAAACAAAAAAATCTGGACAGCGGCGTGGGGCTTTGTGCTGAAAAACGCGGTTTCAAACGGTGGAATAGCCCCAGTGTGCAAGGAGTGTGATGAATATGGCGAAAGACGGCACCAACAGAGGCGGTGCTCGCATCGGTGCAGGCGCAAAAAAGAAGCCTCTCGCCGATAAAATATCAGCTGGCAATCCCGGTGGCAGAAAATTAACTGTGATGGAGTTTTCTGACACAGCCGACCTGCAAGGTCAGGCGATGCCAGAACCGAACAAAATGCTCGAAGCCGTGCAAAAGGACGGCAAGACGCTTGTGGCAGCAGACATTTACAAAAACACATGGCAATGGCTGAATGAGCGCGGCTGTGCGGCGCTCGTTTCACCACAGCTTTTGGAACGCTACGCCATGAGCGTGGCCCGGTGGATTCAATGCGAGGAAGCGGTTACCGAATATGGCTTTCTGGCAAAACACCCCACAACGGGTAACGCCATTCAAAGTCCCTATGTGGCGATGGGCCAGAACTACATGAACCAGACGAACCGTCTGTGGATGGAAATTTTCCAGATCGTCAAGGAAAACTGCACCGGCGAGTATGGTGGAGCCAATCCGCAGGATGATGTGATGGAGCGGTTACTTACCGCTCGGAAAGGCGGCTGAAAGCTATGCTGATAGAAAAGATTCAGACTGATCGGCTTGTTCCCGCCGATTACAATCCTCGCAAAGACCTAAAGCCTGGCGATCCCGAATATGAAAAGCTGAAACGCTCGCTTGAGGAGTTCGGCTATGTCGAACCCGTTATATGGAATAAAGCCACCTCCCATGTCGTTGGCGGTCATCAGAGATTAAAGGTGCTGCTCGGTATGGGTGTCACCGAGGTCGATTGCGTAGTTGTTGAGATAGACGCTGAAAAGGAAAAAGCGCTTAATGTTGCGCTCAATAAAATCAATGGTGACTGGGATAAAGACAAGCTAGCGCTCCTCATCGCCGACCTGCAGGGTGCGGAATTTGATGTGTCGCTCACGGGCTTCGACCCCGGAGAAATTGACGACCTATTCAAGGATTCGCTCAAGGATGGTATCCACGACGATGATTTTGATGTTGACGCAGAACTTAAAAAGCCCGCCGTTACAAAGCTCGGTGATATCTGGACGCTTGGCCGGCATCGGCTGGTATGCGGTGATTCTACCAAAGCCGACACCTTCACCGCTCTGATGAACGGGAAGCTCGCAAATCTGGTGGTGACCGATCCGCCATACAATGTCAATTATGAAGGAACGGCGGGCAAAATCAAAAACGACAATATGGGTAACGAAGCGTTCTATGACTTCCTGCTTGCGGCGTTTACAAACACCGAAGCGGCGATGGCGCAGGATGCTTCCATTTATGTGTTCCATGCCGACACTGAAGGGTTGAACTTCCGAAAAGCGTTCTCGGACGCGGGCTTTCAGCTTTCCGGGTGCTGCATCTGGAAGAAGCCGTCGCTGGTGCTGGGACGCTCGCCCTATCAGTGGCAGCATGAACCTGTCCTCTTCGGATGGAAGAAGAAAGGCAAGCACAACTGGTATGCCGACCGCAAGCAGACCACCATCTGGGAATTTGAAAAGCCAAAGAAGAATGCCGACCACCCCACCATGAAGCCGATAGCGCTGCTGGCATATCCGATTATGAACAGCAGCCTCACAAACTGCATGGTGCTTGACCCCTTCGGCGGCAGCGGGTCCACACTCATCGCCTGCGAGCAGTCCGACAGGATATGCTTTACCATAGAGCTTGATGAGAAATACTGCGACGTCATTGTAAAACGGTATATCGAGCAAGTCGGCAATGCAGACGGTGTTTCCGTTACCCGCGATGGTGTCACGATGAAATATGCAGAAGTGGCTGTCGATGAGTAAACTCACACTCGGCTTTCTTTTTGACGACAGAGATGCCCTGCTATGAGTTTGTTTTGCTCTGTCGGGCATTGTGTTATCTACACAAGAAACCGCCGAATAATCGGTACAGTATTCTCTACAGAAATCGCATAAAACTGTTGCTATATAAGCGGTTTAGAGTGATTAATGTAATACCGAAAAAAAGAAAGGCGGTTTGAAAAATGGAACTCAAATACAATGTAACAGGCAGCGAACGCAAATCACTGGTCGGAGCAATCAGCACGGCGCTGGGTGCCCCAACTAACTACCTCGGTGCTCCTACCTTCGCCTACGAGGTCGGAGCCTACCGCATCGATAAGGACGGAACGCTTACGGGTCCAGACAACCTTGACTTGGAGGATACCATCCATCAAGCGGGCTTTGACGCAGACGGCGACAGTCGCAAGTATGACGAAACTGACACCTACGAGAGTGGGCTTGGTGGTATGGGGGCACTTGATGAATTACCGGATATTGACCAGCACCACCCCGGACAGTATGTCAACCCCGATGCGCCCATTACCGACACCATGCAAAGACAATTGGATGAAGTACTTGCCTTTGAGGGCCTGAGGATGGATGGTCGTGAAGAATTGGGGCTGGGCCGTACCCGCCGCGAAAACTACCAAGGCGAAAACGGAATGCAGCCAAGCGATGTTCCCGAACTTGGCGAGGACATCGGACTGGTAATTGAAATGCCGCGCTCCTCTTTCACCAACGTAGCACTCGACAACCTCAAGAAGCTGGTCGAAAGCAAAGACAGCCTTATTAAAAAGGCACTCGGCGCGGAAACGCTCGAACTTGAAATAACAGATGACAAGGTGCGGTTCCCTTGGTTTGAGGACGGCACCGATGCAGATGCAGTCAAGGCATACACGCATTTAGTGGCTGCACTCTGCGAGATGGCGAGAGTGCAAAAGCGTGTCACCGCAAAGGAAAAGGATACCGATAACGATAAATACGCTTTCCGCTGTTTTCTCCTGCGGCTCGGCTTCATAGGCTCGGCATACAAAGAGGAACGAAAAATTCTGCTGAAAAATCTCTCCGGTAGCTCAGCTTTCAAGGACGGACAGAAAAAAGGCTTCTCGCAGGACGACCTTGATAAAGCAAAAGCCGATCCCGCTGTACGCGCCGAAATTAAAGCCATTTTGGGAGGAAACGATAATGAGCAATAATTTTCCATCAAGAGAAACCGTTGAGCGTATCCGAAAACAGTACCCAGTGGGCTGCCGTGTGGAGCTTCTCCGTATGGACGATGTGCAGGCTCCACCCATCGGAACAAAAGGCACCGTGCGGTATGTGGATGACATCGGCAGCCTGGGGGTTGCGTGGGACAATGGGAGTTCGCTCCAAGTGGTCTACGGCGAGGACCTTTGCAGGAGATGCGACGATGACAAATAAGGTACGCGAGCAAATCCTCACCATTCGCAATACCGGGCTGACAAATATGTTTGATGTCAATATCGTTCAGCGCATGGCCCATGAAATGAACTTCTTCGAACTGGTGGTTTTCCTTGAAGAACATAAGGACCAATACGTCCGCTTTATCCTCACAGGTGAGGAATAGCAGGTGTATACTACACAATTCAACTGGTGGTATTCGCTTGAAAGATCGTGTAGTTTATGCCCAGATTTATCGCGTAATTGTCTGGATATAGTGTGCTTTCAGAGTTAATATGTGACTACCGAAAGGGAAAACACACAAACGGAGGAAACGAAAATGACCGAAAAACAGATTAAGCAAATTGAAAGCCAACTGCCGCAGGGCGAGAAAATCGACAGAATGTACTCAGCTTTTGAAGGCGGCATTCGAGTGATTACCAAAAACGCCGACGGCTGTGAAATCCGTTACAACGTGAGCTTCGATGCCGATGACAACGCCAGCATCAAGAGATTTTAAGGAGGACGCGGCTATGTGGAAAGAAGGAAGCCTGAAAATTCACGACAGCGTTTTTCATTACTGGATGAAGCAGTACGACGAAGGTTCGCAATTCGGTATCGACGGCGGCAGAATCAGTAAGTTGATGCTCAAGCGCGATGGCAAGGTTGTCGCCAACTATGACAGAGGCTGGGATGTGAAACCCGCCGACCCAGACGCACAGCTTGCCCTTGAACTTCTGCTGCACAGTGAAAACTACTAATCGACGCTAATAAGATAGCCGAGATTCCGCCCTGCATGGGGCTGTATCTCGTACAGATAAATTTTGAAGGACTGCCGATGGCGGTCTATTTTTATGCTCGGAAGGAGGCGGTCGATATCCGTAAACTAAAAAAATACAAATCGACACGGTTTAAAGCGACGGATTCCGTTTACGACAAAACCGCCGCCGATTATGCAGTAGCGTTTGTCGAAGCTCTCTGCCATACCAAGGGCACCTGGGCCGGAAAGCCCTTCGAGCTTATCGATTGGCAGGAACAGATTATTCGTGATATCTTTGGAACCCTCAAACCCAACGGCTACCGCCAGTTCAACACCGCCTACGTGGAAATCCCGAAAAAGATGGGCAAATCCGAGCTTGCGGCGGCTGTCGCACTGCTTCTCACCTGCGGGGATAACGAAGAACGCGCCGAGGTCTATGGGTGTGCCGCAGACCGAAATCAAGCGTCCATCGTTTTCAACGTGGCGGCGGATATGGTTCGAATGTGTCCGGCGCTCTCAAAGCGTGTCAAAATACTGGACGCAACCAAGCGGCTCATCTATCAGCCGACCGGCAGCATCTATCAGGTGCTTTCCGCCGACGTCGGTAACAAGCACGGTTTTAACACCCACGGTGTTGTATTTGATGAACTGCACACCCAGCCAAACAGAAAACTATATGACGTTATGACCAAGGGCAGCGGCGATGCGAGAATGCAACCGCTGTATTTTTTGATCACCACCGCCGGGGATAACCAGAACAGCATCTGCTGGGAGGTCCATCAGAAAGCGCTGGATATTATTGATGGCAGAAAGCATGACCCTACCTTCTACCCGGTGATTTACGGCGCGGCGCAAGAGGATGATTGGACAGACCCCAAGGTGTGGAAAAAAGCAAATCCCTCCCTCGGTATCACGGTAGGCATGGATAAAGTCAGAGCTGCATTTGAGTCGGCAAAGCAGAACCCCGCCGAGGAGAACAGCTTCCGGCAACTCCGACTGAACCAATGGGTAAAACAGGCGGTACGCTGGATGCCGATGGACAAATGGGATGCCTGCGCATTCCCCGTGGATGAAAAGTTGCTTGAAGGGCGGGTCTGCTACGGTGGCCTTGACCTTTCGTCCTCTGCCGATATCACGGCGTTCGTGCTGGTATTCCCTCCGGAAGATGAGGCGGATAAATACCGCATTCTGCCGTACTTCTGGATACCGGAGGATAATATTGACCTGCGCGTTCGGCGCGACCATGTGAATTATGACGTCTGGAATAAGCAGGGATTTCTGCATACCACCGAGGGCAATGTAGTGCATTACGGCTACATCGAGCAGTTCATTGAAGCCCTCGGTGAGAAGTACAACATCCGTGAAATTGCTTTTGACCGCTGGGGAGCGGTACAAATGACGCAAAATCTTGAAACGCTTGGCTTCTCGGTCGTGCCGTTCGGGCAGGGCTTTAAGGATATGAGCCCTCCGACCAAAGAACTGATGAAGCTGACGCTGGAAAAAAAGCTCGCCCACGGCGGCCACCCGGTGCTCCGCTGGATGATGGACAACATCTATATCCGCACCGACCCGGCTGGAAATATCAAAGCAGATAAGGAAAAATCCACAGAGAAAATCGACGGCGCAGTCGCCACTATTATGGCGCTCGACCGGGCGATTCGGTGCGGAAACGATACGGGCGAAAGCGTGTATGACACACGCGGACTGCTCGTTTTTTAATTGGAGGGAACTGCCTATGAACATCTTTCAAGGAATATTCAAAGCCCGCGATAAGCCTAAAAACTTAGGCGGCACCAGTTTTTTATGGGGTGGCTCGTCCTCCGGCAAGGTCGTCAATGAAAGAACGGCCATGCAAATGACAGCGGTTTACTCCTGCGTTCGTATATTATCCGAAGCAATCGCTGGTCTGCCACTGTTTGTATATAAATACGGCGACGACGGCAGTAAGGACAAATATCTCGACCATCCGCTGTGGCGTGTGCTACACGACGAACCAAACCCGGAAATGACATCGTTTGTTTTCCGGGAGACCATGATGAACCATCTTCTGCTGACGGGTAACGCCTACGCACAGATTATCCGAAACGCTCGCGGCGATGTCGTAGCGCTGTACCCTCTTATGCCCGACCGCATGACTGTTGATCGGGATTCGCAGGGACGGCTGTATTACCGCTACAGAAAAAATAGCGATGACGCGCCGGAGGTCAGCAGGAACAAGCCGAGCGACGTTATTCTCGCGCCAAGCGATGTGCTGCATATTCTCGGTTTGGGCTTTGACGGACTGGTCGGCTACTCGCCGATTGCAATGGCAAAAAACGCCGTGGGTCTTGCTATCGCCGCCGAGGAATACGGCGCTAAATTTTTTGCCAACGGCGCGGCACCAAGCGGCGTGTTGGAGCATCCCGGCACCATAAAGGACCCGGAGCGGATAAGGCAAAGCTGGCAGTCCACCTTCGGCGGCAGTGGCAACAGCAACAAAATCGCCGTACTTGAGGAAGGGCTCAAGTATACGCCTATCGCCATTTCTCCCGAACAGGCGCAGTTTTTAGAGACGCGGAAATTCCAGATCAATGAGATAGCTCGAATTTTCAGAGTCCCACCTCATATGTTGGCGGATCTCGAAAAGTCGAGCTTTTCTAATATTGAACAGCAGTCGCTGGAGTTTGTGAAATACACGCTCGACCCGTGGGTCGTTCGCTGGGAACAGGCGATGAACAAGTCACTTCTTCTTGAAAGCGAAAAGCGTGATGTGTTCACAAAATTCAATGTGGACGGACTGCTTCGAGGCGATTATGCCAGCCGCATGACAGGTTACGCTACAGCGCGGCAAAACGGCTGGATGAGCGCAAACGATATCAGGCAGCTTGAGAATCTCGACCGGATACCGACGGAGCTCGGCGGTGACCTATACCTTATAAACGGAGCAATGACCAAATTGCAGGACGCTGGCGCGTTTGCAAACACAACTATAACAGAAACGGAGGAAACCTCAGATGGACAAAACAAATCGGGCACAAAGCCCAAGCAAAGTTCCCGTCAGAGCGCGTGATAAAACGCATTTCTGGAACTGGGAAAACGATGATGAATTGGGCGTCCGTACTCTTTACCTCGACGGCACCATTGCGGACGAAAGCTGGTGGGACGATGAAATCACACCCAGAATGTTCAAGGATGAGCTGTTTTCCGGCAGCGGAGATATCGTGGTGTGGATCAACTCTCCCGGCGGGGACTGCGTGGCGGCTTCACAGATTTACACCATGCTCATGGATTATACAGGCAATGTCACAGTAAAAATTGACGGTCTGGCGGCGAGTGCCGCTTCGGTCATCGCAATGGCGGGTACACAGGTGCTTATGGCTCCAACGGCGCTGCTGATGATTCATAATCCGATGTCAATTGCTATTGGCGATACCGAGGAAATGCAGAAGGCCATCGCCATGCTGGACGAGGTCAAGGAAAGCATCATCAACGCTTATGAAATCAAAACAGGGCAGTCGAGAGCGAAAATATCTCATCTCATGGACGGCGAAACCTGGATGAACGCCAACAAGGCAATCGAGCTGGGCTTCGCAGACGGCATCTTGGAGGACTCCAAGCGCGGTCATACCGAAGATGTGGTCTTTGCATTTTCCCGCAGGGCGGTTACCAATTCGCTTATGAACAAGCTCATCTCTAAATCCGCTCCAAAGCCGGAGCAAAAGAAGCAGGATGCGCCGGTCGGCGTTTCCATCGAAGCGGCTATGCAGAAACTGCAAGCCCGTAAATACATTTAACGGAGGTATTTGATTATGAAAAAGGTACTCGAAATGCGTGAAAAACGCGCAAAGGCATGGGACGCGGCAAAGGCGTTCCTCGATACTCGCGCCAAGGATGGCGTCCTCTCTCCCGAAGACAATGCGACCTATGACAAGATGCTCGCGGATGTGGACGCAATGGCGCATCAGATTGCCATTGAGGAAGACCGCGTGGCAAGAGACGCCGCTATGGCTCAGCCGACCAGCTCGCCCATTACGGTAAAACCCAACGCACAGAACGGAAAGCCCGTCAGCCCCAGAGCGACCGCCGAATACCGCGAGGACTTCTTGAACCTCGTGCGCGGTAAGCGGCCGATTCACAATGTTATGGAGGAAGGCACTCCTTCTACCGGCGGCTATATCGTTCCGGTTGAATTTGACAGCACCCTTGTGCAGGCGCTTGCCCGTGAGAATGTAATTCGTTCTCTGGCAAAGGTTATCACCACCGCCGCACCGCACAGAATTAACGTAGCACTCACCGATGTGTCCGCCGACTGGGTAGCGGAAAGCGGTACGTTTACGCCCAGCACTCCTACCTTCAATCAACTCTCCCTTGACGCTTATACGCTCCGTGCGGCGGCGCTGGTTTCAGAGGAACTGCTTCAGGATTCCATGTTTGATCTCGAAGCCTACCTCATCGACAACTTCGCCCGCGCTTTTGCGGCGAAGGAAGAGCAGGCATTCTGCGTCGGTAACGGCAGCGGTCAGCCCACGGGCATCTTCACCGCGAGTGGCGGCGACGTCGGCGTAACCACCGCAACTGCGGCGGATATTAAGGCTGATGAAATCATCGACCTAACCTATTCCCTCAAGGATGGCTATAAGAAAAATGCCGTGTTTGTTTTGAGCAGCGCCACTCTCGCAGGCATCCGCAAACTGAAGGACGGCAACGGCGCATATATGTGGCAGCCGTCTCTGCAGGCAGGTCAGCCTGACCGTCTTCTCGGTTTCCCGGTGTATGTCTCCCAGTATGCTCCAACCATTGCGGCAGGTGCATATACCGTTGCTTTCGGCGACTTCCAGAACTACTGGATTGCCGACCGCAGTGGCAGAACCGTGCGCCGTGCGGACGAACTGCATATCGCCAACCTGCAGACCGGTTTCTACGCTTTCCAGCGTGTGGACGGCAAGACCGTACTGCCCGAGGGCATCAAGCTGCTCAAGCAGCACGCTTAAGGAGGGTTAATTCATGAGCGAATATAACGCAAAAAACTACACCGAACAGGGCGGTGAGAAAACCGTCATTGGCGGGACACTCGAAATTCTGGAGGGAGCCTCTGTAACGGGGCTTCCTGCTGCGGAAAATCAGGCGGACAGCACTGCCACCGATGCCGCCGGTCTGGTTACAGATTTCAATGCCCTGCTTGCCAAGCTGAAAGCGGCGGGTTTGATGGTGGCGGACGAAGAATGACAAGGAGGCGGACGGCATGAAAGCTGATAACCTTCTCCCCAAAGTCAAAACGCACCTCATTCTTTCACACGACGAGGACGACGGCCTGCTGCTGAGATATATTGCCGCCGCCGTCTCCTATGCCGAAAGCTACCAGCATGTTTCCAAGGGCTATTATGAGGAAACGTCCATGCCGTCCACCACAGAGCAGGCCGTGATTATGCTGTCGTCCTTCTTTTATGAAAGTCGGGACGGCAGCACGGCCGGCTTTTTTGGCGATAGTGTACAGGCGGGGCAGCAGGTGTGGGATACGGTCAATATGCTTCTTCGGCTTGACCGGGATTGGAAGGTGTGATTATGTCCTTTGGCAAGATGAACACCCAGATTGACATCATCTCCACCACCCCGGTGAAGGACGCGGACGGCTTTGTTACCAACGGAGACCATGTTGTTGCTTCTATCCGCGCATACAAAGAGGACCGCCACGGAAACGAGCGATGGGCGAATATGGCGGTGTTCAGCGAAGCGACGGCCCTCTTCCGTTTTCGGAAGATTCCTGGTACAGAGATTACTACTTCTCTGTTTATCGTCTGCGGTAATGAGCAATATCGAATTGTCAGCGCGGAGGATGTTCGCGGGCGTGGGATGTATGTCGAAGTGCTCGCAGAAAAGCAGGAAGGGACGGTGAGGTAATGGCAAAAGTCCAAATTAAGATGCCGGAGGAATTTCTTTTGAAGGTTTCCCGGCTAGCTGACCAAACAGACGTAATAATCCCCAAAGTGTTGGAAGCTGGTGGCGAGGTTGTTCTGACCAAAGTGAAGTCGAATCTGTCAAGTGCAGTCGGCAGCGGCACAAAGGAAAAAAGCCGCTCCACCGGCGAACTGGAACGCTCCCTCGGGCTTTCTCCAGCCAAGCAGAACCGGAACGGTAACTGGGATGTTAAAATTGGTTTTGCCGAGCCGCGCTCTGATGGGAACTCCAACGCCAAAATTGCCAACATTCTCGAATACGGCAAATCCGGCCAGCCGCCCAAGCCTTTTTTAAAGCCCGCAAGGACTCAGAGCAAAAGCGCCTGCATTGAAACCATGAAGTCAAAGCTTCAGGAGGAGGTCGACGGAATATGAGCATTTTAACAGAATTGAACACATTGCTTTCGCCTGTTCTCCCTGTGGAAACGGGCGTTTTTTCCGGCGTTCCTCCCGACGAATACCTTGTATTCACACCCATGACGGACGAATTTGCCCTGTTTGGAAATAACACACCGCTCTTCGATATCTCCGAAGTGCGGATTTCGCTGTTTTCCAAAGGCAACTACCTCCAGAGGAAAAGGCAGATAACAGCGCTGCTTCTGGGAGCAGAATTTACGATTACCGACCGCCGGTATATCGGCCATGAGGACGATACCGGCTACCACCACTACGCCATTGATGTGGAAAAATCATACGAAACGGAGGAATAAATTATGGCGACAATCGGTCTTGATAAACTGTATTATTCAAAAATAACCGAGGATTCCAACGGCGAAGAAACCTACTCTACGCCTTTGGTGCTTGCCAAAGCCATCACCGCCGAACTCTCGGTGGAACTGGTGGAGGCAATATTATACGCTGACGACGGTGCCGCCGAAGTGGTGAAAGACTTCAACAGCGGTACGCTCACCCTCGGCGTTGACGACATCGGCCCCACGGCAGCGGCGGATCTGACCGGCGCATCCACAGACGATAACGGCGTACTGATCTCCGCCAGTGAAAATGTGGGAACGCCTGTCGCGGTAGGCTTCCGCGCAAAGAAAGCAAACGGTACCTACCGTTATTTCTGGCTTTACCGCGTAAAATTCGGCCTGCCAGCGACCAATCTGCAGACCAAGGCAGACTCCATCACTTTCTCCACGCCGACTATCGAAGGGACGGTCATGCGCCGCAATAAGCTGGATGCTTTTGGCAAACATCCGTGGAAAGCGGAGGTTACCGAAGGCGACGCCGGAGTTGCTTCCGCTACAATCACCGGTTGGTTCACCGAGGTTTATGAACCGGTCTATACACCGGAGCCGTAAGGAGGATTCTGAATGGATAACGTCATTTTTACAAATACCGCTGAAAGAAGCGCCGCTATCAATATTGGCGGCAAGGAATATGAACTGGTACTGACCACCCGCGCAACCAAGGCGATTGCAGGACGGTACGGCGGGTTGGAGAACCTTGGCGAGAAGCTTATGAAATCAGAAAATTTTGAAATGGCGCTGGATGAGATCGTGTGGCTTTTAACCCTGCTCGCTAACCAGTCTGTTTTAATTCATAACCTCAAAAACAAGGATGCCCCGCAGGAGCTCCTGACAGAGGAAGAGGTAGAGCTTCTCACCTCACCGCTTGATTTGGCGGCCTACAAAAATGCGATTACAGAGGCAATGTTCAAAGGCACCAAGCGCAACGTGGAAAGTGAGGACGAAACCTCCTTAAAAAACGCGCAAGTCGAGTAGACGGACTGTGTCAGCAAACTGACGCGGAAACCTTTACTCGACTTCTTTATTACGGAACGGTGCAGATGGGTATGGGCTCGGAGGAATTCTGGCTCATGCCCATCGGCTTGTTTCTGGACCTGTGGGCCTGCCACAAACAGTTTCTCGGCATGGAAAAGCCGAAGAAAACACGGACGATCGACGATATCATTCCGCCCGGAATCTAAGGAGGTGAGCAGAAATGGCGGACAATTTCGGCTTAAAAATCGGCGTTGAGGGCGAGCGCGAGTTTAAAAAGGCGCTTTCGGATATCAACCAGAGCTTCAAGGTACTCGGTTCTGAAATGCAGCTGGTCACCAGCCAGTTTGATAAAAACGACAAATCCGTACAGGCGCTCACCTCACGCAATGAAGTCCTAAATAAGGAAATCGACGCGCAGAAAAGCAAGATTGAAACCTTGCGTGCCGCCCTGCAGAACGCCTCTGAATCCTTCGGTGAAAATGACCGCCGCACCCAAAACTGGCAGATTCAGCTGAACAAGGCACAGGCGGAGCTTAACGGCATGGAGCGCGAGCTTGCACAGTCGACGGAAGCTACCGACAATCTTGGCGACGAACTGAAGGACACCGCTGACGAAGCGGAGAAATCCGGTCCGAGGTTTGAAAAGCTGGGAGGTGTCCTCAAAGGCATCGGCGTAACGATAGGTGCGGTGGCTGTTGCGGCAGGCGCGGCGGCAATCAAGCTGGGCAAAGAAGTCGTGCAGCAGTTCGGCGAGCTGGAACAGAATCTCGGAGGCTCGGAAGCGGTCTTCGGCGCATATGCCGCATCAATTCAAAAAACAGGCGAGGAAGCGTATAAAAATCTCGGTGTATCCCAGTCGGAATATCTAGCTACGGCCAACAAAATGGGTGCTCTGTTTCAGGGTTCCGGCATCGCACAGCAAAAAAGTCTGGAGCTGACTGAAAAGGCCATGCAACGTGCTGCAGATATGGCATCAGTCATGGGCATCGATATGTCCACCGCCATGGAAGCCGTCACCGGTGCGGCGAAGGGCAACTTTACCATGATGGACAATTTGGGCGTTGCAATGAACGCGACCAGCATTCAGGCGTACGCCGCCTCGAAGGGTCTGGATTTCGTATGGAATAGCGCGAGCAATGCCGAAAAAGCCGAAGTCGCCATGCAGATGTTCTTCGAGAACACGGAGCAGTACGCCGGCAACTTTGCAAGGGAATCCACGCAAACCATCAGCGGCTCTATCGGATTGCTGCAGGCAGCCCTATCTTCGTTTACGGCGGGACTTGGCAACGCAGATGCTGATATGACGAATCTGACGCAGAACCTTGTGGACGCGTTCCAAGCTGTAGTAAAGAATGTCGTGCCGGTACTTGAAAACATCGTTGCGGCACTCCCGCAAGCAACGGGAGCAATTTTGCAGGCGGTCGGTGACCTTCTTCCTTTGCTGCTTGAAACGGTGACGAACATCTTCACGCAGGTACTGAACACGATTTTATCGCTCCTGCCCGAACTCATCCCCGCAGCCGTAGACGCTGTGATGACAATAGTCGGAGCGCTGATTGACAGTCTTCCACTTCTCGTCGACGCGGCGGTTCAATTGGTAACGGCTCTTGTCGGCGGCATCGGCTCAGCTTTGCCAAAACTTATCCCAGCGGCAGTAAGCGCGGTCTCAACTATCGTTCAAGGCTTGGCGGATAACCTTCCCATGATTCTGGATGCGGCACTGCAGCTCATTCTTGGGCTTGCCCAGGGTCTGCTAGATGCGATTCCGCAGTTAATCGCCGCCCTGCCTTCGATTATTACTGCCATCGTTTCCTTTATCATCGCGGCGATACCACAGATTATCGACGCGGGCATTCAGCTGCTGACCTCTCTGGTTGAGGCGCTGCCTGTAATTATCGAGGCAATTGTGGAAGCCATACCGCAAATCATCGACGGGATTATTACGGCAGTCATTCAATCTATCCCACTCATTATCGATGCGGGGGTGCGACTCCTCATATCGCTGATTAAAAACCTACCCCTTATCATTACAACGGTGGTCAAGGCTATCCCGCAGATTGTCGGCAGTTTGGTGAACGCCATCGTCGGGAACATCGATAAGATTATCCTTGCGGGCGTTCAGCTGCTTGTTGCTTTGATTGCGAACCTGCCGAAAATCATCGTCGAGGTGGTCAAGGCGGTTCCGCAGATTATCACGGGATTGGTTAAAGCGTTCGCCAGCTATATTGGGCAGATGGCTCAGGTTGGCGGCAACCTCATCAAAGGGTTGTGGCAGGGCATCTCGGACGCGGGCGCATGGCTGTGGAACAAAATCAGCAGCTTTTTCGGTGGGATTGTAAACCGTATCAAGGACTTCTTCGGCATCCACTCTCCCTCCACTCTTTTTGCCGGGCTTGGTAAGAACATGGGTGAAGGCATCGGTGTGGGCTTCGAGGACGCCATGTCCGCCGTTTCACGGGATATGCAGAACGCCATCCCCACACGCTTCGATTTCAGTACCGGCGACATGTCCGGGCAAAGCGGATCTGTTCCCGGCACGAACATTACGCAGAACATCTCCGTAGTGACGCCGAAAGCACTGTCCGAAAAGGAACTGGCAAGAGAATTCAAGAACCTATCGCGCAAGCTGGCACTGGAGTATTAAAGGAGGGACGGTTATGGAACTAACCTATATCAATGCAAATGGCAAAAGCATCACGCTCAAACAAGGCCGCCCGTATTTTCTTAAAAAAATAGACGGTGCTGGCGACATTCGTCAGACCGTTAACACGTTCAAGGCACCGGATCAGGACGGCGCTTTTTACATCTCCTCAACACTGGATATGCGCAATATCACGCTGGAAGGCACAGTCATCGCGGACACACCTGATGAAGCCTACGCACGAAGGCACACCTTTCTTCAAATATTCAGCCCCAAGGTGAACGGGACGCTCCTGTACCGGGAGCGGCAAATTGCCTGTGTCGTTGAGGAAGCGGGCTTTACAGTTTCCACCCGGCAGCGGATACCCGGATTTTTTGTCAGTTTACTCTGCCCATCTCCGTTCTTCGAGACGCAGAATGAGGTTCGCGAGGAACTGGCATCATGGATACCAATGTTCGAATTCGAACTGGATATACCGGAAAGCGGCATGGAATTCGGAATGCGTCAGCCCAGTCAGATTATCACGGTAGATAACATTGGCGATGTTTCATGCGGCTGTGAAATTGTGTTCCGGGCGCTGGGTACGGTGACAAATCCGGAACTGCTGAATATGGACACAGGGGAATATATCCGGCTCCTCACGACAATGAGCATCGGGGATGAACTCCGGGTATACACGCATTTTGCCGGAAAGCGCGTGGTCAGCGTTGACGGCTCGACAGTAACAAACGCATTCTCTCTATTGGATACCGGGTCGGCGTTTTTCCAGCTTGCCGCCGGGGTGAATACTTTGCGTTATGACGCTTCAGTCAATATGGAACTACTGGAGGTCAGCATTTATTATCGGCCACAGTTTCTGGGGGTGTAAGGATGGAACTATATATCTATAATTCAGACCGGGAGCTTACAGGCATTGTGGAATCCTTTGAATATCTGCGCTGGACGAGGCGTTATTCCCAGTGCGGTTCCTTCGAACTGCGGGCCATAGCGACACCGGAAAATACCACGCTCCTGCAAGAAGGTAACTTTATCTGGAAGAACGACGATGAGGAAGTCGGAATCATTGAACACCTGGAAATGGTTCAGGCAGAACAGGAAATCATCACGGCAAGCGGTCGTTTTGCAACCTCTTTTCTTTCCCGGCGTATTGTCTGGCAAACGGAGGTACTGTCAGGTGATCTTTCCGCCTGTGTGGAGCAGCTTTTAAATAATAATCTCATCAGTCCTACTGATACGGCGCGGCAAATCGACGGTATAGTCTTCTCGTCCCCGAACCTGAGCGTACCCGTCAACACCCAGATATCATACCGGGGCCTGATGGATGTGGTAACGGAACTGTGCGGTGCTTCAGAAATTGGCATTAAGACCGTGTTCACTCCGGCAACGCACCTTTTTACCGTAACACTGTATAAAGGCACCGACTCCCAGGCAGTGTTCTCCAAGGAATATGAAAATCTAACGGAACAGAGCTATACAGAGAGTGCGGCGGATTACGCCAACACCGCTCTCATCGGCGGCGAGGGTGAAGGCGAAAGCCGTACATTTGTCGCTATTACAAGCGGCTCCGGAGAGACCCGGCGAGAAATTTTCGTGGATGCCAAGGACCTGCAGGCGGCAGATTTTGGCACAGGTTATACCGACGCGCTGATCTTCCGGGGACAGAGCAAGCTGAGCGAACAGGGAATCCGTTATTCGTTCGACACGTCGGTGAACCCTCACGGCAACTTGACCTACAAGACAGATTTTGACCTTGGACAGACCGTTAAAGTCATTTCCAAGGCGTGGGGCGTATCCATGACGACGCGCATCGCCGAAATTGAAGAAACTTACGACGCGGACGGTCTGAGTATCAGCGTTGTATTTGGCAAGGCCGAGTTAACAATAGCGCAGAAGATCCGTTCCGACATGAGCGAGGTCAAAACAGCACTGTCGGCTCCAACCGGGATAGCCGAAGTAACGGAGGCTCTTGACGCTGTAGAGGAAACGCTGGGAAATCTGTCGGAGGTGGACCCGGAAATTCAGGGAGAAACCTTTACAGCCACCGTGAACAACTTATATGGAAAGCTGCCCGCGCTTGAAATAACCGTGGGTGCAGGCACGATATCGGTTGGACAATATGCCCTGCATCATATGGAACCTGGAGATTCGTTGTATTTCACCTCGTGGAGCGGCAACAAATTCAGCGACCAGCCAAGTGATGACGGTCATGTCTTTCTGGTAAAGCACAATGGTGACAATACAGGAAGCGGATACCAACGGGCAATGGGCTTCTTCATATCCCGCAATACCATGACGTTTTATGTGATTTCCATTTTCGTTTACAACAATCCATCCGGCGAGGCGAACTGGCTGAATATCAACAATGAGCCTATCACTACAACGCGGATTGCAACCGGAGCGGTCACCGGAGTAAAGATCGCGGACCGCACCATTACCGCTGTTAAAATTGCGTCTGCGCTGACCGATTACTCCGCAACAGAACAAAACACCGGACGCCTATGGATAGATGGTAAGACCATTTACCGAAAAGAAATCAATCTCGGCTATCTTCCGAATGCGGTGCCGGGAAGCGTAGCGCACGGTATATCCAATCTCAGCACGGTTGTCAGCTTATCAGGCTTCGCTACAAACGGGACGGTGTTCCTGCCGTTACCGCTTGCACGATACAACAACTTTGCTTCCCAGATTGGTCTCTACGCGGATACCACCAATATTATCGTCGAACCCGGAAATGACCGAACCGCATATACGGGCTACGTGATAATTGAATATACAAAAACAAGCTAAGCAAGGAGGAAACAGCGCATGGAGAAAAGCGGATTTTTTAACTCATCGGATGGAGACAGAGTCTATGACGCGACGGATTTCGCGGCATATTTCGGAAACCTTGTGTCGAACGGTGTATTTTACGCATCTGCGACGAACCTGCAGGCAACGCCCGGAAACGGGCTGGCGGTGAGCGTGGCGGCAGGCAGCGCTTGGATTAACGGATACCGGTATGAAAATACAGACGACCTAAACCTTCCGCTCACTACGGCAAACGGTAGCAACCCCCGAATTGACCGGATTGTGGTTCGTTTAAGCCAGGTCAGCCGGAATATTCAGCTTGCCGTTGTTGACGGTACTCCCGCCGCGACGCCGTCAGCTCCAGCGCTGACAAGAACCAGCGACGTCTATGAACTTGGCATCGCCGATGTGCTGATACCGGCCGCCGCAACATCAATAGCCACAAATAACATCACCGACACCCGGCTGAATACCAGCCTTTGCGGGCTGGTCAATTCTCTTGTGACAGCAGTCTATGAATGAGGAGGTGAACGACGATGGCGGATATTTACGGTGTAACGTTGCAAGCAGGTTCAAGCCCAACCGTCTATTACACCATTACCTATTCTAAGAGCCGGCCGAACAATAGCCAGATGACCTATAACTTCACCATTTCCGCCGCGCTGGGTTCCTCTGGCTCCTACATCCACAGCGGCTACGCCCTGCTCTGTACCATGACGGTAAACGGTTCATCTGCACAAGTGCGCATCAAGGCGGCAGATGGCGACGACTGGGACGGAACCACGCCGAGGCTCAGATATGTTTCGGTCACATGTGCTTCCACTACGGGAAACACCGCGCAGGGCGTGCGCTTTCAGGTAGTGTCGGACGGACGGCTTCCTCTATCTTCCGGCGTAATCGATAACTCAAGCTACACCGTGTTAAGTTCGGCTCTTCTGACCACGGCTTGCGGTGCACCGACCTCCTGCTCGGTTAGCCCAATACTTGCGGAAGGAACCGTGACTCTTTCCTGGAGCGGAGCTTCCAGCGGCATAAACAATACAATTTCCAGTTATGAAATCCAGTACAGTGATTCCACTGACAATCTCACATGGGGAGCCTGGACTGCACTGACAACGGTGAATACCACAGCTACAAGCGGCAGTGTATCAGTTGATCCGCCTTCGACGCGCGGGAATTACCGCAGATTCCAGGTGCGGACGCGTGGTACGGCAGGAGCAAGTTATTACTCCGGCTGGAAAGTATCCACGAACTCCGTCCGCAGGAATACGGCACCGAGTCCCGCTGCGTCAGCCGTTGCTTCTCCCGCTGAATACAGCAATGAGACGATAACGCTGACTTGGAGCGGAGCCTCCGGCGGCACCAGCCCGGTAAAGGGCTACCAGATCGCCAGCCGCACATCATTGGACAACAGTACCTGGAGTGCATGGAATGTGCTGACCATTCTGATACTGTCCGCCAGCGGTGGCAGCTACAACCCGGTTGTATCAAGCACACCGGGGACCTATACGCAGTTTGGTATCTGGACAATCGACACCTTTGATGTCTATTCGGTCGAAAAAATCAGTAACAGCATCTACTGCGACGTAACAGCTTGCGGAGCGCCGACCGTCTGCTCAGTAAGCGCGGCATTAGCTGAAGGAAACGTCACTCTCTCGTGGAGTGGCGCAGCTAATGGCGCGGGCAATGCCATCACGTCTTATGAGATACAGTACAGCGACTCACCCGACAACAGCAGCTGGGGCGATTGGACGGCTCTGACCACGGTGAGCACCTCGGCGACAAATGGTAGCTTGAGTGTCAGCCCACCGGCCACGAGGGGCAATTATCGCCGGTTTCGGATACGGACGCGCGGTGCTGCCGGTGTAAGTTTTTATTCGGACTGGACGGTGTCCAGCAATACTGTTCGCAGAAATACGCTGCCAACGCCGCCGACATCTTTTACAGCCGCACCCGCGATTTATGAAGGCGTCGTCGTAACGCTTGCGTGGAGCGGAGCAGCTCCTGGAACCAGCGCCATCAAACAGTACGTCATCCAGCGGTCAACCTCCACGGATGGAACGAACTGGTCGGCATATGAGGCTCTTACAATTGTTGTTTCAAGTTCCACCTCTGGAACGTATATGGCAAATGCTTCCCAGATAGCCGGAACATATACCCGCTACCGTATCAGCGTAACCGATACCTTAGACGCGGTTTCCGCTTATGTAATCAGCGGGACAGTAAAGAAAAACAGTCCTCCGTCTGCTCCAGTAATCGTATGCCCGCCATCCGGGGGTTCCAGCTACAATACTACACCGCGTTTTATGATTACAACGGGCGTCGAACCGGACGGTCAGTCGCAGATGGTGGAAGTAAAAATCGATACAGGCGCTTGGATTAACAGTGTGGATAATCCTGAGCGATTTTCCACGAACGGATACCTTGAGAACGGCGTTAAAACAGTGTATCAGGCGGAAACACTGGCGGCGGGAAGTCATTCCATTACCATTCGCTGCCTTGACAGCGATATTGAGTCGGCAAGTCCGGAGGTTGTCCGCAATTTTACAGTACTGACGACGCCATTCGAGACAATTACCGCAAACGAAACCCATGTGAAAGCGGCTCATGTCCAGACGCTACGAACCGCTGTAAACATGGTACGAAGCTATTACGGCCTGCCTGCCGCAGCTTGGAGTGAGGACCTTTCCGCTGGAAAGACCACGGTCAAAAACTGGCCGTTCCACATCACGGAACTTCGAAAAGCCATCGAACCTGTCATCACGGCGGTCAACGGTTTCGATTCCTCATCTGCGTTTGATATCCCAGCCGTAACTTGGCTGCCCATCGGAGCAGGGCGTCCAAAAGCGGATGTGATGCAGCAGATTCAGAATTTGATTTTGACACTTTAACACAGTATGGATGATGCGCCTTTGCGGATGCGGGGCGCATTTTTCATATGCAAAACAAAAAGGAGGACTTTCAATGAAAGAAGTATGGAACTGGATTCAAGTATTGGTGGCAGCGGCCGGCGGATTCTTCGGCTGGTTTTTCGGCGGCTTTGACGGCTTTTTATATGCGCTGCTTGTGTTCGTAGTTGTGGACTACATCACCGGTGTCATGTGCGCCATAGCAGATAAAAAGCTGTCCAGCGAGGTCGGTTTTAAGGGCATCTGCAAGAAGGTACTGATTTTTGTAATGGTGGGCGTCGCGCACATTATGGACATCTATCTCATCGGCAACGGCGAGGTTCTGCGTACCGCCGTCATCTTTTTCTACTGCTCCAACGAAGGCGTGTCCATGCTGGAAAACGCAACGCATCTGGGGTTGCCTATTCCCGAAAAACTCAAGGCAGCACTGGAGCAGCTTCACGGGCGGAGCGACGATTCGTCAAGGCCGGGTGACGGAGGATGATTGATTTAACAAAAGCCGCGACAGTATTCATCGGTCGACAGGGCGAAAACCATTTTCGTAATCTGGAGTTTGATGTCTCCAGCCTGCTTGGTGACGAATATCCCGGTGAGACGTTGACCGCCATTTACAAACGGCCGGACGGCGTCGCTTATCCCGTAGTTACAAGCTATGCGGACGGCGTGCTGACCTGGTCGCCCGGTTCAACGGAAACCGAAATTGTCGGCGTGGGACAGCTGGAAATAAGGGTTACCCATGAGGACGTTGTCGGGAAAAGCGCGCGAGTACTCACCATCGTGGAGGAGGCTCTTGCGGACGGGATTGTCGAACCGCCGGAGCCGCCCGCACAGGAATGGCTGAATCAGGTGCTGACAGCTCTCGCCGCAATTGATGTGAATGACACCTACGCTCTGCTCAATCTTACGTACAACCTGTTAAATGATAACTATACTCTGCTCGGTACCACGCATGACCAGATGGAAAGCATGCGTGACACGCTGTATACCCGCACCGGGATTATCCTCAATCATCTGCACCCGGTGGAGACAGCCTCGGCACCGGACATGGCAAGCCGCAGAGCGTCCATCACCTTCACCGGAATTTCGGCGGGGAGCAATATGGTGATGGACAGCTTGACCTATACATTTGTTACAGTTTTGGGCAGTCCGGCGGCAAATACCGTGCAGGTACTGGTTCAGAGCAATCTCAGTGATACCGTCAAAAAGCTCGCCGAAGCCATACGAGGCGTTCAGGATGCGGAAAACATCGCATATGGCAGCGGAACAAATCCGCACCCCACTTGTACGGGATACTGGACAAAGCAGAGATTTTCCATTGGGGACATTTCCGTTGCTCCCGGAGAAAGCCTGTTTCTGCTGGAAAAAGCAGAGGATGCCAACACGGCGTTGACACTGACCTCCACCGCCGCATCAACCATCAACGCTTTCATTCGGATGCCGCACCTGCGGTATGTTTTGTCGGGCAATGTCCTCGGCTCGGGCGGCACAAGCAGCATCAGAGGGCCTATGCATACCATTCTACCCATCGGCAGCATTGTAATCGGCGGTCAGGACGATCCGCTTATGCCGGTACCCTACGACTGCCACTTAGTCACTATATGCCGCCAATCGGATACCACCGAAAAAGAGCTGGACTTCTATATCTCAAACGACGAGCAGACCTTTACCCGCATCTCGAGAAGTACACCACTTGGCGCGGATAGCTCCACAGAGGCCCAGCACGCTCAGATTGCTATGCGGCAAAGCAGAGTACCTGCCGGCTACGGGCTATACGCCCGCATTGGGAGCAACGGCACATCGGCGACCGCTTACTGCGATCTGAAGTTTACCTACCATCTGTACCCGGCCGCGCTTGCGGCTTACATTTAATTTAAACTGTGAGGTGCTTTTTATGAATCTGCATAAACTCATTTTGACGAACAATGCCTGCTACAGGGCAGGCAAAACCATTACGCCGAAGGGTATCATGGTGCATTCCACCGGGGCGAACAATCCCAATTTGAAACGCTATGTCAGTCCGGATGACGGACTACTTGGAAAAAATCAGTACGGCAACCACTGGAACCAGAATACGCCGGACGGCCGTCAGGTCTGCGTCCACGGTTTTATCGGCCAGCTTGTCGACGGCTCCATCGCAACGTACCAGACCTTGCCGTGGAATATGCGCGGTTGGCACTGCGGCAGCGGTGCAAAAGGCTCCGGTAATGATACGCATATCGGCTTTGAAATCTGCGAGGACGGTCTGACCGATGCCTCGTATTTTTCTGCCGTTTACAAGGAAGCCGTAGAGCTTTGCGTATATCTCTGCAAGCAGTATGGGCTGACGGATAAGGACATTATCTGTCACTCGGAGGGTGCGAAGCTGGGGATCGCCAGTAATCACGGCGATGTCATGCACTGGTTTCCGAAGTTTGGCAAGACCATGGATACCTTCCGCACTGCGGTCAAGGTCGGGTTGGCGGTAGCGGAAACGACCGCTGAATCTGACACGCCGAAGAGATATTACCGTGTGCAGATCGGTGCATATTCCGTTAAGGCAAACGCCGATGCTATGCTCAGCAAGGTCAAGGCAGCTGGCTTCACTGACGCCTTTGTCAAGTATAGCGAGTAACCATATACACATCGTAGTAATGCCTACTGGAGATTATCTCTCTGGTAGGCATTATTTTTTTGCTCTTTTTTCGTCCAAACAGCCTGAAATCTTCCAGTGAGTTGTGAGGACAGAGGTTCTTAGACTGGAGGAAAAACACATGGCCAATATTACTGGCGTAATACCAGAAATCAATTATGAAAAGAAACCTGTTCCGCAAGAGCAATTGCAGAGCGAAGTAGATTATGTAAGAGCACAGCGGATACTCTCTTTCATACTTCAAAACGGACTTATTTCCTTGTCGGAATTCAACAAGATAACCTCATTAAACCGCAAATCTTTCTCACCGGCTCTGGCACAGATTATGCCCGAAAACCGTTGATATTACTGAACTTCAGAGGTAATATGTCACACTGACAAGGAGGTGAAAAGTTGAAAAAGGTAACGAAAATCACTGAAAATACGTCTGATTTTACAGAGCGTCCCAAACTGCGGGTTGCGGCTTACTGCCGTGTGTCCACCGAAAGTGACGATCAGCTGGTCAGTCTCGACACACAGATAAAGCACTATGAATCCTACATCAAATCAAATCCTGACTGGGATTTTGCCGGGCTTTATTATGACGAGGGCATCACCGGTACGAAAAAGGAAAAGCGGCCGGAGCTGCTTCGCATGATTGCCGACTGCGAGAACAAGAAAATTGACTTCATCGTAACAAAGTCCATTAGCCGATTTGCAAGGAATACAACCGACTGTCTGGAACTGGTGAGGAAACTGCTTGACCTCGGTATTTTCATTTACTTCGAGAAGGAAAATATCAACACCGGGTCAATGGAAAGTGAACTCATGCTGTCAATCCTGAGTGGACTGGCCGAAAGTGAGTCGGTCTCTATTGCAGAAAACAGCAAATGGTCGGTAAAGCGTAGGTTTCAAAACGGGACCTTTAAGATTTCCTATCCGCCCTACGGCTACGATACTGCTGATGGAAAGCTGGTCATAAATGAATCACAGGCGGAAATAGTCCGTTTTATCTTTTCCGAAATTCTTTTCGGCAATGGTACCGGCAAAATTGCAAATGAGCTGAACCGCCGCGATGTGCCATCCAAGAAAGGCGGCCATTGGACGGCGACAACTATTCGCGGGATGGTCGGTAATGAAAAATACACCGGCGATGCCGTTTTTCAAAAGACCTATACCGATACGCACTTCAACCGACATTACAATTACGGCGAAAAGGACCAGTTTCTGATTAAAAATCATCATGATGCGATTATCAGCCATGAGGATTTCAATGCCGCGCAGGCTATCATCGACCAGCACGGCAAAGAAAAAGGCGTTGAAAAATATCAGGATAAGTACCAAAACCGATATCCGTTTTCAGGCAAAATCATCTGCGGTCAGTGCGGTGGCAAATTCAAACGTCGCATCCACTCCACCGGCAGGCATAATATCGCATGGTGCTGTACCAATCATATAGCGGACGCCAAGAAATGTTCCATGAAATACATCCCGGAGTCTCATTTTGAATATGCGTTTGTTACTATGATGAACAAGCTCATGTTCGGTCATCAAACCGTTTTAAGGCCCTTGTTAATGGGCCTTCGCTGTATCAACTCCGAAGACAGTGTGGCAAAGCTACACGCCCTCGATAAAAAGCTCGAAGAAAACGCGGAACAGCGAAAGGTGCTGGTTACACTACAGACCCGTGGCTACCTTGAGCCTGCCGTTTACAATAAGGGGAACAATGAACTTCTTCAAGAAGCCGAGCGCATACAGCGCCAGAAGGAATCTATAGCCCGCTTCATAAACAGCGACAATATAAACCTCCATGAGGTCAGTGAACTATTGCAATACGCCACAAAGGCGACGATGCTGAAGGGCTTTGACGGCGAACTGTTTACCCGCTTTGTGGAGCGAATTCTTGTGTATTCCCGAACAGAAATCGGGTTTGAATTAAAATGCGGCATTACGCTGAAAGAAAGGCTGGTGAGATAAATGAGCCACACACCCTATGGCTACCGGATTATAAACGGAAAAGCCGTGATTGATGAACAAGCCGCCGAGCAGGTAAAAAACCTGTTTCAGTCCTATCTGACCGGCGATTCATTGGCAACAGCAGCAAAGAAAGCTGATATTAATGCCTTTCATGCAGGCATCAGCAGGATGCTCCAGAATAAGCGCTATCTTGGTGACGAATATTATCCGGCGCTTATCGACTCGGACACATTTGCGGCTGCTGAATCAGAACGTATCAGACGGGCAGAAAAACTAGGCCGAGTCCGAGAACCAAAAGTAAAAAAAGAGGTCGTCTATCCCACCTCCTTTCGCATCAGCGAAGGCACAGAACAGTTTGACGACCCATTCCAGCAGGCGGAATACGCCTACAGTCTGATAGAAACGGAGGTGAATGTAGATGGAGGTCAGTAAGAACGTAACCGTGATTCCGGCAAGAAAGCATACCCGAAAGAGCAAGAACGAAGAAAAGCCTAAGCTCCGAGTGGCGGCCTACTGCCGTGTTTCCACCGATAGCGACGAGCAGGCGACCAGTTATGACGCGCAGATTGAACACTACACCGCTTATATTAACGGCCACCCGGACTGGGAATTGGCTGGCATCTATGCGGACGATGGTATTTCCGGCACCAATACAAAAAAGCGTGAGGAATTCAACCGCATGATTGACGAGTGCATGGCCGGCAATATCGACATGGTCATCACGAAGTCCATCAGCCGGTTTGCCCGAAATACGCTGGACTGCTTGAAATACATCCGTCAGCTCAAGGACAAGAACATTCCTGTTTTCTTTGAAAAAGAAAATATCAACTCTATGGATTCCAAGGGCGAGGTCATGCTTACCATCATGGCGTCGCTTGCCCAGCAGGAAAGCCAATCCTTAAGTCAGAACGTTAAGCTGGGCCTGCAATACCGATACCAGCAGGGCGAAATCCAGATAAATTGTGCTCGGTTCCTCGGTTATACAAAGGATGAGAATAAGCATCTTGTAATAGTGCCGGAAGAAGCTGAAATTGTGAAACGCATTTACCGGGAATACCTTGAAGGTGCCAGTATGCTTAAAATCGCTCGCGGTCTGGAAGCGGACGGTATTCTGAACGGAGCCGGTAAGGAAAAATGGCATACCAGCAACGTGAACCAGATTTTGCGCAATGAAAAATACATCGGTGATGCTCTACTGCAGAAAACCTATACCGTTGACTTCCTTACGAAAAAGCGGGTTAAAAATAACGGCCTTGTTCCACAATACTATGTTGAAAACAGCCATGAAGCCATCATCCCGCGTGAAATTTTCATGCAGGTGCAGGAGGAGCTTATCCGCCGCCGAATCGTCCACACCAGCCCGAATGGAAAAAACAGAACCTTCAGCAGCAATCACTGCTTCGCTCAGATGATTATCTGCGGTAACTGCGGTGAGGTGTTCAGACGGGTTCACTGGAACAACCGTGGCAAGAAGTCCGTCGTCTGGCGGTGCGTCAGCCGCTTGGAAAACACCGGTCTGTTCTGCGATGCTCGAACGGTGCCGGAAAGCCAGATTGAGCAAGTGCTGGTTACCGCTATCAACCAAACTTTGTGCGACAAGGACAACTTCCTCGTCACCCTTCAGAACAATATCGAGACGGTCATAATCCATGAAAACGACCAGACGCTGGACGCTATTGACAAGCGGCTTGAAGAACTTCAAACCGAGCTTTTGAAGCTGGCCAGTTCCAAGGCAGATTACGAAGATGTCGCTGACGAGATTTACCGCCTGCGCGAGGAAAAGCAGAAAGTGCAGCTCGATAACGTCGGCCGGGATGAACTGAAAAAACGCATCACCGATATGGGCGACTTCCTGCGAAAACAGCCCACCGCCATTACGGAATACGACGAGCCGCTTGTCCGGCGACTGATTGAAAAAGTCACCGTCTACGAGGATAAATTCACTGTGGAATTTAAGTCGGGTGTTACGGTGGATGTGGATGAATAAACTAAAAACGAACGAAGCACTCTACGGAATTATAACGTAGGGTGCCTCGCTTTATTATTATCTTAGTTCCAAACGCTCGAAAATTCGGTAGCAAATGTATGTCAAATAAGGAGACGGCACTTTCTTCTGGCCAAAATCCCAGTCCTTTAATTTCAAATACACCGATTCAGGCGTAAAAAAGCCTTCTTTATCTTGTTTACTTTTTATATGCGCAACCATCTCAAGGAAGCGCGGGTCAATCCGTACAAACTCATATTTGCTCAGCACTCCGGCTACGCTGACAATATCATACCAGCATGACGGTGCCTTCAGCTTGCGGAAGTCGGTACCCATATAGAACATATAAGGATGCTGACCAAGGCTGTTTTCCCACAGGCTCAGCAGCGTTTTCGCGGAGGAAACCGCAATCTGTGAATCTTTATACTCCGGTATATGCGACAGCAGATCGGCCATAATCAGTGTCGCATACGGGCAGCAATCGTCCTTTTTACCGGGTCCTCTGAATTTGCCCAGTTCTGGGGAAACAGCGCAGGGGAAGCCGTTATCCCTACATAGAGATACCAAATAGTCAACGCCGGGCTTGATATATTCACGATAATCCATACCCGCCTTTAGCAGAGCGAGCAAAAGCTGCGGGGCGTCGCACAGGCACCAGCTGAACACATCCTCGCCCGTACCGCCGAAATGCTTCGGGACATTGGTCATAGACTGATAGATGCCGTGCTCGTCCCGGTGCTTAAGAATTTCATCGACGGCCGCTTTTATTTCGGGAACTTCCATGCCGAATCCGATATCCAGCAGAAACAGCAGCTTGTGTATCGGCAGCTCGGGGTTTTTATGGTTTGTTACCAGCGTACCGTGAAATGCCGAAACGTCCTCAAGGTACTTTTTGATACGGCTATCCGCCAGCGCAGCGTTTCTGAGCTCAACGAGAGCGTCCTCTGAGTCGTTGCATAAATTATGATGAATCGCGTATTTAAGCCAGCCTTCGCTGCGCTCCAAGAGCTTTTGATATTCCATACTGCAATCACCTACTTTTCACCAAACTCAAGTTATTCCATGGCCAGTCCTTTATCAATAGCTTCCTGAATAATTTTATGGCAGCAAACGCCAAGCGGATTATTCTCTTTGCAATTGGAGTTTTTCATCGCTCCGGTAATGGCGTTCACTTCCTTAACCGTTTTTGCTCCATGCTTTACAACTGCTTCTATTATCTGTTCTTCAGTTACTTTACTGCAATAGCATGCATACTTAGGATTTGCATCTTTTTTGAACCAAATGGGAACACTGACCTGGTCTTTTAAGAATGTCGTTCCATTGTCCAAGTTATAGTAAACCACTTCGCAATCTTCATTCATGCAGATCTTGTAGCAATCTCCTGCTATATCTTTGCGATGGCTTTCTGCCACCAGATGTTCAACGGTTACCTTGCCTACAGATATTCCCTCACTATTGCAGACGGGGCACTTATTTGCCTTGGCCATATCTGTCACTTTTGTGTTGCATCCACAACAGCAGTCATTATTTAAATTCATATCCAAAACCTCCGTTTACTGAGATTGATTTGCGTATCTAATCTGACCACACAACCTTGACATTTTCAAAAAACATCTAAACCGACCACTCACGAACCCATGTTATCTAAATCGACCACTCGTCTAACACCGACATCTAAATCGCTCTCTCGCACTCGAAAATGCCCGCTTTGACTTGTTTCCTCGAAGCGATAAATTTGCGATTTTAGCACGTCGGATTTTTACACCCAAACTCCGAAAAGCCCAGTGCTACTGAACTTTTTATGCACTTACTTATCAACCCTTGTTATCAATACAACTGTCTCAACGTGCACCGTCGAACAAAACATATCAACACAACATGCCTTCTCCACCCTGTACCCATTCTCCATCAGTACTCCCAGGTCTCTGGCCAGGCTTGTTGGTTTGCACGAAATATAAACCATCTGTTCGACACCATACTCGATGATCTTTGGCAATGCTTTCGGGTGTATTCCATCCCTTGGTGGATCCAATACAATAAAATCCGGTTTATCCGTAATTTTATCCAATACTTTCAATACGTCTCCAGCCATAAACCTGCAGTTATCCAATCCATTCATCCATGCGTTTTCACGGGCTGCTTCTACTGCTTCCTCTACGATTTCTACACCGATTACTTCCTTTGCCACCGATGCCAGGATCTGTGCAATTGTCCCGGTTCCACTGTATAGATCAAATACAGTCATATCTTTCGTATCACCGATATAGGCTCTTGCTGCCGAGTATAACACTTCTGCCCCCAGCGAATTTGTCTGAAAAAATGAGAATGGAGAAATTTTAAAGCGTAATCCGAGGATTGTCTCATAAAAGTAATCCTGGCCATATAATACTCTGGTCTCATCACTCTTGACCACATCGGCAAAGGAATCATTGACAATGTGCAGAATTCCTACAATTTTTCCTTCTAATGGCAGTGCCAATATCTGTTGAAGAAGGGACTCCAGTTCATATTTCTGTTGGCTTGTCGTAACCAGATTTACCAGTATTTCACCTGTTGTTTCGGCTCTCCTTAAAAGCAGATGCCGCAAATATCCTTCGTGGGAAATTTTATGATAATAAGGCGCTTTCAGTTCCGTAAAATACTGCAATACCGTTTTCAGAATTTCAGTCATATCCGGATGGACGATCTTACAGTCTTTTGCTGTTAAAACATCATAGGTACTTCCTTTTTTATGGAGTCCCAAAGACAATGGTCCTCCTTTATACTCGTCCCCAAAAGAAAATTCCATTTTATTTCGATATTCAAATTCTTGGGGACTTCCCTGTATCCCTTCGAAGATATAGTCAGGGTTTCCCTGTTCGTCCACCTGCCCCGCTGCTGCAAGTGCATCATCCAAAAGCTCTTTCACCTGTGCTTCCTTCATCTTGAGCTGATCTTCATAGAGTATTGTCTGATACATACATCCACCACATGCCGGGAATATGCTGCAGACAGGCTCTCTCTTCTCTAACTCCGATTTTTCCAGAACTTCCAGTAAACGTCCTTCCGCTTTATTCTTTCTCTTTTTATTTATCACAAACCGGACCTTCTGGCCGGGAATTCCATTTTTTACAATTACGGTTTCTCCATCGATTCTGATCCGCCCCTTGTTTGGAAAATCAACCTTCTCAATATATCCTTCGTAAACTTCACCCTTTTTCATAAATGCTCAGTTCTAACTCCTCTGTCAATTTATATTTACGCTTCTGCACAATGGAACGAAAATAAAGCTCCGGCACCATAGCACCGAAGCCTTATCTTCGCTAAAATATTATTCACTATCCTCTTCATCTTCGAAATAATCATCAAAATCGTCATCAAAATCATCTTCGAAATCTTCCAGATAATCCGGAGAAAAAAACCGATATACTGCGTAAGCAATTCCGGCTACGGTTGCAACTGCGCCGACAATAGCCAGGACCCATAAAAGGGGATTCTTTGACTTTTCATCTTCCTTTTCTTTTCTTTTCAGTAATTCAAGGACTTCATCCAACTTATTCATGCAAGACACCAACCTTTCTGCCGAAATAATTTCTGCTTTTCATTTAGTATACCACATTAGAGGTAAGCTATTCTTGGTGAATTCATATTTTCAGAAAAACAGCCTCCATCACAGAAGTATTTTAAACATATATTTCCATTAGATTATATCATAGGTCAAAAAAAATTACTACTATAATTATTTATCTTTCTCACTATTATGATTCATTTATGATAATGTCTTAGCATACCACAAATGATTATGTCCCAAAGAGAAAATGTAGTATACTAATACCTCAGACTAAAGAAATGAGGTGTACATTATCAGAAAGGTAATCCTTACATTGACAGAAAATGAAAAATACCAAATCATCAAAAAGCTTGTTGATACTAACGGTAACAAACAGACAGCAGCCTTAAAAATAGGATGTACTATAAGACATATCAACAGGCTTATTAATGGCTATAAAAAATTAGGGAAAGCATTCTTTGTTCATGGTAACCATGCTCACAAGCCTGCTACTACCATTCCGGATGAAACAAAGCTTCTCATCCTTAATCTATACAAGACAAAATACTTTGAAGCTAACCTTACTCATTACCAGGAACTTCTTTCTGAGGTGGAAAACATCAATGTCTCAATCAGTACCATTTCCTCCATCCTTCGAAAAGAATACATTCTCTCTCCCAAAGCTCATCGCTCTACAAAAAAGAAAGTAAAAAAGGAATTGAAGGCATTGAAATCCAAGGCAAAAACTAAAAAACAGCAGATTGCCATACAGTCTTCCATACTGGAGCTTGAAGAAGCTCATCCACGTCATCCCAGGGCAGCTTTCTTTGGTGAAATGATTCAGATGGATGCCTCTGAATTTATCTGGTTTGGCGATACAAAAGCTCATCTGCACATTGCTGTCGATGATTCCACAGGAACCCTTGTAGGTGCCTGGTTCGACACCCAGGAGACTCTGAATGGTTATTACAACGTTCTGAGCCAAATACTTACTGATTATGGGATCCCTTATCAATTTTTTACGGATAATCGCACCGTATTTGAATACAAATGCAAAGCAGAGACCGATGTAGAAAAAGATACTTTCACTCAGTTTGGATATGCCTGCAAACAGCTTGGAATTAACATTCGTACTTCAAGTGTTCCCCAATCAAAAGATTAGTGGTCATACTATACTCCTTCCGTACATTGAAACACCATTTTTAAGTTTCATCCTTCCGATTTAAATATCAGGTCTTTATCATTAGCCCAAATCACCTCCCCACAATACATCCCTTTTCTAACGCGTTTTACTAATGATCCCGTCGAGATTCCTAGCTGTTCTGCTTTTTCTTTTGTAGGTATATATCCCAGCGACAGGTACTTTTCCCTTTTATTCTGGATCCCATAGTCTTTCATGATCCTCTGTACAATCCTTGAATCAAACAGGCAGCCTTTACCGCTCCTTAAACCTTTGGCGTTTAGCTGTTCCGCCAATTCCTTAGAGGTATACTCGCTGCCTTCCTTGCGGAGAAAGTCAATCACTTCATCTGTTGTGGTCCACAGTTTATATGACGGAAGGGCGTTCGATACTTCCACGGTATCGGTGGTTCCTCCTCGGTAGCGTATTTGTATGATGGTTGTATCAGTACCTTTTTTAATTGTTACATCCTCAATCAGATAACGTATAATCCGTTTCTTATCCTCTGCCGGCAGCTCAGGATTATCCCATATTTTATGGAAGTTTTCAGCCAGCCCAGAGACTTTTGCTTCCAATTCCCTATCTGGCGGCGTCTGGTTCTTTTTTAATTCATCCTCATACTGCTTTTCTGTATCCAGTAATTGTGCCAGTCTCAGATTCCATGCTGACTCAAGTTCAAGGGAGACGAGCCTGTTGTCAGGATCAACGTTCATGTAACGGCGCCTGGCGATGTCTGCCTCATACCGTGCTTTTTCTACCTGCAGCTGGAAAAATCTGCTCTGCTCGCCTTTGCGGCGGTTCACTTCCTTCTGTACTTCAACCGATTTTTCTATGGCTTCTGGTGTCAGCTTCGCTTTTACAATCTCCGATATCAATTCATCGATATTTTCCCCTGCAATGCTCTGGCATACTTTTTCCCCTGACTCCACACTGCGCCGCTGACACATATAAACGGGAGCCTGCCTTACTATAAAGCCTTTTTGCTTCTGTTTGTAACGTATGCTCATACGGCTTCCGCATTTTCCACAGAGCACGATACCCTGTAAGAGGGCGGACCCTTCACGTGGCGGTGTTTTCTTATCTTTAACCGCCCAGGCCTGTGTGTTTTCTTGAAGTATCCTCTCATTCCTTTCATAATCCTCATAACTTATGTAAGCGTCATGGTGGTCCTTCAGGAATACATGCCAGTCCTCCCTTTTTGCAGGACGGCTCTTCTTTCCGTCTTTGGTCCATACCGTCTGGTTCTCCCCGTAGTGGTACACGCCCGCATAGGTGGGGTTATGGAGCGTATCCAACACCCTGCTGTTTGCAAGGTTCATCCAGACGACCTCTCCCTTTCGGAAACCCTTGTGTATCCGATGTGGGAATTTATAACCTTTTTTCTTATAGTAGTCTACCATTCCATGTGCGGTCCCGACAATACAAAACGTTCGGAAGAACAGCTCTATAGCCTCGCGTATCTGTATGTCATCATCTTTGATGATGCGCCCACATTCATCATACAGATATCCAATTGGCAGGGGTTTCCTCAGTTCGCCGCGTTTTGCTTTGTTAAGCAGCCCACCTCTCATCCGCTCCTGCAGAAAGTGAAGCTCTGCTTCGCTCATCGTGCCCTTCAGCCCGAGCAGCAGACGGTCATTGAAGTCATTCGGGTCATATACACCATCCGCATCGATCAGAAGAGTATCTGTCATCGCACAATACTCTATCAGCCGGCTCCAGTCGCTGGAACTGCGGGACAGCCTGGACGCTTCAATGCAGGCTACGGCACCGGCCATCCCATTTGCCACGTCTGCGACAAGTTTCTGGAAACCATCGCGGTTTTCTGCTGTTTTTGCTGAATGGCCAAGATCACAGTCAACAACCTCGATCAGTGACTGGTCCCATCCAAGTGATGTAAGCTTTTCACGGAGTGCATACTGGCGGATCGTGCTTTCCGTATTCTCCTGTACCTGCCGCAGCGTTGATTGTCTGATGTACAGATATGCAGTTTTGGACAGATGCCGTCCCTCGATTTTCTGATTAATCCCTTTCATTTCTTATCCTCCTATAAGCGTTGCGAGAAGAAGTACAAGATCATCCCTTTCGTCCCCTTCATCCATGCGCACCGACAATCGCATGGGGTTTCTATCCGAAGCCTTATCGCCCATCTGCAGCCAGATGGCCCAGCAGAACATTCCCTGTGCAAGCAGTACTGTAATACCCGAAATCCGTTCCGGTTTTTGCATACATCCACTGGTAAAGAATTCCCGGTATTCTTCATATATCCCAAGTCCTGTTTCCAGCACAGGAAAGGCAGCCGCATTCAGCGGCTGCCCATGTGTTTTTTTGACAGATATCTCTCCACGGTGCGGTTATGCACACGGATTCCCGTACTCTCCTTCATCCGGTTATTAATCTCCCGTGTGGATGCGCCAGGATGCTCCACCTGATAACGGTCAATGAAATCCCTTCCCTTATCAGTAAGTTTGTGCGCGCCTTTAGGGCCGGTTTTCTTTGGGACAAGGGCCTGCAGCCCACCCGCCTCATAGGCAGACCGCGTATTATAAAAGGACTCCCTGGATAGTCCGTACTGCCGGGATGCCTGGGTGACCGTGCATTCGCCGGATCCAACACTCCGTAGCATCTCATATTTGACCTGGATCAGATCATGGGAATCGAAAAAAATCCCACTGCTGAAATGCAGGGCAGTGACGCCCGCGTGGTTTGGATTATAGGTTCCATTCTCTTTTAATACATCGTTTTTACCCATTAGCATAGCCCTCCTGATAATCTAATTATGTCATGTCCAGCATTGATTGTCAATGAATAAATGTCTTAAATTCACATAAAACCCACTTATATATAGAAATATTTTATGTTTTAGACATAATTGTATTTACACTTTGACATAATTGGATTGACAGTTTTTCTTCTGTCATAAGGAGGGTTTCCTTCAGGCACGCAAGATCTTCATACCTGAAGTCAGCCCGTCCGTTTGAGATGGATACAAAGGGGTCTGGTGGAAGATAGTCCGTCCATGACGTGAGAATAAGGCAGGTATCGCCGTTTTCATCAAAAGAAAGCAGTCTGTCTTCGCCCCAGCAAGACCTGCGTTCAACAAGTTTGAATTCTTTCCCCTTCAGCGGTGAAAAGGGATGCGTGATTATAAAAGTTCCTCGATTGTCTGATAAAGCTGCATTTGAAAACCTTTTCCAAAGGGCGGGTCGAAAGAATGAATGGCACTCTTCAATCCCGCCTGCCGGTAGAGCTGCGTTTAAATGGTATTACTTCCATTGAGGAAGCCAACAAATTTCTAAACTCCTACATAAAGAAATTTAATAAACGTTTCGCTTTACCAGTTGATAGTACCAAATCTGTGTTTGAAACGCAACCCAATTCGAACAAAATCAACTTAACACTGGCAGTTCTATCTTCAAGAAAGATAGATAATGGGAGCTGTTTAAAATATCATAAGGATTATTATCTTCCAGTCGATGCACATGGCCATGCTGTGTACCACCGCAAAGGTACGTCTGCGATGGTTATAAAGGCTTTTAATGATGAACTCTACTGTTGTATAGGTGAACAGGTATATGCCCTTGAAAAGCTTCCTGAGCACCATCTTGTATCAAGAGCCTTTGACCTTGCAGATCTTCCACAAAAGCCAAAGGAAAAATATATACCGCCCATGTCTCATCCTTGGAAAAAAGCATCTTTTGATAAATACATAAAAAAACAAAAACATCGAAAAGATGTTGCATAATACAAAGCACCATTTATTTGGTGCTAATGTTTGAAATTTTTTAGGACATTTTCAAAAACGGTTGACACTATAATTATTTATCTTTCTCACTATAATTATTTTCCTCTCTCAAATAACCTTGTTGTTATGCAATTGAATATTCACAAAAACAAAAAGTCCATAAACGCTAGTGTTTACAGGACTTTTTAGTAGCGAGAAAGGGATTTGAACCCCCGACACTGCGGGTATGAACCGCATGCTCTAGCCAACTGAGCTATCTCGCCAGATTATAAAATTATGTCTTCTTTTCAGAAGAAGTGGGACCTATAGGGCTCGAACCTATGACCCTCTGCTTGTAAGGCAGATGCTCTCCCAGCTGAGCTAAGATCCCATTCAGTCATTTAATTATTTTACTATCTTAGATTCTTCTTGCACTTCCCAACCGACTTTGCTATTATACAATCATATCAACCATTTTGTCAATAGATTTCTACAAGAAATTTTCAAATTTTTTCAAACAATTTGCAGTCAGTCAGGGGGGCGCCATGTTTCAGCGGTTTTTAATACAATTTACAGACTTTATCTTTGTCGAGCATAAGATGGAACCCTCGGATATTATCTTTTTACCGGGGAATTCATTTCCCCAGATGGCGGAAGCAGCGGCCGGGCTTTGGACTTCCGGATTGGCCCCGCTTATTCTTCCCTCCGGTCATCATGGCGTGTTAGAAGAAAACTTTCAGGATGTCAGGGACCGAACCGGAAGGTACAGCGGCTGTTTTCCCACTGAATGGGATTTTATGAAACATATTCTACATCTGCACGGCATTCCTGATTCTGCAGTTCTTATGGAAAATACAGCCACTTTCACCTATGAAAACGCACTGCGTTCCCGCGAGCTGACGGACAAGATGAAGATTCAGATTCATAAGGCAATTATCTGCTGTAACAGCTATCATGCCAGACGATGTCTTCTATACTATCAGTTACTTTATCCGGAGACGGAATTACGCGTGTATCCTGTGGATACAGGAATCAATAAATCAAACTGGTACCAGACTAATAAGGGAATCGATATTGTCCTGGGCGAAATAGAGCGATGCGGCGGTCAATTTCATGATATTTTAAAAAATTTATAGATTCCGCCTCTCATTTCTGACCGGTTAAGCATCTTTCGATTATGTTTGCATTATTTCAACAATTTACGAAAGAGTTCATCTGCATCCTCTTTCTTTCTTTGGGTTTCTGTTTCCAGCTTCCTTGCGTTATTATTTTCATATTGAATTACATCTCCATCTACAGGTGGAAATTTAAATGCAGATACCGGAATCTCTATCATCTTCTGATCTTCCGATTCACAGATTGCTGTTGTACCCTCTATTCTATCCACAATTAGCTTCATCTTAACCGCCCCCTTAGTCGTACTCTTCTCCACTGACTGTTCCTTTTGCATACTTTCGTATGCAAAAATGCTGAAAGCTATTGAGCTTTCAGCATTTTAAGCAGTAGATAGGGGAATCGAACCCCTGTTTCCGCCGTGAGAGGGCGGCGTCTTAACCGCTTGACCAATCTACCTTGCTCAACTATAATAACGCATCCTGTAGAAAAATGCAAGCACTTTTTTAAGTTTTTTCAAAAAACTGAAAATTGAGAAAATTTTCCGTTCCAGGTATAGGGCGCTTCGCTCAGGCGAAATGCATCCAAGCCCCCTCCGGCACACCACTATGTCCGTGCGGCCTGGAACAGTCTCATCGAGTTTGGATCTGAAGAGTAAGCTCATCTTTACATCTGCGTATGCGCATATATCTTCACAATTTCCAGCAGCATCTCTACAACATAGTCCATTCCTTCAGCGGTCACATGTTCATAGGGTCCATGGAATGCATAACCGCCCGTTCCCAGGTTCGGACAGGGCAGACCCATAAAACTCAGTCTGGCACCATCGGTTCCGCCGCGAATCGCCTGTACCTTGGGCTGGAGCCCGATCTTTTTAGCCGCTTCCTTTGCATTCTCTATCAAATGAAAGCAGGGTCTGATTTTCTCTTCCATATTATAGTACTGGTCTTTTAAGGTCAGGGTAACTGTCCCTTCCCCGTATTTTTCATTCATCTGCTCTGTAATACGGGTCAACAGCTGCTTTTTCTCACTGAATTTATCCATGCTATGATCCCGGATGATATAACTGAGGTGCGCTGCGGCAACTTCACCCTTCATTTTGACCAGATGGAAAAATCCCTCATATCCTTCTGTATGCTCCGGCGTTTCCTCCTCCGGCAGCAATGCTTGTATTTCGCACGCTATGGCTGCTGCATTCACCATAATATCTTTGGCATCGCCCGGGTGGACATTCACACCGCAAATGTCTATTTTTGCAGATGCGGCATTAAAGTTTTCAAATTCAATCTCACCTTCTGCTCCGCCATCCACGGTATAAGCATAGCAGGCGCCAAAATTCTCTACCTGAAAATGATCTGCCCCGGCTCCTACCTCCTCATCAGGCGTAAATCCGATACAGAGCTTTCCATGTGGAAGTTTCTCATTCCTGATTTGCTCCAGCATAGTCATAATCTCGGCAATACCTGATTTATCATCACTGCTCAGGATTGTGGTTCCATCAGAAGTAATCAGTGTTCTGCCTTTTAATCCTGACAGATGGGGAAATGTCTTCACCTCCAGCATTCTGCCTGAAGAACCCAGGGATAGATTTCCTCCGTCATAGTTCTCATGAATCTGAGGATTAACCGGATGTTCTGTAAAATCGGATACCGTATCCATATGTGCAATCCATCCGACAGCAGGTGCCTGCTCATAACCTTCCGTTGCCGGAAGTGACGCATAGACATAGCACATAGCATCCACTCTGGCATCAGAAAGACCTAATTGTTTCAGCTCTTCCACAAGCAGTTCCGCCAGACGGAACTGCTCTTTTGTGGTAGGAACACTTTCACTCTCTTCGTCGCTCGCCGTAGGGATCACGACATATTTCAGTAATCTCTCATAAGCTCTCAAATTTCTTTCACCTCAAATCCAAGGTCATCCATAATCTCTTTCGCCTGGGCAACACAATGTTCGCATCCATCAATTGTCACGGTTTTATTTGCCAGAGATACATCAAAATCCAGGTCTGCTGCCTTCATGGCCTTTGTAATTCTTTCTACGCACTTTTCGCAATGCATATCCTCTGCCTTTAATACTGTCTTCATCTCTATTCCTCCATCTTTACTTTGTAATGCTTATTTGAAGTTTACTTTAATTTAATTGTCCGCAGCCGCAACGCATTGGTTACTACGAAAACGGAACTGAATGACATCGCAAGCCCTGCAATTATAGGATTCAAAAGCGGGCCACCAAAAGGATACAGAAGTCCTGCTGCTACGGGTATTCCACAGGTATTGAAGATAAATGCCCAGAACAGGTTTTCTTTAATATTCCTTATTGTGGACTTACTGAGTTTGATGGCCCGATATACATCCATTAAATCAGATTTCATAAGAACAACATCACTGGATTCCATGGCGATATCGCTTCCGCTTCCTATGGCCACGCCAACGTCTGCCTGTGCCAGCGCTGGTGCATCATTGATGCCATCTCCTACCATCATAACCTTTTTTCCTTCCTTCTGCAAGATGGAAACTACAGAAGCCTTATCCTCGGGAAGAACCTCTGCAATCACTTCATCCGCATTCACCTGTTTGCCTATATAAGCGGCAGTCCGCTTATTATCTCCAGTCAGCATATAGACTTTTACACCTAAGGAACGAATTTTATCAATAGCCGCTTTGCTGGTTTCCTTCACTGTATCGGCCACGCTTACGATTCCCAGCACCTGACTTTCCCGTACCACGAACATGGGGGTCTGACCTTTTTCTGCCAGTTCATCGGCTGCTTTTTGATAGTCTCCCAGGTCAAAATGCATCTCTTCCACCATCCGCAGGTTTCCAATATAAATCTGGTTTTCGTCATAAACCGCCTGAATTCCTTTTCCCGTCAGGCTTTGGAAATCCGTAACTTCTTTTAATTGCATCCCACGGTTTCTGGCACCTTCCACAATTGCCTGACCGAGCGGATGTTCAGAAGGCAATTCACAGGAAGCCGCCAGTAAAAGCAAATTATCATCTGAAATTTCTTTACTGATAATCTCTGTAACTTTAGGTTTTCCCTCGGTAATTGTTCCCGTCTTATCCAGAATAACAGCTCCTACTTTATGCGTAATTTCCAGGGCTTCTCCACTTTTTATCAGAATTCCATATTTAGCGCCAAGACCTGTTCCAACCATAATTGCGGTCGGTGTTGCAAGACCGAGTGCACAGGGGCATGCGATAACCAGTACTGACACAAAGATACGCAGGACGAAGGAAGCCGGATGTCCCGTAACTGCCCATATAACAGCGGCAGCCAGTGCAATGAGAAGAACTGCCGGAACAAAATAACCGGCCACAGTATCCGCAAGCTTTGAAATCGGAGCCTTCTTCCCTTGTGCATCCTCCATTAGTTTTATAATCTTTGCAAGTGTTGTATCACTTCCCACACGAGAAACCGTAACCTGCATGGCCCCGTTATAATTCATACTTCCACCGATTACTTCATCTCCGGGTTCCTTTTCTACAGGAATACTTTCCCCTGTCAGCATGGATTCATCCACACTGGATACACCCTGACGTACAATTCCGTCCAATGGAACCTTGCTTCCCGGACGAACCAGAATTAAATCTCCCGCCTGTACCTGTTCCACAGGTACTTCCTGTTCTTTGCCGTCTTTCAATAACACCGCAATATCCGGAGCCAGCTCCATCAGTTTTCGAATTGCCTCAGATGTCTTTCCTTTGCTTCGGCTTTCCAGATATTTTCCCAGCATAACCAGTGTCACAACAATCGCTGCTGATTCATAATAAAGCTGATCCACTGCGTGCTTATTAGATGGAATCATAATTGTCATGACCAAGCTGTACAGGAATGCACTTCCGGTTCCGATAGCCACCAGCGAGTCCATGTTCGGATGCCCACGGAACAAGGTCTTAAAGCCCACAATATAGAACTTTCTTCCGAAAAATAAAACAATCGCTGTTAATATCAGCTGGGTGACAGCAAAGTTCAACGGATGCATATGCATATGGAGCATCTCGGGTAATGGCATAGGCCAGGGCACCATATGCCCCATGGAGATATAGAGCAAAGGCAGTGCGAAGATAATGGCTCCAATCAGGCGAAATCTGATTTTATGCAGTGCTTCTTCCTGCTCCGCTTTTTCCTCCTGCTTTTCTTTTTTAGTCTCAGGGACCTCCAATGCTGCCGAAAATCCGGCCCGGTCCACTTTATTCATAATTAACTCCGGGTTAACCCTTTTTTCATCATAGGTGATGGTCATCTTATTAGTTGCAAGATTTACATTGCTTACCGATACCCCATCCAGCTTGCGCGTTACCCGTTCCACTGCTGCACTGCAGGAAGCACAAGTCATGCCCTTTATGTTATATGTTTCCGTTTTCATATCTTCCTCCTATTATTTTGCGAGTCCTAAAGCCGTACTTTTTCATGCAGGCATGAAACGCACTACTCTTTGACTCTGATATCATTTCATCAACTTCCTGATTGTGTCACACAATTCATCTACTACCTGTTCATCTCCCTCCTTAATATCATCAACTACACAGGTTTTTATGTGATTCGTCAGTAATTCCCGATTAAATGCATTAAGTGCAGACTGAATGGCGGCCACCTGGTTCAGGATATCCACACAGTATCTCTCCTCTTCAACCATCGTCTTGACTCCACGAACCTGACCTTCTACCCGGTTAAGACGATGAATCAGTTTTTTATACTCTAAGTCTTCCCTATGTTTGGTTTTTATACAACAACACTTCTCTGTTTCCATGTCCATTCTCCTCCTTATATACCCCCCATGGGTATATAATAGCAAATCATTTCCACCATGTCAACCACATTCTATACAATAACAGGCAAATATGATAAAATGATGGTACCAAGGGTCAAAAGGTCATGTAACATCATGCTTGCATGAAGTTACATGAATTTGGGACCCGCAAAATATGAGAATGCAGTCCGAATAGGATGGAATTCGAATGTTTTCGGATTGTGGGAGCACAAAGTGCGGAACAATCCGCAGGTACCAAGGGTCAAAAGGTCATGTAACATCATGCTTGCATGAAGTTACATAAATTCGGGAGGTAGCTATGGAAAAATATATTGATTTACATGTACATTCGAATTGTTCAGACGGAACTTATACACCGGAAGAGTTGGTTGCATATGCATTGGAAAAGAATTTAAAAGCGATGGCGCTGACAGACCACGATACCACAGAAGGCATACAAAGAGCATGTAGGGCCGCAGGACATACCGGTCTGGAGCTGATTCCCGGAATTGAGCTTTCCACAGAATATAACAAGAAAGATATTCATATATTGGGACTGGATATCGATTCTGAAAATCCTCATTTTCAAAATCAGTTAATGGCTTTTAGGGATTCCAGAGATGTCCGGAATCAAAAGATGATTGCCCTGCTGCAAGAACACGGAATAGCAATCTCGCCCGAACAGATGAAGCAGGAATTCCCCGATTCCGTATGGACAAGGGCCCATTTTGCAAGATTTCTTCTGGATCACGGTTATGTGAAGAATATGGAAAGTGCGTTTGAGAACTATCTGGGAGATCAGGCCCCCTGCTTCGTTCCGCGGGAAAAGGTAACCCCATTTCAGGCAATTAAACTCATTCATGAAGGGGGCGGCTATGCGGTACTGGCTCATCCACTTTTATACCATCTGTCTGTAAAGCAGCTTGAGGAACTCGTACAGAAGCTGACAGTTCGCGGACTGGACGGTATTGAGGCAATCTATTCTATGAATCGGTTCTCTGATGAATCTTCCATGAGACAGCTGGCAAAGCGCTTCGGTCTGGCGATAACAGGGGGCTCCGATTTTCATGGCAGTAATAAGCCATCGATTGATTTAGGCTCTGGAAAGGGGAATCTCCATATTCCATATAGAATATGGGAGAATCTGGAAAAGAGGTCTCTTTAGAGAACCTCTTCTATCACTTTCGAAGTGGATTTATCTTTCGGCCTGCGATAAACAGAAATAATGCTGACAGGAGCATCTGTACCCCCACACTGAACCATACCATGTGACTGACGATAAAATCATTCTTATAATTTCCAAACTGATTACAGATTGTGTTGATTTCGTGTCCGTCACCTACCTGCTGGCTGATAAGTCCCACAAAAGAAATCAAAGGGTTCAGCAAAAACAGATAAATGATTTTTCCCGCACCGGGACTTGCCTGTTCAGGCTGTACCGATTCCTGAAGCCTTGCAACATATAATCCCATCGCAGGGGCTGCTACAGTCCCCACTAAAAAGAAAAGAACAAACATATAAGTCATTACTGTCGCAATAGTCGTGCGTTTAAATGTTACCGAGCAGCAGATTCCCAAGCTCCCGATATAGATGCCGGTTACCAGAAGGATGCCCACCAGCAGGAACAAATCCCAAATGCTGATCCCTCCAAAAACAAGTACCAGCGCAAGAGCCGGGAGCGTTGAAAATGTCAGCAGAAAAACTACACTTAATGCCGACTCCAGCTTTCCCGTAATAATTTTCCAGGGACTTAAAGAAGTTGTAAGAAGGACATCAAGCGTCCTGGCTTCTCTTTCCATGGAGATTGAGCCCCCGGTAATAGCCGGAACAGCTATAAGAATCATGGCAAATAAAGCATAGGCCATGAGCATATAGCACCTGGCAGGCATAGAATAACTGCCGGCCCTCATAACTCCGGGGGCAGCACCCTCACCGAAAAAACTGGTTATGGCAATTGTTGCAAGCACAATATTGCAGCCACAGATAATCCATGAGATTTTTATCGATCGGGTATGTCTTTTTATATCTTTTTCAAATACCGGATTCGTATTCATATGCCTCTCCTTCCCCTGTAAGATGGAAAAACAGGGACTCCAGGGAATTGTGCTCTCTGGCAAATGATGTTATCAATATCCCTTCTTCCACTAACTCCTTCAGCAGATAGGCCTCCTCTTCCGGACTGCCGTCAAACCATACAGCTATTGCATGTTTGTCAATAGATATCCGGCTGATCAGAGGATTTCTTCTTAAAATCTCCACTGCTTCCTTCTGATGATGCATGACATCAATTCGTATGGGATTCGCACTGTCAATTGACAGCATAATACTGTCAATCTCCCCCTGGAGTACCATCTTTCCCTGGTCTATGATTCCTATACTGGTGCTTACATCTGATAATTCCGACAATATATGAGAACTGATCAAGATGGTATATCCTTCTTTCTGAAGTCTCTGGATCAAATACTGAAATTCTCTGCGGGTTCTGGGATCCAGACCAGAGCAGGGTTCATCCAGCACCAGAAGCCGCGGGCTGTGAATCAGGGCACGGGCCAGACACAATCTTTGCTGCATGCCCCGGGACAGTGCATCTACAAGCCGGTCTTCCATTCCTGAAAGACCAACCATATCCAGCACCTCCAGACTGCGTCTGCATCCTTCTTTTCCGTAAATTCCATAGGCAGAAGCAAAAAACTCCAGATATTCGGTAACCTTCAGGTTTTCGTAAACGCCAAAAAAGTCCGGTACAAAACCTATCATACGCTTAAGATGTTCATAATTACCATTCAGACGTACTCCATCAATCCAGATTTCCCCGGAGTCATAGGTCAATAATCCGGAAATAATGCGGATTGTCGTTGTCTTTCCTGCACCGTTTGGACCTACAAATCCATAAATACTCCCGCTCTCTACTTCCATATTTAATCCGTTCAGTGCCTGAATGCCCCCATATCGCTTGTTAAGCTTTTCAATTTTCAGCATCTATTCCTGCCTTTCCAATCACATGAACCCCCGGCAAAAGATAAGTTTTAGTTTCATCCAGCTCCACATCCTTGATTCGGTAACGGAGGGTTATCTCATTTGCGCTATTGAGATATTCCTTTAGTTCCTCTTCATTAAATCTTCGATTCCATTCCTTCATCTGGTCAAATTCCCGGGTTTCATAGTTATAGAAATCAATGCTCCCTTGAAATGGCAGTGTATATTTATCCTGTAACTCAAATGGCTTAAACCATAAGGATTGAATCTCAAGATCCGTATCCCCCGAATCCTCCAGAATATCATTCAGATGAAAGGTAACCGTATACTCGGATTCGTACAGGTAAAGGTATCGAAAGGCCTGGCCTGGTATATACGTGATTGTATCATCGGAACGGTATTGTTCGGCATACGGACAGTACAGCAGATCACCCTTTGTCATGTTCACTTCAGCGGGAGCATAGTAAAAGGCATATCCATATGTCTCATAACCGCTGTCCGACTGCCAGGACGTATCCGGATTTACAACCTGAGCCATAATCAGGCTTTCAGAACGCCTTGTAATGTTTCGCATGTTAAGAAATCCTCCCCAAACCTGCGTTTCAAAAGTATCCTTTCCTGCCTTCCCTTCCCTTTTTAAAAGGGAACTCTCCATCCCCATCTCTTCCAGGTTTTCTACCTTCTTATCTTTCACCTCGATTGTTTCACCTGCCGCAATATCACCGATTCTTATTCCGGTCGCCGGCATAATCACCACAGCATTCTTAAAATCAAAATCTGTAAGATTCGTTACTCTCCCCTCTGCCTTTCCGTCAAATACGTGAATCGAAGCACTTAAGCCCTGATTTTCATCAAGAATATGCTCTTTGTTTAAGAAATAACGGGTCATAGAAAACGGCGGGAGATCCGAAACTGTTATCTTTTTCTTATCCCCCTTGTAAGAAAGCGCCACCTTTCCAAAAGTGGATGTATCCACAAAATTCTCCGGGTTCTCACTGCTTTCGGAGGACCAGGGAATAATTGTATAAGAGGAATCTATATAAAGATTACTGCTGCTGCTATAAGGTGCCTGTAGTCCCAGGTCGATGGACTCACTCCAGCTATCCTCCTGCTGCTCCATCACATTTAGATAGGTTAGAAAAGGAGCTCGGATTCTGGTGCCGGAACCACAGATTCCGATTAAAGCCACAGCCCCCAGAGATAAGCAGGTCATACCTCCCCAGAGATAATATCTCTTATGAAATCTTTTGAGCAGAAGATATAATCCTGGACCTGCAATCAAAGCATATATAAGCAGCAGAACTGCATAAAATACAAGATTGGGCTGTTCTTTTATAGGCATATCTTGCAAGACGGAATAATCATGTCCTGCTGCATCTCCGGCACTTCTATAGATGATTTGATTCACATCAGATTTCGACAGAGCTGCCGTGAGAAGCTCCGTTACATTTTTTTTATCGGCTCCGGTAATCAGAATTCCTCCCTGCTGTTCCCAGGTCTTAAGTGCCGTCTGCTGGCTCACTGACAGATCGCCGGGCTGATAATCGGCAAAGATAAGTACATCCGGTATCCCGACAGCCAGATTCTCTATTGTCAGATCTTCGGGAGTAAGAAGTACATTTCTTACAAAAGAGCCATCCAGAATCTGATCATATGCCCATGGAAATTGACCAAGCAGCCCACTGTATTGTGTATCCTCAGACATAACCCCAATCAGATATTCCACGGACAGTATATTGGATTGATTAATTTTCAATGTTTCTTCGTAAACAACTTCTCCTGCTAAATTTTTTAGAATAATCTGATATTTTTCTGTATTATACTGAAAAAAAGAAACAATTGGTCTCTTCCATGTTTCCCCTGCTTTTAGCGAAACAGGAACCTCCATGTTAACGATCTGATTATGGGTACCCCCAAAAGTAGCCGGGAGCAGGCTGTTTATTACATAGGTCATAGCAGTATTCGAATAATCCTGTGTTGCAGATTGCAGTGTTATAGTTCCTTCAAAATCGGCTCCCTGATTTGTCAGTTTCAGGTAAATCGGGAATCTGTTTCCTGCTCGAACCAGACCTTTTAAACCATAGCTGATCTCAACCTTGACCCCATCCTGTGTTCTGCTATTGTCAATGGGCGATGCCTGGACTATTATGACTGAAGCTGCATAGAAAATCAGGGCGAAAAAAAATATCCTGATGCTTTTATTCCTTAATTGAAAGCTTCTCATCTCAAGTTCCTTCCCTTTTTCCGCTTTGATAAAGAGGCAGATCCACCTCAAAAACAGTTCCCTGAAGATCGCTTTTCACCCTTATTGTTCCGTTATGGAGCTGTGCGATCTGCCAGACGATAGCAAGACCTAATCCTGTTCCTCCTGTATTCCTGGAACGGGACTGTTCCGTACGATAGAACTTAAGGAAAATAGAATCCAGTTCTTCTTTCGGTATCACATGACCATAATTTACCACCTTTGTCACCACCCAGTCGGTGCCCTGCTCCATCTTTATCAGAATCTGCTTTCCCTCTTTCCCATACTTGATCGCATTATTCAAAAGATTGCCGAAAAGCCGGGCCATAAGCTCGCCGTCTGCTTCAATCCATACGGGGTTCCCCGGATGGTGGAATTCTACCTCAATCTCGTATTTTACGAAGCTTGGCGTCATTTCATCCAGCATCTGTTCCATCAGCTGAATCAAATCCAGCCGGGCAATCTGAAGCTTAAGCTCGTTATGCTCGAGTTTTACAAATCCAAACAACTCATTGGTCAGCTGCTCCAGACGTTTGGCCTTATCATAGACGATTTCAATATACTTATCCCTTGTTGTATCGTCCATATCCTTCTTTTCCCTCACCCAGCCAAGGTAACCCAGAATTGATGTGAGCGGTGTCCTGATGTCATGGGCCACGCTGGACACCAGATCATTTTTTGTATGCTCCGCCAGCCGTTCCCGCTCCATAATATCCTTGATATTCTTCTGCATCTGATTCAGATTCTGTGCCATGGAGGCAAATTCGTCATTACCCCTCACCTCAATTTGATGGTCAAAGTCTCCTTCGGAAATATCCTTTACCTTCCGGATAATCAGATTCAAGTAAGATATGGTATCTCTCATCCAGACATAAAAGCAAAGGATGAAGGTGATGATTCCGAACATGATTATGATCATCATACGGTACTCCGGCCGCATCCCATCCGGACCGAACACTGCACTTCGATAGCCGGTTTTTCGGAAATAATTTTCTATCCCACGAAGTGAGAAGATAATAATTCCTTCTGCAAGCAGTGTCACCAGACCCGATATTATGAGGTAGGTTATTATCCTCTGACTGTAATTTTTAACAAAATTAAGCTTCAATTTTATATCCAACTCCCCATACTGTTGTTATAATTTTATCTTCCCTTGTGTCATCATGCATCTTTCCCCTCAGGCGCCTGATATGAACCATTACTGTGTTATTCGCCTCATAGAACTTTTCATGCCAGACACTTTCAAAAATTTCATTAGTGGAAAATACCCTGCCCGGATTGGAAGCCAGTAAATACAATATCTCGAATTCTATAGGTGTAAGTTTAATATTTTCATCATAACAGTATACCTGATGTGTGGATTTATTAATTACCAGATTTTTAAGGGTAATAATATCCCCGGCTTTCTTTTTTTTAGATGGATTCAACTCCCTGTAGCGGCGCAGCTGGGACTTTACCCTCGCCATAAGTTCCAGGGGATTAAAGGGCTTGGATACATAATCATCCGCACCTGTTGATAGCCCCACAATTTTATCTATATCCTGGGTTTTCGCACTCACTATGATGATCGGTATATTATTTGATTCACGAATCTTCCGGCACATCTCAATTCCATTCATATTAGGCATCATCACATCCAGCAGAACCAGGTCTACCTTCTGACTTTCCAGAATTCTTAATCCCTCCATGGCACTATATGCCTTCAAAACATGAAATCCATCACTGATCAGATAAATTTCCAGAAGATCCGCAATCTCTTTTTCATCATCTACAACCAATATGTTTGTTTCTTCCATTCTTCAAATTACATCCTTTCCGTGACCTTTTGACCCTGGTATCATTTTATTTTAACATGCATATTTTGAAAAGTCTTTAACAAAATCTTACATCTATATTTATGTTTCGTTCTGCTCAAACTATAAGTACAAATGAATTATGAAAAGGGTATGATATAGATGAGAACACAGAAAAGGTGGCTTGTTAAAAATGTTTTTCTTTTTCTAATAGGATATTGTATTTATCTCGCAATTGAAGTTACTTACAGGGGATTTAGTTTCCGGCTTATGGGAATTGTGGGCGGTTTAGCGATGATTGCCTTATCGGAAATTTCTTCTGAGTTTATGCGGGGATATCAGCTTCCGCTTCAGATGCTTGCAGGAGCTGCCATTATTACTTCTTTTGAACTGATTTCCGGTACTTTTGCATTATTTGTCCTGGATATCCGGATGTGGGATTACAGCGGTCTGTGGCTCAGTTCTCTTAGTGGACTGGTATGCCCTCTCTTCTCTTTATTCTGGTTTTTCCTTTCAGGTGTGGGAATCGTGTTTGCCGATGCATGGGAGTATTACGTGATGTGGGGTGACCGTCGGCCCAGATACCGTATCTTCCGATGGAAGATTGAACTGCCGGAAAGGCACAGGCAAAGTGAAAATGCACACTAGTATAGGAACTGCCAACCGGCAGTTCCTTTTGCAAAGAGTTATTCCTGTTTTCCCAAAAGATAATCGATGAACTGCTGCGCCGTTCGCCCGGACAGTCCGCCGTGCTGCAGCTCCCATTTGTTTGCTTCCAGCAAAAGTGCTTCCTCATCCAGTTTAATCCCGTAACGTTCTGCCAGGGACTTTACAATCTCCTGGAATTCCCTTTTGTCCGGAGATTCAAAGTATATTGTAACACCAAACCGATATGCCAGGGAAAGCTTTTCCTGCACCGTATCAGAGGTATGCATATCTTGTCGTATCCCACCCTTATCCTCCGAGGTTTCCTTAATCAGATGCCTTCTGTTAGAGGTAGCATAAATCAGGATATTTTCCGGTTTTTTTTCAAGACCGCCTTCAATTACTGCCTTTAAATATTTATATTCTGTTTCAAACTCCTCAAAAGAAAGGTCATCCATGTATATAATAAATTTGTAATTTCTGTTTTTAATCTGTGTAATCAGCCAGTTAAGATCTTTAAACTGATGTTTATAAACCTCTATAATCCTGAGTCCCTGGTCATAATATTGATTTAAGATTCCTTTAATGCTTGAGGATTTTCCTGTTCCGGCATCGCCAAACAGCAGACAGTTATTCGCCTTTTTCCCTTTTACAAATGCCTCTGTGTTATCAATCAGTTTTTTCTTAGCAATCTCATATCCTACCAGATCATCCAGATGCACATGGGCAATATTCGTTATCGGCACAATCCTGGCCTTGGCGCCTTCGTAATCAATCCGGAATGCTTTGTGGAGACCCAGTTTTCCGACTCCAAAATCTTTATAAAATTGAATCATCAGTTCCATAAACTCGTCCGCATCCCGGGCAGCTGAAAGCTTCTCACTCAACTCCATGATACGGCTGCGGATTCTATGATTAAACAATTTTTTAGATAAATATGAATTCTGGTAATCACAGATGATTTTACAGTCCCCCGAATCAAATGCCTCATCAAATACCTCGATATCAAAATCAAACAATTCCTTAAAACGTACAAAGTCATGCTTTGCCATCTGGTTGATGCTTCCTTCAACTTTTCCAACAATTTCGCAGGAAGTAGAGAAAGCATTTTCCTTATTTACCAGCAAAAAAGTCAGATAATCATGCCAGAGATTTCCCGAAAAACCATAAGCATTCGCCATCTCAACAAGCTGATTCAGACAAGCATAGAATTTTTTCCTGTCATCTGCATCCAGTTTGCCTGACTTATAGCTGTCCATCAACTCTGTGATATCCTGTAACAGCTGCTGTTGTTCAAAATCCCGATATAGGATACATTCCTCAATTCTTGTCATATAGGCCTTCTTTCTTTTACATATCTCAGTAATTTCCCAGAATCCGCAGATAACTGGCTTCCGCATCAATGCCCCGCAATGCATTTTTGACCGCAGCATCGCTCAAATTGCCTTCAAAGTCGATGAAAAAGCGGTATTCCCAGTTTCGTCCCTCGATGGGGCGTGATTCTATTTTGGTCATGTTCAAATTGTTGTAAATAACATGTGATAACATATTATACAGGGAACCACTCTCATGGGGCAGTTCAAAATAGATACTGATTTTTCCGGCCTTTTTAACAAACCTCTTCTGATTCGATATAACGATAAAGCGAGTAGAATTCGTGTCCGTGGACAACCCCTGATTGTCCAGAACCTTCAGGCCAAAATATTGGGCCGCTGTCCGGCTCGCGATGGCTGCCTGGCTTCTGTCACCATCTTCAGCCACTTTCTTTGCGGCAATTGCGGTATTTAATACTTTTTTCTGCTCCCAGTCCGGGTATTGCTCCAGATACCGCTTACACTGAGCCAATCCCTGCGGATGGGAATATACCGTATGAATATCTGATATTTCTGCACTGGGTACTCCCAACAGCTGATGCTCGATTCTGATAATCTGCTCACCCACTATATAATTGGGATATTCGGCCATCAGATCATAGATATCAAAAACTACGCCCGCCGTGGAATTTTCTATAGGCAGGACAGCATAGTCCGCCTGCCCCTCAGCAACCAATTCCATGGCCTCCTTCCAAGTCTCCACATGGGAACTTTGTATATCCCGGCCAAAAAATACCTGCATGGCCTCAAAGGTATAAGCTCCCTCGATTCCCTGAAATATTACTCTGGCCCCTTCAATAGGAAGTTTATCCACCTGAACATAATCCACAGGCTGTTCCACATGATTTTCTGTCAACAGCTGGTATTGCCGCTTCCTGCTGATGGACATCATCTGCCGGAAAATCTCCTGTATTCCCCTGGCATTAAACGGATTGCCCGCGGAATCTTCCAGTTTCTGAAGCTTAAAGATTTCTCTTTCCTGGTCAAATATTTGTTTGCCTGTCTCTATTTTAAACTGCGCCACCTCTTCGGTCAGTTTCATCCGCCGTTCGAACAATTCCAAAATCTGATTATCAATAATATCTATTTCGTTTCTTATTTTTCCTAAGTCCGGCATAAAAATTCCTCCTGATTCCTTTCACCCTGAACAATGGCCGTCAATTCTCCTATAAATGACAGGGAGCCAAAACAGACAATCGCCCCATCCTTTCCTGCTGCAAGCCTTGCGGCATCCACCGCTTCACCTATTGTGGCACAGGGCAAAACCCTTGTGTTATATTTACTTATGGTCCCGGCCAGTTTTTCCGGTGAAAGTGCCCTTGCATTACCCGGTGTTGCAATTGTAAAGATCTGTTCCGCGAGAGGGGCCGTGATTCGGGCCACCGCATCATAATCTTTATCAGAAAACATGCCATTAATAAAAACCAGTCTTCTGCCGGCCAGATATTCCCCAATAGACATCCGCAGTTTTTCGGCCGCATCCGGATTATGTGCTCCATCCACAAAGATGTCAGGATTTTCAGAAATCCTGGTAAACCTCCCATCCCATCTGGTTGCAGCCATTCCATCTACAATCTGCGAATTTGTCAGCTTCAGTCCATGGCGGATCATCATCTGCAGTGCTTCATAAGCAGTAACTGCATTCTCAATCTGAGGCTCTCCAGCCAGTAAAATACTGATCTCCTGTCCATCATATCGGAAACTCTGCCCTTCCAGCGTACGCTTTGTTAACCTTGCTTCAGAAAGATTCGCCTCTTTCAGCTCATACCCATTCCGATCACAGTAGTTGTGAAGAGCGGCTCCTGCTTCAGGCTTTTGCGGAGCTGACACAACAGGTACCCCCGGCCCGATGATCCCCGCTTTCTGTAAAGTTATCTTCTCCAGAGTATCTCCCAGATATTCCATATGATCCATACTGATTGAAGTCAGCACAGCCAGCTTCTTGTTCTCAATCGGAATCACATTCGTAGCATCATGCAAACCGCCAAGTCCACATTCCAGCACCACATAATCGCATCCTTGTTCCTTAAAATATAAGAAACCCAATACTGTTTCCAGCTCAAAAGGTGACGGTTTCCGTAAACCGGATCTCTCCATATGATCTGTGCACACCTTTAAACCCTCAGCAAGCCTGGTAAAATCTTCCCTGTTGATTGGCACTCCATTCACCTGTATCCGCTCCTGGTAGCTGTAAATAGTCGGAGATATATATCTGCCCACCCGGTATCCGGCCAGCGCCAGGACTGTGGAGATATGGGCAAGAACCGATCCCTTGCCGTTCGTTCCAGCAATATGTATAAATAACAATTTTTTTTCCGGATGCCCAACCTCATCTAACAACTTTCTGATTGCATCCAATCCTAATTCCCCTCCATATCGGGATCTTTCTTCAATAAAGGCTCTGGCTTCTTCGTAATTCACTTTTCCGTCCTCGATATTCTTTTGTATTCTCTGGATAATTGTTAAGAAAAGAGCCAGCCCAGGTTTGATGGGTCTGGCTGGCTATATTCACAGGTTTAAAGCTATTTATTTCTGTTCCCGCTATACTTCTCTTCGCAGTACTTGCATCGGTAAACTTCTTTTTCCGGATCAGAAAGGATAAATACCTGCTCCAGTTCCTGCTCAATGGAGGTAATGCAGCGCGGATTTTTGCATTTTATTACATTCACGATTTGCCTGGGCAGACACAGTTTCTTTTTATCGATAATTTTACAGTCTTCAATAATGTTGACTGTAATATTGTGGTCAATGAAACCCAGTATATCTAGATCTAACATATCCACCGGGCACTCTACCTTAATAATATCTTTCTTTCCAAGTTTATTGCTGCGGGCATTTTTAATAATTGCCACCGTGCAGTCCAGCTTGTCCAGTTTCAAATCATGATAAATCGTCATCGCCTTTCCGGCTTTGATATGGTCTAATACAAATCCTTCTGCTATCTGTCCGACATTTAACATACTTCCACCTCCAAAAGTGTGAGAATCAGTGCCATACGGGCATATACTCCATACTGCACCTGTTTGAAATAGGCGGCTCTCGGATCACTGTCTACCTCTACCGAAATCTCATTGACACGAGGCAGGGGATGGAGAACGTACATCTCCTCCTTCGCCAGATCCATCTTGGCTTTATCCAATACATAGAAGTCTTTCATGCGCACATAGTCTTCCTCGTTAAAGAAACGTTCTTTCTGAACACGGGTCATATAGAGAATATCCAGTTCCGGAAGCGCATCCTCGAGGCGGATAACTTCTTTAAATTGCACATGGTTCGCCTTCAGTACATCCTCTCGTATATAATCCGGAATCTGAAGCTCCTCGGGGGAAATGAGAACAAATTTGACATCTGTATAACGAACCAGTGCGCTGATCAGGGAATGAACCGTACGTCCGAATTTCAGATCACCGCAAAGGCCGATCGTCAATCCGTTCAGGCTTTTCTTTAAAGAACGAATTGTCAGCAGATCTGTAAGCGTCTGCGTGGGATGCTGATGCCCGCCGTCGCCTGCATTGATGACAGGTATCGATGATTTGGAGGCTGCTACCATGGGTGCTCCTTCTTTTGGATGGCGCATTGCACAGATATCTGCAAAACAGCTGATCACGCAAATGGTGTCGGACACACTCTCTCCCTTAGCAGCTGAACTGGAGTCTGAGGATGCAAACCCGATCACAGAACCTCCAAGATTGAGCATAGCTGATTCAAAGCTGAGTCTTGTCCTGGTACTTGGTTCATAAAATAAGGTTGCAATCTTTTTTCCGTCACATGCATGGGCATATTTTTCGGGGTTATTTTCAATGTCATTGGCAAGGTCCATCAACCGATCCAGTTCTTCCACGGAAAAGTCCAAAGGGCTCATCAGATGTCGCATAAATTACCTCCTCGTATACTTTCTATTTTTACTCTGTGTTACATAATATAACAGAATGAGGCAGATATCAAGTTAAAAATTCATTACAGACATTTACTCCAGCCGCAATTTTTACAAATCGTGCAGCCCCCCTCAAAGAGCAGGGACTCTCCGCACTCAGGGCATATGATTTTTTTTGAGACACTCTTTACTGCTTTAGGCTTAGGTGCTTTAGAAGTCACAGTCTTTGGTTTTTCTTCTTCTTTATGCTGATGCAGTTCTTCCTGAACCTCATGATACATATCCAAAAGTGCATTCCCCACAGCCATCGGACAGCAGCTTCCTTTACTGGTATCCTTCCTGGTCGCACGGCGCACCGTATAAGAAGGACAGGAACCCGTAGAATTTAATTGATCAATAATCGTGTAGATATCAATACCGCCTCTGGCGCTTATGGATATCATCCGTGACAGGCCAATCATAAAATTATTACATCCTCCGGTAGATCCTTTACTCAGATAGGTTTCCAGCAATGCCCCTGTATAAGGATCAAACATCGCGATACAGTGGAGACTTCCACAGCCTGTAATCAGTTTTCTCTTCTTGCCGATGACTTCATCGTTGATTTCGATAATTTCACCGCGGTTCAGGCCTTCTCCCGCCACAGCCCCTTTACTTTCCTTCTCTTCTTCGGGTGTAAGGATTCCTAATCGTTTGCATCCGTCACGGAATATGGTAATTCCCTTCAGACCTTTCTCATAGGCATACAGATAAAGGCTCTCCGTCTCTTCCACAGTAAATTCATTTGGAACATTGACCGTGGAACTGATGGAGGCATCAATATGCTCCTGCCAGGCGGACTGCATATCAATTCTCTGACGGTAATCCAACGTCATAGCAGTCACAAAATACTCCGGCAGCTGGCTGTCATCCGTAATCTTGTGTTCCTTCATATATTGCTCGACAATTTTTGTATATACTTTATAGAATACATCTTTTCCATGAAGAGATTCTGTCTTACGCTCATAATAATTGGCAAAAACCGGTTCGATACCTCCGGAAATTCCAAGCATGGTGGATAAAGTCCCCGTGGGAGCGATTGTCAGTAATTGTGAATTGCGTATTCCATATTTCTTAACAATCTCCTGGGTGGATTTGGTGGTATTATGAAGAAAGAACGAAGTACTTATCACATCTTCGATACTGCATCCCGGATAAGCTCCCTCTTCCTTTGCCAATAAAGCAGACTGGGCAATCGCTGTATCTGCCATCGCAAACCCGATTTTATCACAAAGCTTCACAGCCGCTTCTTCTCCATAGGTAATTCCCAGCTTGATCAGCATATCGCCGAGTCCCATGATCCCAAGACCGATCTGACGCCACCTGCGGACACTTTCCTGCTGTTCCTGCAGGGGATGCAGTTCCAACCCCTCATCCAACACCTCATTCAGCGCAGTTACGCTGGCTTTTACACACGCTTTGAAGCCTGTAAAATCAAAAGATGCATTTTCTGTAAATGAATTTTGAACAAATTCTGCGAGATTGATGCTCCCTAACAGACAACTTCCGCCTGCGGGAAGGGGTTCCTCTGCGCAGGGATTCACTCCCGCATATGAAAATTCTTTCGTATTGCCGAGCAAATTCCAATCCTTCACCCGATCCCAAAACAGAGCGCCAGGTTCAGCGTAATCCCAATTCGTCTCCGCAATATGACGGAAAAGCTCTCTGGCATCTACAAATCTCTCGATGGTTTCCCCTGTCGCTTCTCTGGTGTAATGCAGGCGGAATTTCTCATTCTTCTTTACCGCCTGCATAAGTTCTGATGAAATCCGTACAGAAATGTTGGCCTTGGTAACCCGATTCAAATCTGTTTTGATATTGATAAAATCTTCTACATCCGGATGGGAGCAGTCCAGTGAAATCATCAGTGCCCCTCTTCTGCCGTTTTGTCCGATTAAATCTGTTACAAGAGAATATAAATCCATAAAGGATACCGCGCCCGTTGTTTCCTTTGCCGCATTATTGATTTTCGCTCCCTTTGGTGACAGTCCTGAGATATCAATTCCGCATCCGCCGCCATAACTGTATGTTCTTGCCAGTTTTTTTGCACAGTCAAAGATACTTTCTATCTCATCCTTTGGAGGCTCAATCACATAACAGTTTGACAGGGTGATTTTTCTTCCCTTATATTCCAAACCTCTGTTCGATAAAATTCTTCCTCCGAACAGGAATTTTTTTTCTTTCATATAACCGGCAATTTCTTCGTTGCCTCCGCTGATCCTGGAAATCCACTGTTCAAACGTTTCTCCGTCATACCGGTATTTGTTTGTCCATATATCAATTCCCAGCTGATTCTCCGATCCTAACCAGTCTTCCGCTTCCATGTGACTTATTCCTCTCTTTTCGTATACTGTTCTTATTTTCGAATTTACCTGGCCCAAAGTTGTACTATATTTTGTAGCCGTTTAGTATTCTATCACAATATATGGTGTCTTTCAATATGGCAGAATGACGATTTTAATATCTCGCTTTTAGTTTCTGATAAACTGCAGCAACCGGAAGCCCTACTACAGTATGATAGTCACCGCAGATTTTTTCAATGAAAACCGCTGACAATCCCTGGATTCCATATGCTCCTGCCTTATCCATGGGTTCTCTGCTCGCGACGTATTTTTTTATCTCATCATCTGACATCGGATAAAAAGTTACATCTGTCTTTTCGTAAAATGTATCTTCCTTTAAGATAGCATCGCCGGTTCTCCAGATCAGAGTGACCCCTGTATAAACCTGATGCGTGTTTCCCTGTAGTTCCCTTAACATTTCTTCTGCTCTGGATTCATCCGATGGTTTTCCCAGTATATGTCCATTCACAGATACGATTGTATCTGCTCCGAGCACTATGCAGTCCTCTTTCAGCCGTTCCGCCACCTCCCGGCACTTTTGTCTTGATAATTCCTGAACCACATTTTCCGGAATTGTTGTTGTGATCTTTTCCTTAACAAGGCTTGGTACCACACGGCAGGCAATTCCAACCTGCTCCAGCAGTTCCTTGCGCCTTGGTGATGCGGAGGCTAATATCAGTTTTTCCATAGTCATCCCTCTCATACGTTGTTAAACAGAAAACCTGCCACTGGCAGCTTTTCTTGCATACTTTGGTAAACAGAAAACCTGCCACTGGCAGCTTTTCTTGCATACTTTGGTATAAAAAAATCCACCCAATGTCCATGAATATATTCTTCCGGTCCGACCGGAGAATATATTTTACGAAAAAAGGATGGAATACAGTGTTTAAGGCATCTTCATCATACCATACATTGTAAATACAAGCAGAGCGGTAAGCCGGGTTATGTCGTGTGTAATCATCTATCCAGAGCTGCTGTCGCCAGCAGCTTCGAGCGACCCACCTAAAAGCGTGACGGGCAGCCACATAGCTTTTATTCGGTCTTGCTTCGGATGGGGTTTACATGGCTCCTTCTGTTACCAGTAGGACGGTAGTCTCTTACACTGCCTTTCCACCCTTACCTGCCGCACGGCAGGCGGTATATCTCTGTTGCACTATCCTTGGAGTCACCTCCACCGGACGTTATCCGGCATCCTGCCCTGCGAAGCCCGGACTTTCCTCACCTGACGCCTTTCGGCAGTTGTCAGCTGCGATTACATACTCTACTTGTATTCCAACGGTTTTTTATCTTACCATATATCTTCTGTTTTGTCTACAGCCAATCTTTCTTATACATCAAAACAACTGTTTCCCACAAATTCTCTGAGAATGGAATTATGGGGGATATCCTCACTTGGAACCCCTACAAAGTAATCCAGAAACTTTAACAGACGTTTCGCCTCCATATACTCCGGAGCGTCTTCAGGAATCTGGAACAGAATCGGCTCGGCATAGAGTTTTAATACTGCAAGTTCATATACGAGTGCGGAATTAAACATCACATCTGCTTCCTCCTGAAAAGGAAAAATGTTGCGCATCTCACCTCTTCTGACCGAATCCCACATGGCTATTGTATCCTGTGCACTGGCTCCTCTGGTTCGGTTATCCCGCACCATGCGGCGAATCAGTCTGCCGTCTGTAGTCGGAATACGGTTATGTTCGTCCACATTAATCTGGGTCAACGCACTGATATAAATTTTAAACTTACTTTCTTTTGGAAGCATACTGCTCACTTTATCATTGAGCCCATGTATGCCCTCCAGAACCAGGATATCACCTGCTCCCAATTGAAGAAAATCACCCTTGTATTCCCGCTGTCCTGTTTGAAAATTATATCTGGGCATTTCCACACGTTCTCCGTTCAGCAAAGAAGTCATATTCCGGTTAAACAGATCGATATCGATAGCTTCCACACATTCAAAATCATATTCACCATTCTCATCCTTAGGTGTATCTACCCGGTTCACATAAAAATTATCCATTGCAATAGGATGCGGTTTCAGTCCATGGACAGAAAGCTGCGTGGAAAGACGGTGAGAAAATGTGGTTTTACCTGAAGATGAGGGACCTGCAATCATAACAAACTTTACGTGTCCGCTTTCTGCAATCTGATCTGCAATCTTGGAGATTCGTTCTTCCTGCAAAGCCTCTGAAATCAATATAATTTTCTTCATTTCCCCTCTGCTTATACAGTCATTGAGCTCACCAACGGTATCCAGACCCAGCCGTTCTCCCCAACGTTCCGACTCCTGCTGCACTTTAAAGATTTTCGGTGAGGATTTAAGAGGCGGAAGCACTGTTGGATTCTCACACTCAGGCATCTGTAAAACAAGACCCTCATCATATGGATACAGCTCAAAATATTTCAAATATCCGGTATGCCACACCATAAATCCATAGAAATAATCTTCAAAATCCACAAGGCGATAGATATTTACCCTGGAACTGCGTCGATACCGGAACAGTTTTTCTTTATCTTCCATTCCATGTTTTCTGAATAATTCCCGGGCTTCACTGGTACTGATACTGCTCTTCATAATCGGTATCTTCTGCTCTACCAGTTCCAGCATACGTCCTTTTACCTGTGAAAGAAAGGCTTCATCCAGCTTTACATTTCCTCTGACGGTGTAATAATATCCGGATCCAATTGTATAGTGCAGTACAACTTTATCAATATTTTCGGATCCTGCCACGTCATAGACTGCCTTCAAAAGAAGCAGGGTCATACTGCGTTTATAGGCTTTTTGACCAATACTGTGACGCATACTCACAGGCACGAGAACACAATCCTGCTTCAGTGTCTTATGAAGCTCCCTCAGCCTTCCGTTAGCAAATACCAGAAGGGTGGGCAATTCCTGCTTTTCATCATATTCCTTCAGAATCTCTCCATAAGCTGTACCAGCAGGATATGATTTCTTCATGTCACCTATTGTCACCTGGAAAGTTTTCTGCTCCATATATGATACCTCTTTCTACTTGTTTTTGTAATGCGCTAAAGCACGCTCTGTCAACTTGAATTTATCTTTCAGTTCTTCCATACGCCTGATTGCTTTTTCGCTTTGCACTTTATCAAGTTCCCGAATCAGTTTCCCAACACCGCTTTGTTCATACTGCAGATATTGATATAATACAGGATGATGCTCCTTCAGGAGGCAGGGGCCATATTCCAGTTCCTCGTCCTCCATCAGTCCCATCCTGCGGTGAACCACCTTTAGGATCGGATAGTATTTTTCATCCTCAAAAACCATATCTTCTGCCTCTATACTGAATCCATTCTCCTGCAGATACCGGCGCAGATGACCTGCCTCTGACTGTGGCTCCAGAATAATCTCTTCCATGCTTTTCAGGACTTCCGTTCCCTCTTCTAATATATGCTCCATCAGGGGACCGCCCATACCTGCTATCACCAACGTATCTCCTTCTCCGGTACTAAGCGCTGCAACCCCATCGGATAAACGGGTTTCTATGTAGCGGGAAAGGCCATGCTGTTTAATATTAGACGCAGCCCTAAGCAGCGGTCCTTTATTGATATCCATTGCGATGGCTCCGGGAATCCGCCCCTGTTCCATCAGCCCGATGGGAAGGTATCCGTGGTCACACCCGACATCTACCACCCGGTTTCCTTTCTTAACCATGCAGGCTATGGCTGTTAATCTTCTGGATAACTGCATCATCCTGCTTCCTTATCAATCCAAATAGTCTTTCAGTTTTCTGCTTCGGCTCGGATGTCTAAGTTTCCGAAGCGCCTTTGCTTCAATCTGACGAATACGTTCCCTGGTAACATTAAATTCCTTTCCGACTTCTTCCAGAGTCCTGGCCCGGCCATCATCCAGGCCAAACCGCAGACGCAGGACTTTTTGCTCTCTCTCAGTCAGAGTTCCCAGTACATCCTCCAGCTGCTCTTTCAGCATGGTGAACGCGGCAGCGTCTGCCGGTACCGGCACGTTATCATCCTGTATGAAGTCACCCAGATGGCTGTCTTCTTCTTCTCCGATCGGAGTTTCCAAAGATACAGGTTCCTGGGATATCTTTAAGATTTCCCGGACACGGTCTACAGACATGTTCATCTCTTTTGCTATCTCTTCCGGAGCAGGTTCCCGGCCTAACTCCTGAAGCAGTTGCCTGGAAACTCTTATCAGTTTATTAATTGTCTCCACCATATGAACCGGAATACGTATGGTACGTGCCTGGTCTGCAATCGCCCGGGTAATCGCCTGACGAATCCACCAGGTTGCGTACGTTGAAAACTTATATCCTTTTCGATAATCAAACTTTTCTACAGCCTTAATTAATCCTAAGTTTCCCTCCTGAATCAGATCCAGGAACAGCATACCTCTTCCCACGTATCGCTTTGCTATGGAAACCACCAGCCGGAGATTGGCTTCCGCCAGGCGCTTCTTTGCAACCTCATCACCCATCTCCATCCTCTGAGCCAGACTGATCTCTTCATCTGCAGTCAAAAGAGGAACTTTGCCGATTTCCTTCAAATACATACGTACCGGATCTTCGATGCTTATGCCCTCCGGAACGGAAAGATCGATATTTTCCATATCCACCTCTTCTTCCTCTTCCAGACTAATTTCATCGTCAGGCAGAAGCAGAAGATCCTCATCGCTGTCTGTCTCATTCTCAGAAATCCGCAGGACATCGATATTCTTTGTGTCCAGGTATTCAAACACACTGTCCATCTGTTCCGCATCCAGGGGCATGTCCTTGAAAAAATCATTGATTTCCTTATATTCCAGAACATTCTTTTTCTTTTTTGCCAAATCTTCCAGACTCTTTAATTTTTCCAAGAATTTCTCTTTATCGAATTCCATAGATGTTCCATCCTTCCATATACTGTTTATATTTTATCCTTGGTCGAAGGAAATATGCAGCCTTACTCCGCTTTCCTTCCACTTTTCCAGTGCTTTTTTATCACGCATCAAATCCTGAAGACCTTGCATATCCGTGGGATTCAGATGTGCCGAACGATATGCGATACTGTTTTCCTTCATGTTGCAGATCACATCACTGAGCGCCCGAATTCTTTCTGCATCCGTTTCCAGTGGTATCGAAGCATTGAATAGTGAAGTAACTTCTTTTTGCTCTTCGCTGTCCACAAAACGGTTAAGTAGTTTCGCCGGATTGATTTCTCCCCGGTGATACTGTTCAAAAAGCATCTCTGCCACCTTATGATACAATTCGGTTGTAAAGTCCTGCGGGCCTATGTAGTCAGTAATCTGCTCCATAATCTCCGGGTAAGATGTAATCCAGGTCAACATCAGTTTCTGGGCTTTCTGGATACCGCTTTCCTTTTCTCTGTTGGAGTGTATTCCGGATTTTGGCTGCCTGATTTCCTGAATTCCAGCTCCCTTCAATGCCAGTTTATTGACAAGCTTCGACAAGGTACTGCTTTCTATCCCATAAGTTCCTGCCACAGATTCTATATAGTTATTCCGTTCAATCTCATCCTCAAATCCCAGAAGCCTGGATGCTGCGTTGTGCAGAAAATCAGTCTTCCCCTGTGGATCCTCCATATCATAAGCCTGTTCTGACATACGTAATTCAAACAGGAAACTGTTTTCGGCCGCCTCCAGACGCTTTTCAAATGCCTCCCGTCCTTCATGCTGTATAAATTCATCGGGATCTTTGTATGGCTTAAGATTTACCACTTTTGTAGAAAGACCCACACCTTTCAGCAGCGGAATTGCTCTTAAAGCCGCCCTCGTGCCTGCTTCGTCACTGTCATATATGATTAAAACCTCATCGGTATATCGCTTCATCAGGCTGGCCTGCAGGGAAGTAAGCGCTGTTCCGAGAGACGCCACTGCATGATTGAAGCCTGCCTGGTGCATCGAGATTACATCCATATATCCTTCACAGATAATAAGATTCTTTTTTCTGGATAATCTCGCCGCATGAAGTCCATATAAATTTCTGCTCTTATCAAAAATCTTTGTTTCGGGAGAATTCAAGTATTTAGGCTTCCCATCACCCATCACCCGGCCTCCGAAACCTATGACCTTATTGTTTACATCCATAATTGGAAATATAACACGGTTCCAGAATTTATCGTACATCCCGTGCTTTTCATCCGCATTAAAAAGTCCGGATTCATGAAGAATTCCATCTGGATAATCCAGCTCCTTCAGATATCGGTACAGACCATTTCCGAACCGGTCAGAGAATCCCAGGCCAAATTTTTGAATTGTTTCATCACTGAGTCCACGTCCTTTGAGGTAATTCATCGCCTGCGTCCCCTGCTTACCCTTAAGCTGCAAGTAGTAATACTTTGCGGCTTCTCGATTAATCTTCAGCAGCTGATTTTTTTTGTCGGCCTGCTCTCTTGCTTCTTTCGAGTACTCCAGCTGGGGCAAATCCACTCCAGCCCGTTCGGCCAACATTTTAAGGGCCTCCAGGAAAGTAAAGTTTTCATATTCCATAATAAAAGTAAATACATTCCCGCCGGCACCACAGCCAAAGCAATAATACATCTGCTTATCGGGACTTACGGAAAATGAAGGTGACTTTTCATTGTGAAAAGGGCAAAGCCCAAAGTGAGAACTTCCTTTTCTCTGAAGTTTCACATACCCTCCGATTACATCTACGATATCATTCTTCAGACGGATTTCTTCTATCAAGTCATCCGAATAACGCATGTCTTCCCTCTTTTCTATCTTTTGATCCGCTCATCAGTATACTGCCCACGCCTTCGGAACAAACAATTCTTCAAAATGGTGCATGGAATACTGATCTGTCATGCCGGATATATAATCACATACCACCCGTTCCTCTTTTTCTCCTCTGGAAATCAGCCTCTGGTACTCATCCGGCAATTTGTTGATATGACTGCTGTAATATTCATAAAGCTCCATCAGCATACGTTTTGCCTTTTTTTCTTCCTTCTTTGCAACAGGATTCTTATATACATTATCAAACATCAGTTGTCTGAGCATTCGCATAGCTTCCGCAATCTCCCCTGACTGCACAATAGCGTCCCTTCCCATACTGTTCAGGATAATATCATGAATCAGCGTATTCAGTCTCTCGCGTGTCGTACCCCCAAGTACCACACGGATTGTAATAGGAATATCATCCTCACTTATAATGCCTGCACGCTGTGCATCATCCATGTCGTGGTGAATATAGGATATCTTGTCACAAAGCCGTACAATCTGGCCCTCCAATGTATTTGGTTTTCCAGATGTCCGGTGATTTAAGATTCCGTCCCTGACCTCCCAGGTCAGGTTTAACCCGTCCCCATCCTTTTCCAGAAGTTCCACCACACGGATACTTTGCTTATAATGGGCAAATCCTAATGGGCAGACTTCATTCAAGGCATATTCACCCGCATGACCAAAAGGTGTATGCCCAAGATCATGCCCGAGGGCAATTGCCTCAACCAGATCCTCATTCAGATTCAATGCCTTAGCTATTGTTCTGGCCGTCTGGGAAACTTCCAATGTATGCGTCAGTCTGGTCCTGTAATGATCTCCCTGGGGTGCCAGAAATACCTGCGTCTTATCCTTCAATCTTCGGAATGCCTTGGAATGAAGAATCCTGTCCCGGTCTCTTTGATAAACCGTTCGGACATCACACTCCGTCTCATACACATCCCGTCCTCTGGAATCACGACTGTGAGCCGCATAGGGACTCAGTTCCTGAAATTCCCTTTCCTCAAAGCTTTCGCGTATATTCATCTTCTACCTCCACAGGTTGACAAGCTCTCCTATTAACCAATATACCGCACAGACGACAAATTTCCTTTTTTATTTTTAAAATATTCATATAAAATTTAAAAGCACTGGAAAATTGGTATATTTTCTTGTCCAATGTACATACACTGAATTGATAATACACAATAGGTCAGATTGCAATGAAGAAAATGGATGAAAATCAAGTGGACACTGGCGAACTGCAGATTCAAGTGAATGCGCGGCCTCAGAATCGTCCCATAAGCCAGGCCAAAATATCAATCTCCTACACCGGCAATCCAAATCAGATACTTGAAGAATTGACAACGGATTCCAATGGTCGTACGCCTACCATAGACCTGCCTGCACCACCGGTTGAATACAGTATGGAACCAGCCATGCAACAGCCATATTCAGAATATACACTGAACATCACAGCGGAAGGTTATGAACCGATTGAAATCTCCGGCAGCCAGCTGCTTCCCGGAGAAATTGCCATACAGCCCGTTCTGATGAATCAGCTGACCGCTGAAAACCAATTTCTGGATATCGCAATTTCAGCACACACATTATATTACGAATTTCCGCCGAAAATACCGGAAGCAGAAATTAAACCTGTGAATGAGACCGGAGAAATCGTCTTAAGCCGGGTTGTTATTCCGGAATATGTCATCGTCCATGACGGTTCTCCTGAGGATCCTACGGCAGCCAATTACTATGAACGTTACAGAGACTATATCAAGAATGTAGCCAGCAGTGAAATCTATGCTACCTGGCCTGATTCGGCCATACGTGCAAATGTTCTGGCCATTATGTCCTTTACATTAAACAGAGTATACACAGAGTGGTATCGTAACAAAGGACATGATTTTACGATTACCTCGTCGACTGCATACGATCATAAATGGACCAGGGGGCGAAACTACTTCGATAACATCTCCCTGATTGTAGATGAAATTTTTTCCTACTACCTTTCACGGCCCAATGTACGCCAACCTATTCTCACACAGTACTGTGACGGACACCGGGTCACTTGTCCGAACTGGATGAGCCAATGGGGATCAAAATCTCTGGGAGATCAGGGCTACACACCGATTCAGATTCTACGTAATTATTACGGGCAGGATATGTATATCAATTCTGCTGAAGAGATCTCAGGTGTTCCGGCCTCCTGGCCCGGCTACAACCTGGATATAGGCGCCACCGGACCGAAGGTCACTCAGATTCAAGAGCAGCTAAACGCCATAGCAAATGTATACAGTGCAATACCGCCCACTACTGAAGATGGTATTCTGGGGGAAGGCACAAAACGTTCTGTAACAGCATTCCAGTCCCTCTTTAACCTACCCGCCACAGGCATTATCGATTATCCTACCTGGTATAAAATTCAGGATATCTATGTTGCAGTCACCCGAATCGCAGAACTCAATCCATAAAGTAACCAGGAACAGACCATATGAAATGCTTCCGGTCTGTTCCTTTTGTATCAGCGCAACAAAAAAATCCGATGACTCTGCGGATTTTTATAAGCTGCGCGAGACGGGACTTGAACCCGTACGATTGCAATAATCACTAGATCCTTAGTCTAGCTCGTCTGCCAATTCCGACACTCGCGCACGTTATTCAGTTTGCCATCTGATTCAGACGACATGGATTAGTATAGCATCAGATTACAAATCCGTCAACAGTTTTTTATGGTTTTTTCTCTAAGTTTTTTTATAGTTTTTTCTCTAATCTTACAGTTCAGATACCGGCACGGCTGAACTGCCGGCAATTTCCCGCTGTTGTATTTTTTGCCCGAATTTGCTATAATGGGCTGAATAGAAGTAAAGATGGAAAAAGGAAAGTGAGGATATGTTTTATGAGTATTGAATTTGATAAAGCACTTGAAACAGGAAATGATTTGATTGATACACAACACAGAGAACTGATTGCCAGAGTAAATAAGCTGACAGCAGATGGTGTGGTTGGAAAAGAAAAGAATGTTGCAGTACAGACGCTGGATTTTCTGATGGATTATACCGATTTTCATTTTAACGCCGAGGAAAATCTTCAGGAAGAACATGCTTACCCTCTTTTGGATGCTCATAAGAAGCAGCATGCGGTCTTTGTAAAGGCTGTGGACGACTTAAGAGAGATGCTGGAAGAAGAGGAAGGTCCTACGGAAGCATTCGTGGAAGCTGTCAGGAAAAATGTAGTGGACTGGCTCCTGCGGCATATCCAGATATGGGACAAGCAGGTAGCTGAGTATATAAAAGAAGCTTAAAGAACATATAACATTTTAAATCGTAAAAGAGCGGCTCACCGCCGCTCTTTTTTGAAAACTACATCTTCATGCTTCAAAATATTTTTCGTATGTCATTAAACATAACAAAGACCATCAATGCCATCAGAAGCATTAGTCCTGCGAAATTCACCATGCCCTCCACTTCCTGTTTGATTGCCTTCCCTCTGATTGCCTCAATGATGAGAAAGACCATCCTTCCACCGTCCAGTGCAGGGAACGGAACCAGATTCATCACGCCCAGGTTCGCAGAAAGCAGGATTGTAAAGTTCAGAAGGTTCAATAATACATAAAATCCTCCATCCGCTTTTGAGGTTTCTATTGTTTTTCCAATTTCATTCACGACTCCGACCGGACCGCTTAAGTCATTCACTGTAAATTTGCCGGTAATCAACATTCCAAGGCTTTTGATTGTAGTTTTCACCCAGTAGCCGATTTCACGGACACTGTATTTCAGCACACCCAGCGGCGACTGCTTTTCTCTTGCCATGTTAAACCCAAAGCCCAGCTCGGCATTTTTTGACAGTTTTGGTGTTACTTCTGTATCATGAATACGTTCCCCATGCTGATAAGTTATTTTTACAGCTGTACCGTCAAGAGGATGCGCGTTAAAATACTGCTCCAATTCCTTATTGCTGTTGATTACTGTGCCGTCCACTTCCAGTATGATGTCTCCTACCTGCAGACCGGCCTTTGCAAAAGGATACCCGGGCATCAAGGTCGCAACCTCAGCCTTCCCTTCTACATCCGGGTAATAGGTGTATCCCAACATATACTTCTCTGCTGCATATGGCACATAAGTAATATCCTGCTTTTTTCCATCCCTCTTATAGGTAAGAGAAATCTCATCCGAAGGTATTCCATCCAGGCTGACCTCTGTATATAACTCTCTGCCCAATGAGATGCTGCTGCCTTCGTATCTGGTAATCAAATCACCTTCCTGCAGGCCTGCCTCGGCCGCCGGAGATCCTTCTTTTACAGAGGTTATACGGGAAGGATCAGCTCCCACCAGACTGATAATAACAATTGATATAAAGAATGCCAGAAGCAAATTAAAGATTGGACCTGCCAGGATTACAGACATTCTGGCCCAGACCGATTTGCTGTTGAAGGAAGCCTCGCCGTCTTCTTCCCCATTCTCTCCCAGCATCATACAGGAACCCCCGAATGGCAGCAATTTTAAAGAGTATTTCGTTTCATTTCTGACTGTGGAAAATAATGTGGGACCCATTCCGACAGAAAATTCGGTCACCATGATATGATTTGCCTTAGCCAGAAGGAAATGTCCCATTTCATGTACAATTACAACCAGGCTAAATATTAATATAGCGATAATAATGTTCAAATATGCCACCTGCTTTCAATCCAATCATAAGTCCCCGCCTCTGTTTCGAGTATCTGTTCTATATTCGGATTTTTGACGACCTTATGCTGCCGCATAGCCCCTTCAATCACACTATAGATATCCAAAAAGCTGATTTCGTGATTTAAAAACTTTGATACCGCCCGTTCATTGGCCGCATTAAATACTGTCGGCATGGAATCCCCCACTCTTGCAGCATCCAGTGCCATCTTAAGCCCTTTAAAAGTTTCCATATCCGGTTCTTCAAATGTAATTTGAGCCAGAGAACGAAAATCCAGCCGCTCTCCCGCCAGATATCGCCGTCCGGGATAGTATAACGCATACTGAATCGGAAGCTTCATATCCGGTGTTCCCAGCTGCGCCATAACAGCCCCGTCTTTAAATTCTACCATCGAATGTATAATGCTCTCAGGCTGAACCACCACCTGTATATGCTCCAGATCCACATCAAACAGCCATCTGGCTTCCATGACCTCCAGGCCTTTATTCACCAGGGTAGCAGAATCAATGGTGATTTTATGTCCCATAGACCAGTTTGGATGCTTCAGCGCATCTTCTACTGTAACCTCTTCCAGTTCTTTCACCGTCTTTCCACGGAATGGTCCTCCGGAGGCGGTAATCAGCAGCTTCTCCACCGCTTTTCTTTCTTCTCCTCCAAGACACTGAAAAATTGCGCTGTGTTCGCTGTCTACAGGCAATATCTGAACATGATGTTTTTTTGCCAGAGGAATGATGATATGACCTGCCGTAACCAGTGTTTCTTTATTCGCTAAAGCAATATCCTTTCCCTGCCTGATTGCCTCAATTGTGGGCAGGATACCAATCATCCCCACAATTGCAGTTACCAGAAGTTCCGTATCGGCCATAGCTGCCAGTTCCATCATGCCCCCCATACCGCTCACCACTTTTGTATTCGTATCAGCAATCCGCGTTCTTAAGGTTTTTGCCTGCTCCTTATCCCAGACAGCCGCAAGTTTCGGAGAAAACTCTCTCACCTGCTCTTCCAGCTTTCTGATATTGTTTCCCGCACTGATGCCAAGCACCTGAATATCTGCGTTCAACCGTACCACATCCAGTGTCTGTGTTCCGATGGATCCGGTGGACCCTAATATTGCAATTTTCTTCATCTATTATTCTCCCGAACTCTGCTTTCTATCCAATTTATATGAGAAAAACAGAAAGGTAATATATTACGGGGGCCGTAAAGATAACGCTGTCAAAGCGATCCAGTATTCCCCCATGACCCGGAATCAGCTTTCCGTAGTCCTTAATTTCCATGTTTCTCTTGATTGCAGATGCAGCCAGATCACCTACCATGGAAATCAAGGCGCCTGCTCCACATATCACTGCATACTGATAAGACAGGCCATGGGTAACCAGCTGGAACAGGAATCCCAGCAACGCAGCTCCGGCTACTCCGCCTACAGCACCCTCCACCGATTTCTTCGGGCTTAAAACCGGTGCCATCTTATGCTTTCCACAAAGCATACCCACACAGTATGCGCAGGTATCCGCACCCCAGGAGCACAGAAAGATCAGCCACACATGATATTTTCCGCCAATCAGTATTCTCGTCTGATAGATATAGGAAAGCATGACACCCACATACACAATTGAAAAAAAAGCCGCCATAACCTGACCTGCATGATACTTGGGATAGGTGCATACATAGACAAACATGATAATCAAAAGAGACAGGATCAGCATCATCTCAGAGAGTCCCGAATCGAATCCGCGCAGATTGATTATGCCCTTATCGGATATGATAATTCCCAGATAATATAGAGTGATTCCAACCATGCTTGCAGCAGTCAGGCTGTTCCATCTGCTTTCCTGAACCTTCATGGCCTTTAAAAGCTCTCCGGCTCCAATCAGTGAGACAATCAGCAGTGTTCCGAAGAGTACATACCCACCCGTCGCGATGGCTATAAAAGCCAGTAACACAAGTACAATTCCACTCATCAGCCTTGTTTTGAACATGATGCTTCCCCCTTTACGCTGCCAAATCTTCTGTCCCTGCTATTATATTGTTCAATAGCCTTGACCAATTCCTCTTTATGAAAATCCGGCCAGGGAACGTCTGTAAAATAAAACTCCGTATAAGCCAGCTGCCATAATAGAAAATTAGACAACCGCTCTTCTCCGCTGGTTCTTATCATGAGATCCGGATCGGGAATCCCTGATGTATCCAGATAAGAAGAAAAAACCTCTTCTGTAATATCCTCTTCCCTTAACATCCGGCACTTTACATCGTCAGCCATCCTTACAGCAGCTCTTAGAATCTCATCCCTGCTTCCATAGTTAAGCGCAATTTGAAAATGCAGCTTATCATAGCCTTTGGAATAGTCCTCCAATACCTGAATACTTTCCCGAATGTCTTCGTCAAAGGCAGTTGTATCACCGATGATTCTCACACGCATCTCATTTTCTCTGGAGCTTTTGATGCAACGCTTCAGATAACGCCGGAATAATTTCATCAATCCGTCAATTTCATCTTTGGAGCGCTTCCAGTTTTCCGTGGAAAATGCGTAAACAGTCAAATATTTAATTCCGAGATCTCTGGCTATATAGCAGATTTTTTCCAGATTATCACATCCTACCATATGTCCATAAGTTCTGGGCATATTTCTGGATTTTGCCCACCGTCCGTTGCCGTCCAGAATAATTGCCACATGATTTGGCACATTCATATATTATACTCCTTCAAGAGCGCCTGTAAAAAAACGATAGAAAGAAATACAATAGATATCTGTATTTCTTTCTATCCCCGCCCTGTTTTTACACTGTCAAAACTTCTTTGGATTTTTCTTCAATAATCTCGTCAATTTTCCTGATGAATTTATCTGTCATCTTCTGCGTCTTATCTTCTAACTCTTTGATTTCGTCTTCAGACACATCTTCTTTGGAAAGTTTTTTATAGGAGTCATTGGCATCGCGGCGGATATTGCGGATTGCAATCTTTGCGGCTTCGCCTTTTTTCTTGACATCTTTAACCAGCTCTTTTCTTCGTTCTTCAGTCAGCTCCGGAAATACCAGCCTGATTACCTTTCCGTCTGTATTCGGATTAATCCCCAGGTCAGACACCTGAATTGCTTTACAGATATCTTTTACAATAGAAGCTTCCCATGGCTGGATCTGAATCATCCGGGGTTCAGGAACAGAGACGTTGGCAACCTGCTGCAGCGGTGTGGGTGTTCCATAATAATCTATTGTAATACGGTCCAATACGTGGGGATTGGCACGTCCGGCACGGATTGTTCCAAGTTCACTTTCCAGACTTTTTATTGTCTTCTCCATCTTTGACTGATATATTTCAATTCTTTCATCCATAACGATTATCACCCTCCTGTTTTATTTTGTTATACGGTCACCTTTGTACCATTATTGATTCCATGTGCTGCATTAACAATTCCATCCCTTTCATTCAGGCTGAACACCTGCATGGGCATCTTGTTCTCCATACACATAATAGAGGCCGTCATATCCACGACTCCCAGTTTTCGGTCAATCACTTCCTGGATTGATATTTCGTCATACTTCTTTGCATCCGGATTATCTTTGGGATCACTGTCATATACACCGTCCACAGCCTTGGCCAGCAGAATGGTATCCGCCTCAATTTCTATGGCGCGCAACACGGTCGCCGTATCTGTCGAAAAATACGGATGGCCGGTTCCGCCCGCAAAAAATACAACCATATTATGATCGAAGTACTTACTCACCCTGTCTTTTGAGAAGGCCTTTGTAAATTCCCCGCATTGGAAGGGTGTGAGTACGGATGTCATCATCCCCTGTGAACGGAAGATCTCAGATACATAGATACAGTTCATGACAGTTGCCAGCATTCCAATTTGATCGGCCTTGGTCCGGTCAATCGATTCGCTGCTTCTCCCTCTCCAGAAGTTGCCTCCTCCAATGACGATTCCTACTTTGATTCCTTCTTCTACAAGTGTCTTAACCTGCTTTGCGACCGCAGTCACCGTCGGTTCATCAAACCCTGTTTTTTTAGCTCCCGCAAGCGCTTCGCCACTCAGCTTTAGCAATACTCTTTTCATCAGGTATTATTCCTCGTTCCTTATGTTTTCACCTATAATCCCGGATGCAGCGGTTTTGGCCGCACGTTCCTTATCTACAGGGATTATAGCACATCCCTTACCATCTGTCTATAATCAAGGAAGGTAAATCCCAGTCTTTCATACAGTCCGATAACCCCCGGATTCTCCATGCTCACTTCCAGGCGAAACCTTTTTGCATATGAATATGTTTCAAACATCCAGTGAAAAAACTGTGTCGCATAACCTTTTTTACGGGCCTCCTCCTTCAGGTAAACTTCCTCAAGCATAACAGTTTTTCCACCCACCTCGCATGCATAAAATTCTGTTATATAGGCGAATCCCACTACCTTTTCATCTTCCAGAAGTACATATCCATCCAACCCCTGCTCTCCGGAAAGAGCAGCTTCAAAGGTTCGCAGCAACGTACTGGCAGGAACTGTATGACACACCGCGGGACTATGATAAAATACTTCTACCATATTCATAACATTCACACGGTCCTCTTCCTGCATCCTTACAATTTCAAACATAAAACTCCTTTCAAATCACCTTACTATTCTAACTCAAACACCATCTACTATACTTTGGATACAAGAAACTGTCAATACATGGACTTCCAAACAAAAATCCCCAGCAGGCGGTTGAAAAAATCACCTGTTGGGGAGTATGCAGACTCCGCTGTTTACAACTGTGCTTCCACAAAAATATTATAGATGGCCTGTATTGCTGTTTCAAAATCTCTGTTTTCTACCCCAATTATAATATTTAATTCTGAGGAACCCTGGTCAATCATCTTGACATTGACATGTACATGCGCCAGTGCCGCGAATATCCTTCCGGCCGTTCCCCGTGTTCTGCGCATTCCTCTTCCCACTACCGCTATCAGGGCCAGGTCTGACTCCAAATCAATGGAATCTGGATGAACCGCCCTGTGAAGTCCGGCGATCACCTGCTGCTCTTTCTCCTGGAATTCATCCTGATGGACATATACCGTGAACGTATCAATACCGGATGGTGTATGTTCAAAAGAAAGTCCGCAGTCTTCGAATACCTGAAGCACTTTTCTTCCAAATCCGATCTCCGTATTCATCATATCTTTTTCAATGTTGATAGATGCAAAACCTTTTTTTCCTGCAATTCCGGTAATGGTGTATTTGGGTTTACTGCACGTGCTCTCCACGATCAATGTTCCGCTATCCTCCGGCTTGTTGGTATTTCTTACGTTAATCGGTATACCTTCCTGACGAAGCGGAAAGATAGAATCCTCATGCAGTACGGTTGCCCCCATATAAGAAAGCTCCCGCAGCTCCTTATATGTAATTGTGGATATTACTTCCGGATTCTCTACAATACGTGGATCGGTTACCAGAAAACCGGATACATCCGTCCAGTTTTCATATAGATCCGCATGCACGGCTTTTGCCACAATAGAACCGGTAATGTCGGAGCCACCCCGTGAAAAGGTTTTCACGCTGCCATCAGCTGCCAAGCCATAAAACCCCGGAATCACTGCACGTTCAACAGTGGAAAGACGCTGTGACAGGCAGGCATCTGTCTTATCAGCATCAAAAGAGCCACCTTCTGTAAAGAATATCACTTCTGCTGCATCAATGAATTCATACCCCAGATAATCTGCCATAATAATTCCATTCAGATATTCTCCGCGGGATGCGGCATAATCAGTTCCTGCCTTTTCCGAGAAATTTTTTTGAATTTCCTTAAACTGCTCATTCAAAGAAAGTTCGAGACCAAGTCCGTCAATAATCTCCTGATATCTGACCTGTATCGCTTTTAATTTATCCTCAAAGTTTTTATCAGATTCCGCCGCCCGATAGCAGTCGTAAAGCATATCTGTGACCTTTGTGTCTCCATCATAACGCTTTCCCGGTGCTGATGGTATCACATACCTTCTGCCGGAATCCGCAAAGATTATATTTCCCGCCTTTTGAAACTGTTCTGCACTTGCCAGAGAACTTCCACCGAATTTTACAACTTTTTTCATGGGTTTGTACGCTCCTTCATATTAATCCTTACATACCTAATAACTAATAATTTAGCGCATGAAAGTCTCCGCGTCAAGTTTTTTCTGGTCTGCTGCTGTCTCCTTACTTCTGACCGTAGTATGCATTTGCTCCGTGTTTTCTATAATAATGCTTGTCCTGCAGCTCCTGCAAAGCCGGCTGCACTCTTGGGTTAATCTGTTCGCATCTGGCCGCCATCTTTGCAACTTCTTCCAGAACTACCGCATTGTGTACTGCCTCATGTCCATCCTTTCCCCAGGTAAAGGGTCCATGATTTTTGCAGAGTACTGCAGGCATCGCTTCATAATTCTTGTCTTTAAAAAGATCTGCAATCAGAAGCCCTGTGTTTTTTTCATAATCACTTTCAATTTCTTCCTTATCCAGACATCTGGCACAGGGAATCTCACCATACATATAATCGGCATGGGTAGTGCCGTAGCATGGAATCCCTCTGCCCGCCTGGGCCCAGCTGGTCGCCCAGGAAGAATGTGTATGAACAATTCCGCCGATTTTTGGAAACGCCTTGTACAACTCCAAATGCGTGGGAGTATCGGATGAAGGATTATATTTTCCTTCTACTTTCTCACCCTTCAGGTCCATGAGCACAATATCATCCGGTGTCAGTTTATCATAATCCACCCCGCTTGGTTTAATGGCAAACAACCCGCTTTCTTTATCAATCTCACTGACATTTCCCCATGTAAATGTAACCAGTCTGTATTTTGGAAGCAGCATATTTGCCTCATATACACGCTTTTTTAAATCTTCAAGCATAATTACCTCCGCTTAAGTTTTCCACCGCAGCCCGCTCAATGGGCAGCCCGCTCTTATAACGCTCGATGAATGTTTCAAACCCGGCCACATCCCTGGCATCAGGCTCTATACATTCGCCTTCCTGTCCCGCAAAAACTTTTTCATTCAAATAGGCATCCAAGGTCTCCCCTTCTGTCTTGTTCAACATATAGGAAGCAAGCAGTGCAATGCCCCAGGCTCCTCCTTCTCCTGCCGTTTCCATAACAGATACAGGCGCATTCATAGCAGCTGCAAGGAATCTTTGCCCCACACCTTTGGTTTTAAACAACCCGCCGTGTCCCAATATACGGTCAACCTCGACATCTTCCTCCTTCAAAAGGATATCCAGCCCCACCTTTAGTGCGCCCAGTGATGTAAACAGGTGTACCCTCATAAAATTGGCAAGGTTGAATCTGTCACCGGCATTACGCACGAACAGGGGACGCCCTTCCACAAAATCTGTAATATGCTCTCCCGAAAAGTAGTTATATGCAAGCAGTCCTCCACAGTCAGGATCACCTTCCAATGCCTTGCGATACAAGGTTCCGAAAAGTTCATTCATGTCCGGCTTCATGCCAAACGTTTCCGCAAACTCCTTGAAAAGGCCCACCCACGCATTCAGGTCTGAAGTACAGTTCTGGCAGTGAACCATGGCCACAGGATCCCCCAGAGGAGTGGTCACCATATCAATCTGCGAATAGACCTTAGACAGTGCCTTTTCCAGGACAATCATAGCAAACACAGAAGTACCTGCTGATACGTTGCCGGTTCGCTTTGACACACTATTGGTGGCCACCATACCTGTTCCTGCATCACCTTCGGGTGGGCAGAGGGGAATTCCCGCTCTCAGCTCACCGGTAACATCCAGAAGTTTTGCTCCTTCCTCTGTCAGTGTACCTGCCGCGTCTCCGGCCGTCCGGACTTCTGAAAGGATATCCGTCAGTTTCCAGGAAAACTGTTTATCGGCAGCCAGGTCATCAAATTTTTGAACCATTTCTTTCTGATAAGTCTTTGTATCTGAGTCTATCGGAAATACCCCGGAAGCTTCTCCTATTCCCAGAACTCTTTCGCCTGTCAGTCTCCAGTGTATATAGCCTGCCAGAGTTGTCAGATAGTCAATCTCACCTACATGTTCTTCCCCATTTAGAATTGCCTGATACAGGTGGGCGATTGTCCATCTCTGCGGTATCTGGAACTGAAAAAGATCGGTCAGTTCTTTTGAAGCCTGTCCTGTGATATTGTTCCTCCAGGTTCGAAACGGCACCAGAAGCTCGCCATCTTTATCAAATGCCATATATCCATGCATCATCGCGCTGAATCCAATTGCTCCTATGTTTCGTAAGGTCACTCCGTACTGGTCTTTCACATCCAAAGCCATCTTCCGGTAGCTGTCCTGGAGCCCCTTCCAGATATCTTCGACGCTATAGGTCCAGATACCGTTTTCATACTTATTTTCCCAGTCATGTGCTCCGGAAGCAATCGGAACATTGTCCTCTCCTACCAAAACTGCTTTAATTCTGGTAGACCCAAATTCAATTCCAAGTGCCGTCTTTCCGGCTTCAATTTCAGCCTTTACTTTAGCAATGTCAATACCCATTTAACCCTATACCTCCTCGATTGTTTACCAGACTCTTATCTATAATATACAGAATTCCATCTCAACTCGTTACGCAGATTACGAATGGTTGTGTCATGATCAATTACAACGCTTTCAATTCCCATAGCTGCTGCCCAGTCCACCATCTGCTCTGTAGTCAAGTCATAGGTGAATGCAGTATGATGAGCACCGCCTGCATAAATCCAGGCTTCAGCACCAACCTGAAGGTTGGGCTGCGGTACCCAGAAGTTGGTTGCCACCGGAAGCTTCGGCATCGGTTTTTCCACCTTCTTGCAATCCACATCATTTATAATCAGGCGGAAGCGGTTTCCCAGATCAATAAGAGAAGTGGCAATCCCATGTCCTTCCTTGGATGTGAATACCAGACGAGCCGGATCTTCGCGGTCTCCCATGCTAAGGGGCTGACACTTAATGGAAACCGGCCCATCAGCAATTGTGGGGCATACTTCCAGCATATGAGCCTCCAGAATACCCTCTTTTCCGGGAACCAGATTATAGGTATAGTCCTCCATGAAGGAAGTTCCTTTCGCATCCTTGATGCCCTGTGTCATAATCTTCATAAGACGTACCATAGCAGCCGTCTTCCAGTCTCCTTCTCCCCCGAAACCATAGCCCTTTTCCATCAGCCTTTGAATTGCAAGTCCCGGAAGCTGCTTCAGTGCGCCAAGGTCACCAAAGTGCGTAACAATCGCCTGATAATCCTTTTCTAACAGGAACTTTTCAAATCCCAGCTCAATCCCGGCCTGTACTGCAACATGTTTTTTAAACTCCTCCGGCTCCTGCCCTTCCAGCAGAATCTCGTACTTGCTGTAATACTCCTCAACCAGCGTATCAATATCGCCCTTTTTAACATCTTGTACATATTGCTCAATTTCATTAACCGGATACGCATCAATCTCCCAGCCGAACTTAATCTGCGCCTCTACCTTGTCGCCTTCTGTAACAGCAACATTTCTCATGTTATCAGCGATACGGCATACACGGATATGGCTGCTTTCCATAATTCCGATGGCTGTGCGCATCCAGCCCGCGATGCGCTCCTGAACTTCTTTATCTTCCCAGAATCCCATGATTACTTTTCTCTCAATATTCATCCTGGTGACAATATGTCCGTACTCCCGGTCACCGTGTGCTGCCTGATTCTCATTCATAAAATCCATATCGATAGTATCATAAGGAATCTCACGGTTATACTGGGTGTGCAGATGAAGAAGTGGTTTCCGATACTCCTGAAGTCCTAAAATCCAGGATTTTGCAGGAGAAAATGTATGCATCCATGTAATAACACCGGCACAGTTTTCATCTGCATTCGCCTCATTAAATGTCTTTCGAATGAGTTGGTTGGTAATCAGGGTTGGTTTCCAGATAACCTCAAAGGGCAATATTCCTGACTGATTCAAGCCCTCAACGATAATCTGAGAATGCTCTGCCACATGTGCAAGGCATTCATCACCGTACAGATCCTGTGATCCGGTACAAAACCAAAATTTGTAATTCTTTGCTTCATTCATAAGTTCTTCTCCTTTATGCTATATATTTTTTTATACCTTCTTATTTCTCTGGCACGTGGATTGTCTGATGATTAATTCCGGCTGTATCAACCGCTCTACCTTACTTTTCTTAAGCGGTACCTTCCGAATCTGTTCCAGAATCAGTTCTGCCGCCATCTCTCCAAGTCTTTCCTGTGGATGGTTGATGGTTGTAAGGCCGATTTGTCCCGCCTCTGCAATCAGGGAATTATCGTATCCGGTAACAGATATATCCTGCGGTATGGTTAAACCCCTGTTGCTTAGCGTCTGGATAGCAAGCACGGCAATCTGATCGTTGTAGCAGACAACTGCATCCATATGCACACCCTTGTCCAGCATCTGGTTCAGCAGCAGTGGTGGCTTTATACGCCGGTCTTCTGTATGAAACCAGATTACCATCTCCGGATCGTAAAAGATTCCGGCTTCCTTCAAGGCTTTTGTATAGCCCATATGGCGCCCGGCGCCCTGGCTGTCATCGGCCTTAAAGATTCCTGCGATATACCTGTGTCCCTGCCTGATCAGATATTTTGTCAGCAGATATCCTCCCTGACAGTCATCCATCAAAATCCGGGGTTTATCCAACATCTGCGGATAGCTTCCCTGAATAAATACATAGGGTATTTCGTACTGATCCAGCATCTCATAAAGATTCAGATGCTTACATAAAATCTGACTTTTACTGGGTTCAATAATCAAGCCGTCTATAGGCTTATTCAACATCTCCCGAAGAACCTTTGCTTCATTGGTTCTGGAATTTCCTGTATTCTTCAGAATGATGCTGTAGCCATTCGCAGTCAGGACCCTGTCCATCCCCTGAATCAGACGTGGGAATATATAGTCCGATATGTAAGTGGTCACGACTGCGATATTATGAGATGTATGGCGGTGAATCATGCGCTCAGAACAAAAGGTTCCCTTCCCGTGGCGGGCGGTGATATAGCCTTCATTTTCCAGGATGGACAATGCCTTGCGAACCGTATGACGGCTGATCTTAAACTCTTCCGCCAGCTGATTCTCTGAGGGAAGCTTTTCACCTGCCTGAATATTTCCGGAAAGAATATCTTCCTTCAGCTGTTCCATCAGCGTAAAATACTTGGCCTTTCCGCTGGCATCCATAAGAACCTCCTTCCCTCTTTTATCCCATTATACAACTTGTACGTTCCTCTTTACAAGTTGTATGCAAATTATATATAAAAGGCGAATCAATTACATTTGAACGTAATTGATCCGCCTTTTACGTGCTCTAGGATTCCTCTTTTTTTTCATCGTTTCTGGCGGGCTGAATAAAATGATAAAGCTGCTCATATGCCTCCAGTTCCGCATCCGATGAAGGAGCAGACGGAATCAATCCGGTGCAGTCCCCGGCAGAAGATACGTAAGATTGATCAACTACATCCTCCAGAAAGTCTTCGAACTGACTTTTCTCCTGGTTTTTATCTTTCTCTTTCATAGCAGATTTTCTCCTTTTCAAAAGATATCTGCTATCATCGTTTCCCAAAATCATTCTGCTTATTCAGAAATATATATCGGATATAATGCAGTGTTTCTTCTTCCCCTTTTTCTGCCAGCATCGTCAATAAAAATTCCAGTTCTTTTTTCACTTCCGGATGAACGAACCAGAGATGTTCCCTGCTGTTCATAAAATATTCCAGAGAATCTTTTGAGGTATACCGGCCTCCTTTATACACCCTGCAGGCACAGATACGGTCCATCACCATCTCAGCCACATATTTTTTCGGCATTCTCATACCTGTTAAGACAGAAGGGCAATTTTTATCCGCACTATAATCAATCCAGTATTCAAAATGATGTTTATTCCTGCCTTTGTGGTGCAGCCATGATCTGGAAATCCCGGTAGCTTCACGCTCCGCATTATTCGGGCTTCTGTCACCCTGATAGTATTTGCAGCCAGAGGAAAACTCCGTCCATGAGTATTTTGATAAATCATGTACCAGTCCCTGCCAGTACAGCCCAATCTTAAAGCAGTACCTGGTAACCAGAAGCTTATGTTTTGTTATTGTTTTAAAATGCTGCCAGACATGCATATATCACACCTTACCATTCTGTCAATTTATTCAGCGGCGTTTTCTGTTCCCCCGGGTGCCCGTGCTGCAAGTATCATAACTGTCCGGGGTACAACCGATATTTTTTTCTGATCTGAAAGTTCACCTTCGCAGCCCTCCTGGTAAAATCCCTGATCCGTATCCGCAGCAATCTTCCAGACCCTTCCCTCCTTCAATATGGGAAGAGCAAATATATGGGGTTCCCAGTGCATATTGTACGCAATATAGAGGGAGTCATCCTCCGAACCATCCGCCTTCCTGCCATAGGCCCCGCTGTACATAACTCCCAGGACCCTGCTGTTAAATTCCATCTGTGCAAACCAGGCTCTTTCCCCGTGATACGATAAATCGGGAACACCATAAGATTTATAATCCATAAGTCTTGGCTCCCGCCTTCCATGAAGGATCGGATGATTCTTTCGAAATGCAATGCAGTTCTTTACAAAATCCAGCATCTTAGAGCTGGTTTTACTCTTATTCCAATCCACCCAGCCTATATCATTGTCCTGACAATATGCATTGTTATTTCCCATGGTGGTATTACATCTTTCATCGCCTCCATAGATCATGGGCGTCCCCTGGGCTGTCATCAAAATCAGCCAGGCATTGCGCATCTGACGTTCACGGAGTTTCAGAATCGTTCTCTTCCTGGTCGGGCCCTCTGTCCCGCAATTCCAGCTGAAGTTCTGATTCGTTCCGTCACGGTTATTCTCTTTGTTTTCCTCATTATGCTTTTGCTCATAAGTGACCATATCCGCCATAGTAAAGTCATCGTGATCGGCAAAAAAATTAATTTGAGCACACGTGGCAGGATTTCTTCGCAGCCTGTAAGACGCCGCCTCCACACAGCCTTCATCACCCTTTAGAAATTTACGCATCTCCTGTAGAAAGGATTTGTTATGTTCACCCAGGTTCCGGTAATATGGTGTTTTATTCTCTCCGTATAATTGTACCGTATCATACCCCTGGCAGAGTAACTTCGTTCTCTTTAGCAGCGGGTCATCTGCAATGAGGGAAATCCAGCTTCCTTCTCCCAGCAGATGGAATCCATCCACGCCAAAAGTAAGCATCCAATAGTGCAGCACATCCAAAACCATTCCGGGGCTGGTATCCGATGGAAAATAAAACTCCAGAATACATTCTATTCCCGCCTGATGAAGGCTGTCTGTCATATGGGCGAATTCTCTGACCGGATCCGATGAAGCCGCAAAGGAAGCCTTGGGCGCAAAATAAAGCGCCGGTCCATATCCCCAGTAATTGCATAATTCTTCCCCGGGATTCTGTCTGTAGTCCAGCTTTGATTCCTCCCTTAGAGGCATTTCAAAGAACTCATAAACCGGCATCAGTTCCAGTGCCGTGATTCCTAAGTCTTTCAGATAAGGGATCATCTCCATAATACCTGTGAATGTCCCTTTCTCCTTGACTCCGGAACCTTTTTTCATCGTAAAACCGCGGACATGAGTCTTATAAATAATTGAGTCCTCATAGGATATATCCAACGGTTTTGTAACCAGAGCAGGGAGCTCGGGGATCATGCAGCGTATAATATGTTCCATGCCGTACTCCGGCAATCGTGCCCCAAAGTCCGCTCTTCCGGTCAAAGCCCTTGCATAGACATCCGGCCCGGCCTTTCCATCCAGCATATAATTATATTCCCACTTTCCCGCCTCTAAAGACTCCAGCTCCACCGCACTGATTTCACCGGTACGTTCTTCCGCAGGCAAAGGAATCTCATATTCCACTTTATTACTGCCCTTTTTATATAATAACAGACTGGCTTCTTTTCCTCCGGGAACTTTTACCCCAAAGTTAAATCCCTTATCTGTTCTTGTAATTCCCATCCTCGTTGGATCACCTTTCAGGATTCTCCAGAACATCTTTTTCTTTGCCATCGACTATCACCCACTCGCCCTTTCATACCTGTAAAGTAATGTCAAGCTCTACAGGGCAATGATCCGATCCCATGATTTCCGTATGAATCACAGCATCCTCTATCCGGCTTTTTAAGGATTCCGAAACACAGAAATAATCAATTCTCCATCCCGCATTCTTCTCTCTGGCCCTGAACCGATAGGACCACCAGGAATAAATTCCTTCCTGGTCCGGGTGCAGATATCTGAAGGTATCCACAAATCCATGCTCTAAGAGGACTGTGAATCTCTCTCTTTCTTCATCGGTAAATCCCGCATTTTTCCGGTTGGTTTTCGGATTCTTAAGATCGATTTCCTTATGTGCCACATTCAGATCGCCACAGAAAATCACAGGTTTTACTTCTTCCAGTTTCTTCAGATAAGCAAGAAATGCTTCCTCCCAGGTTATTCGATAAGGCAATCTGGCCAGTTCTGCCTGCGAATTAGGTGTATAAACCGTCACAAGATAAAACGCTTCATATTCGCAAGTGATGACCCTCCCCTCTTTATCATGCTCCTGGATTCCAATTCCATAAGTCACTTCTATCGGTTCCTTCTTTGAAAATACAGCCGTACCCGAATATCCTTTTTTTTCTGCGTAGTTCCAATATTGATAAAACCCGGGCAATTCCAGTTCAATCTGCCCTTCCTGAAGCTTGCTCTCCTGAATACAGAAGATATCCGCATCCAATTTTTCAAACACATCCACAAAACCCTTTGTGACACATGCTCTCAAGCCATTCACGTTCCATGAAATCATCTTCATACTATTATCCTCTTATCTAGTGTATTCTCGTATAGTACAGAAAACCTGCCACCGGCAGCTTTCCTTGCATACTTTGGTATTAAAATGGATGCTTACCATACGAAGCATCCATTAAAGTATAACACAATTCACAATATGAGGAAAGCTTTAAAGCAGCCCAATCCGGCCATACAGCTTAAAGTATAATCTGAATCTTATTTAGGCCAGGGTCCGACGGCCCATGTATGGACAGACCGCGAATCCGGCAGTCTTCCACCTGCTGCCAGATTTCTCTGCTGATCAGTTCTCCCGGATAAACCAAGGGGATACCCGGCGGATACGGAACCAGCATCTCTCCTGCTACTTTTCCAACCGCACCTTCCCAGTCCACGCTTATCTTTTTATGAAAGTATGCTTCTCTGGGATTCAAGACTTTATCCGGTAATGAAAAATCCCAGTTTCCGTATGCTTCCCTCTTTCCATGCAGCATCTGATCTCCTGCAATGGCCCTTACCGCTGTAACCAGCCTGCCCACATCTTGTTCGGTATTGCCAAAGGTAATAACACAAACCAGATTTTCTTCATCTGCCAGTTCTGTGCTGATACCACTTCTCCGAAAGAGCAGCTCCTGCATCCGATATCCGCTGATCCCCAGCTCCCTGGCTGAAAAGGTCAGCCTGAGCGGGTCTAAATCATAGACTGCCTGGTCTTTATAGTCCTCTCTGTCCAATACCTGAATTCCGGAAATTTCCCTCAGACGCTTTCTGGCAGTATCCGCCAATTCCAGTGCACGTTCCATCATAGATTCCCCATGAAGCGCCAGCTCTTGTCTGGCCCCGTCCAGGGAAGCCATCAAAACATAGGAGGGGCTGGTACTTTGAACCATCTGCAGATTGGAAGCTACCAAATCCCTGTCCACCCGGTTACTTCCAATCTGAAGCAAGGAACTTTGCGTCATACTGCCCGTTGTCTTATGGATACTTTGTGCACAAAGATCGGCTCCCTGCTGCAAGGCTCCTTTAGGAAGGTGTTCAGAAAAATACAGGTGGCTCCCATGGGCCTCATCCACGCATAATACCGCTTCATGTGTATGACAGATTTCCCCTATGGTCTTTAAGTCACTGCACACCCCATAATATGTGGGGCTGACCAGAAAGACCGCTTTACATCCTCTGCCCTCCTGCTCCAGTTTTTCCCTGACTGCTCCCGGTGCAACACTTCCCCACAGATTCCATCTCTGATCATAACAGGGCATGACATAGCAGGGCTCGGCGCCGCTCATAATCAACCCCATCAGTATAGACTTATGGGCATTTCTGGGAACCAGCACCTTATCACCCGGACCGGCTGTGCTGAGCATCATGGCCTCATTCCCGCAGGTGGTTCCATTTACCAGGAAAAATGTTTCCCGCGCCCCCCAGAGCTGTGCCGCCAGTTTCTGCGCTTTTTGAATTACACCCCCGGCCTGATGCAGATCGTCCAGCCCTTCTGCTTCTGACAAATCGCATCGGAAAACACCTTTTCCAAAAGCCTTTAAAAGCCTGGGATTCACCCCTTCTTCAAACCTGTGTGCGGGAATTCTGAAATATGCCGGATTACTGTTTCCAAACTCCAGAAGTGCATCCAAAAGCGGAGCCTCTGCCTGATTCATGACACCTTTACTCACTTATCCTCCTGGTCTATCACATGGATCCATTCCTTTGGTGCCTCTAGCCGTCCCATCTGGATACCTGTCAAGGTATCATACAACTGCCTGATAACCGGTCCCATACCCTTTGCAGCACTCGGAAACAGTATCTCTTTTCCATGATCATAGATCTTGCCTACCGGTGAAATAACTGCAGCTGTTCCGCAAAGACCACACTCGGCAAAGTCCTTCACCTCTTCCAGACAGACCTCACGCTCCTCCACTTCCAGACCAAGATATTCCTTAGCCACGTATACAAGGGAACGTCTGGTGATGGATGGCAGAATACTGTCAGATTTTGGGGTGACGATTTTATTATCCTTTGTTACAAATAGAAAATTGGATCCGCCTGTCTCTTCTACCTTTGTTCTGGTAGCCGCATCCAGATACATATTTTCATCAAATCCCTGCTTATGCGCCTCAACAATTGCATGAAGGCTCATAGCATAATTAAGGCCGGCCTTGATATGGCCTGTCCCATGAGGGGCGGCACGGTCAAAGTCGCTGACACAAATTGTGACAGGTTTGGCATCACTGTTAAAATAAGGGCCCACCGGTGTTGCAAATACACGGAATTGGAATTCCTCCGCAGGCTTGACGCCAATAACAGCATTGCTGCCAAACATATAAGGTCTTAGATATAGCGTTGCTCCTGAGCCATAGGGAGGTACATACGCTGCATTCGCCTTCACCACCCTGGTAACCGCATCCAGAAAACGTTCTTTCGGAAATTGGGGCATCTCCAGCCTGGCGGCGGAATCCATCATACGCAGGGCATTTTGATCCGGACGGAAGGTTACAATCCTGCCATCCTCTGTCGTATACGCTTTTAATCCTTCAAAACAGGCCTGACAATACTGCAGCACACCTGCACACTCATTCAGCACCACATTTGCATCGGTTGTCATAATACCATCATCCCATGCACCGTCTTTATAATTAGATACATAACGCTGTTCCGTCTGTATGTAACTGAACCCCAGGTTTCTCCAATCGATTTCTTTCTTTTTCATAATAATCTCCTTTCGGCTCCAGAATAAATATTTCTCTATATTATACACCCCGACCGAAAAATTTCAACCGCATTTGCTTAAAAAGTACTTTCTTTCAATTGCATTTGTAGTACAATTCTGGTAAACTGATAAAATGCAAGATATATCTGGAAAGGAAAGGTATCTCACTATGAGTGAAGAAGAAAACAAAGATTTTAACTGTGAGGGTGACTGTACTTCCTGCGGAAGTGACTGCAGCAGTCTGGATTTGGATCAGCCTACAGTAACGCTGACATTGGATGACGATACAGAAATAACCTGTGCAATTCTCACAATCTATCCTGTACAGGATAAGCAGTATATCGCCTTGCTTCCCCTGGATGAGGAAGGGGAGAATGAGAGCGGAGAAGTTTACCTGTACCGTTATATGGAGAATGAAGGCGGACAGCCTTCCCTCGATAATATCGAAACAGACGAAGAATACGAAATCGCTGCCGATGCTTTCGATGAATTGATGGATGCCCAGGAATTTGAGGAACTGGACAGCGAAGAGTAAAGTGACTCACTGTAAATTCCCTAAAAAATCAAAAGGTAAAGAAGTCCCATCTGAAAAAGATGGATTTCTTTACCTTTTTTACTCTGATATGCAAGAGAATCTGCCGGTGGCAGATTCTCTATTATAGTTCTGACGAATCCTTTTATTCATTCGGAGTTTCCGGAGCCGGCGTATCAGTTGGCGGCGGATCTGTAGGCGTCTGTTCCGGAGTGGGTGCTTCCGTTGGATCTGGTGTTGGTGTCTGGGGATTTTCCGTCGGTGTTTTTGTTGGCGTCTTGGTTGGTGCTTCTGTCGGAGCCTGTGTAGGGGTCTTGTTTGCGGAGGAGGAAATACTCTTCTTCGTAGACGCTCCCACACTATATGGTTCTGAATAATAGCAGATAATCGGCATACTCTTATCAATAATTTCATAGATAGCCTGCGCCTTACTCTTTGGAAGGTTGATGCAGCCATGAGAGCCGCTCCGCTTATAAGTATTCGTCCCAAATTGGCTGGAGGAGCGCCAGGTTGCATCATGTAAACCAATTCCTCCATTAAACGGCATCCAGTACGTCACCGGAGATTCCCACTCATAGGTTCCGTCCTCTTTCTTCGGTCCCCGTAACACAGATGGTGATTTTTTAAAGGTCAATGTAAATATACCCGGAGGTGTCCAGCGGTCAGAGGTCATCATTCCCGATACACACCCTGTCTCCACTGCCAATGCTCCGTCTTTATATACCCATACATACTGACGGCTCAAATCTATTTCCACATAAGAATTTCCAAACCCGTTATTCTCATAGTACAACGCTTCATGGGAAAAATTCGGTTTTCGTGTAGTTACCGTATGATTGGCCAGCTCTTCTGTCAGCTGTGCCACTTCCGCCTCCTGATTGATTTGGAATCCATACTTCCCTTTAACCGTAATTTCACCCAATCCTGTCGCATTGAATTTGGCATCCGTGTCATAGGTGTTGACTGCCTGAGCCATGGCGGCCACATATTCAGCAATATGCTGATTCCACGCCGTCTCGTCTTTCGAATAGGAACCATTTTCATCCACGGTAAGCCAGTCCTTCAGTGTGGAACCGTCCAATACCTGATCACCGGCCGGAAGCTGATAGGTGATGCTGCTGGCCGTAAGTTCATTCAGCCGGTCTGCCTGAGCTTTCAAAGTTTTATCATCCGCCGTCACTCCAGGCCTGATATACGCTCCCAGTTTTTCTAAAGAAAGTTTCTTTTCTCCACTTTCCATCGTTTCCTGAATACCCTTCATGACCTTATCCATATCCAGTTTACTTCCATTTACTTCCGGGGTCACCTGAAACCTGGTATCCACAAATTCTACTTTGGCATCGGAAGGTTCTTCCATATTAGCGGCCTGCATCTGAGGCATTGCTGTAACGATCTGATTCAGCTTCTCCTCATCATACTTTATGCCTGCCTTAAATTCGTAATTCTCGGAACCTCCAAACACTCCTTTGAACCACAGGAACGGATTCTGCTCTTCTTTGAGTTTTTCTATACTTCCATCGGGAACATACGCAAGATTCACATCAGTTCCCCTGATCTCTGATTTTTGTCCGTCCTGAAATTCCAGTTCCAGTCCGTACTTCTCTACCTGATCCCGGATATTCGCTTCAGCCTGATTCACTGTCAGGCCGCTGCAATCCGTATTGTTAATCATCGTTCCTTTTAAGAAACGACTGTTGTAGTAGTAAGTATATCCACCGTATACGCCGGCAAGCGTCACAAAGAGTACTGCAAGCACGGAAAGTACTATGATTTTGACCTTCCCTGATTTTCTGTTATTGCTGCCGTCTCCGCCATACGCGTCATAGCGATAATCATCCTCTCTGTCTTCCTGCTTCTCCTGATATTCCGGAACCGGCTGTCCCATGAAATTTTCCAGTTCCTTTTCCAGTTGTTCCTGGAAATTATTATCATCATATCCCATTCATCTTACTCCTAAAGTACTAAACCTGTTTCAATCTGTTACTGTACTCCTGTACTCCCGATTCCGCCTCTGTTCTCCCCTGTGAGTTCAGCCTCTTCAAAAAATAAGGTCGGCTGGTGTTCAAAGATACGGAACTGGCAGATACGGTCATTCCTGTGTATCACCGTATCCTTTAATGCATAGACAGGCATACACCACCAGTCTTCAGGTCCGCAATAGGATTCATCTATTACACCACAGTGGTTTGTCTGTATTATACCAAAATTTTTGAATGTAGAACTTCTGGGAACCACGTGTGCTTCATAGCCTTTCGGCAGCTCCATCGCCACCCCAAGTGGTATCAGACGAAACTCTCCTGCCTTCATCTTGATTTCTTCCGCTGCCCGCAGATCAATCCAATCTGATTTTCCATCAATATATCTTAATCGTTCTATCTGATTATTCAGATACTTTATCTTAATTCTCTTCATCTAAACGTTTGTCTCCTCCGCATAAAGTACGACCTGCCCCAGTTGTATCGTCTTTGGTACATCGATAACTCTCTGGTTAGAACTGCCCTTCCAGGGCAGGGTTACGTTCCGTTCGGACTCCATATACCTTCCATCCACAACAACATCCAGGTAGTTTATAATCGGTTCATGCTGTATCTCTTCCCAAAGGTATCCGGTATAGAGCCAGATGGTCTTATCCGGATATCTGGCTTTGACTGCCTTGGAAAGTAAATAAACTTCTTCTCTGTTACCCGGAAACAGCGGATCGCCGCCTGAAAATGTGATACCCGAAATATAGTCCTGCTGCAGCTGTTCAAAAATCTCCTCCTTTGCTTCCCCGTCAAAGTTAAGTCCGCATTCCGGATCCCAGGTTATCGGGTTCTGACAGCCTTCACAGTGATGGGAGCATCCGGAAACCCAAAGAACAACCCGGAGCCCCTCGCCATTTTTCATATCATCTTTGGTTATATTGTGATATCTCAATTTTATCTCTCCCTCGCTCAGATACACCTTTTAAGCGCAGGCACAAAGGGAGAAGCCAACAGACATCTGTGTACTGACTTCTCCCGTCTCATTCTTATGCTTCTGTCGGTACATCCTTGATGCTGAAACTGATTCTTCCCATCTTGTCTTTTCCAAGACATACAACCTTGACCACATCGCCCAGCGTCAATACATCTTCCACACGATTAATACGCTCCTTGGCTATCTTGGAGATGTGAACCATCCCTTCTTTTCCCGGTGCAAATTCCAGGAATGCGCCAAATTCCTTAATACTTACAACTTTACCTGTAAATATCTGTCCGGCTTCAAAATCGGTGGTAATCGTCTTAATATAGTCCATGGCTTTATCCATGGCCGCTTTGTCCGTCCCACAGATGGATACTGCGCCATCATCTGAAATATCAATCTTTACTCCGGTTTCTTCAATAATCGCATTAATAGTCTTTCCGCGCTGTCCGACTACATCTCCGATTTTTGCCGGATCAATCTGAATCTGGATAATCTTAGGTGCATATTGACCAACTTCCTTACGCGGAGCGGCAATGGTCTTTTCCATAACTTCATTCAGGATATATTCTCTTGCTTCCTTTGTTTTAAGGATAGCTTCTTCAATAATAGGCCTGGTAAGTCCGTGAATCTTTATATCCATCTGAATCGCTGTAATTCCATCATGCGTTCCCGCAACTTTAAAGTCCATGTCTCCAAAGAAATCTTCAAGACCCTGAATATCGGTCAGTACCAGATAATCATCATCGCTGTCTCCGGTAACCAGTCCGCAGGAGATGCCCGCAACAGATTTCTTAATCGGTACGCCTGCAGCCATCAATGACATCGTGGAAGCACAGATACTTGCCTGTGAAGTAGATCCATTTGACTCAAAGGTCTCGGAAACCGTACGGATTGCATATGGGAATTCCTCAGGCGTCGGAAGAACAGGAACCAGAGCTCTCTCTGCCAGAGCACCATGTCCGATCTCACGGCGTCCCGGACCACGGGACGGCTTTGTCTCCCCTACGGAGTAAGACGGAAAATTATAATGATGCATATAGCGTTTGGATGTTTCAAATTCATCGAGTCCGTCCAGCTTCTGAGCTTCTGAAAGCGGTGCCAGCGTAGTAACAGTGCAAATCTGTGTCTGGCCACGAGTGAACATAGCAGAACCATGAACTCTTGGAATCAGGTCAATCTCGGCCGCCAGCGGACGAATCTGATCAATCGCACGGCCATCCGGACGTTTATGATCTTTTAATATCATCTTCCGGACCGTCTTCTTCTGATATTGATAAATCGCTTCGTCAAGGACTTCCAGCCATTCTTCATTCTCTGCAAATGCTTCTGTCAGGCGCCCGGTGATATTGCGGATGTTTTCTTCTCTTTTCTGCTTTTCATCTGTAAATACAGCCTCCTCCATCTGAACCGGAGGTACAATTTCTTTAATTGCGGAAAATAATTCTTCCGGAATCGCACAGCTTTCATAGGAATGCTTTTCTTTTCCGCACGCGGAAACGATCTGATCAATAAATTCTATGATTTTCTGATTCACTTCATGAGCCTTGAAGATTGCGTCAATCATCTTCTGTTCGGGAATTTCATTAGCACCAGCCTCAATCATGATTACCTTTTCTCTTGTGGATGCAACAGTCAGGGATAAATCCGAGATATCCTTCTGCGCAAGCGTCGGATTGACAATTAGTTCTCCATCAATCATACCTAACTGAGTCATGGCACAAGGACCGTCAAACGGTATGTCTGAAATACAGGTCGCTATTGCGGAACCAAGCATGGCCACCACCTCAGGATTACACACAGGATCCACGGACATAATCATGTTGCTCAGCGTCACATCATTTCTGTAATCCTTGGGAAACAACGGACGCATGGGACGGTCAATGACACGTGAAGTCAATATTGCATGCTCTGTAGCTTTTCCTTCACGCTTATTAAAGCCACCCGGAATTTTCCCGACTGCGTATTGTTTTTCTTCATATTCAACACTTAACGGAAAGAAATCAATCCCTTCCCTGGGCTTATCGGATGCTGTAGCGGTCGACAATACCACTGTATCTCCATAATGCATAAATGCAGCACCATTTGCCTGCTTTCCGACTCGGTTCACATCAACTGTCAGGGTTCTGCCTGCCAGATCCATACTGAAACTTTTATACATAGGTTTCTCCTTTTCATATTACGGTCTCTGCCGTATTGATGTCCTGTATACTTAAACTACAGGTATAGCATCCGGGCGGCTTACTCCGAAACAACTGAAAAATACACTGTCTGCTAAAAAATGTACTTTTCAGTGGTCTCGGAAGTTATAAATCTGCCCGGCTTTGCATTCTCATGTTTTTAACCCTGGTATCATCACATAGCGAAACAGGGCGGAAAATGTCCGCCCTGAATCAAACTGATTATTTTCTGATTCCTAATCTTGCAATCAATGTACGGTATCTTTCAATATCAGTGTTCTTCAAATAGTCAAGCAAACCACGTCTCTGACCAACCATCTTCAAAAGTCCTCTTCTGGAATGATGGTCTTTGTGATGAACCTTCAGATGCTCTGTGAGCTCATTAATTCTTTCTGTCAGAACTGCCACCTGTACTTCCGGTGAACCTGTGTCACCTTCTGTCCTGGCGTACTCTTTCATAATTGCCTGCTTCTTTTCTGGTGAAATCATGTCTGTTTCCTCCTAATTTTTTTAACGCCGTTAATCAAGAGATGGTCGGAGATTCCAATCTCTGAATCAAGGCTAATCTCACACTGATACAGTATAGCATAGCGGATATCCCTTGTAAACCTTTTTCGTTTTACGTTTTTATTACAGTTTAGCCATATATTTCAGCCAAGGACATCCACCGCCCATACAGCGTGACTGTAATCCAGATTTGAAATACAGATCCCTTTCTTCGCACAACTGGCATTTAAAACTTGTCCATCTCCCAGATTGATGACCACATGATAGATAGAACCGCCCTTTTCATAAAAAATTAAATCTCCAGGCTGTGCACTTTCTACAGAAATCCGATTTCCAACGTTGGCCTGTGCTGCGGAAACTCTTGGCAGTTCCACGCCAAATTCTCTATATACACTTTGCACATATCCGGAACAGTCTGCCCCGTTCGTAAGGCTTGTACCACCCCAGACATATGGATTTCCTATAAACTGACTTGCAAAATCAATCAACTGCTGCCGCACCGGGGATACCTTCTCCGCCACCGGGAGATTTGCCATTCCAACAGTTTCTATGAGATGTTCTGTCTCCTGAGGAGAATACAGATAATCTGCGCTTACATAGCCGGCCACTTCTCCTGAATTTACAAGGCACCAGCCGTTTTCATAGCCTTTGACTTCCATCAGTCCAAAAGCGTGTATTTTTCCCACAATATCCCCCTCCACGCCCGGAAGTGAACGGATATTGAGTTTTGTACTTACATTTGCTGCCGCAAAATGTTCCTCATTCGTATCGGATTTCGTCTGTGTCAGCAGATTGCTTCCAACTTCAGCCCGTACAGCCTGTCCGCCGCAGACAATCCACATGATGGCGATTACCAGTGTCAGTGCATATTTGTTCCGATACATAAAACCTCCTGTTTGATTCAATACATTATGATGTTGAGTATTTCACATTTTTATCATAATTATTACATTTGTGTTACATTTTTAATTATAACAGGAGGTAATAAATAGTCAAGAACAATCGTTCGACTGGGTTCATTGCAATTCGACAATATTGTAAAACAGGGTGCTGTATCAAACAGCACCCCATCCTATATAAATGCTTTCCATGGCAAAATGGACTAAATTAAGTTATCTCTGTACCCGTCCTGATGCATCTCCACCGGCGAGTTTTTGCACTTCCTCCATGGATACCATGTTGAAGTCCCCTTCGATGGAATGTTTCAGACAGGATGCCGCAACTGCAAATTCTATGGTTGCCTGTGCATCATATCCATTCAGGCAGGCGCAGATCAGACCGCCGCCGAAGCTGTCACCGCCGCCTACGCGGTCAACGATATGCATCTTATATTTCTTACTGAAATAATAATCATTTCCGTCATATAACATGGCAGACCAGTTGTTGTCATTTGCAGAAATCGACTCCCTTAGTGTAATCGCAACTTTTGAGAATCCAAAGCGTTCAGCCAGTTGTTTTGCAACGGCTTTATAGCCTTCGTGATTTACGGTTCCGGCTGTGACATCTGTATTGGCGGCCTTAATACCGAATACATCCGATGCATCCTCTTCATTTGCGATGCAGACATCCACATATTTACAAAGCTCTCCCATCACCTGACCTGCCTTTTCTTTGGACCACAGTTTATTTCTGTAATTCAAATCACAAGAGACGGTAACACCTGCTTCTTTGGCGGCTTTGCAAGCCTCCAGACAAATTGCCGCCGCATCATCATTCAACGCCGGGGTAATGCCTGTAAAATGAAACCACTCGACACCTTCAAAGATCTGCTTCCAGTCAAAGTCTGTGTTTTTCGCTGTAGCAATTGCAGACCCTGCACGGTCATAAATCACCTTGGAAGGTCTCTGGGAGGCACCTTTCTCCATATAATAAATACCTACACGATCGCCGCCGCGGACAATCCATGATGTATCCACTCCATATTTTCTTAAAGAATTTATTGCAGCCTGGCCAATCTCATGCTTAGGAAGCTTTGTAACAAATGCTGCATCAATTCCATAGTTCGCCAGAGATACCGCAACATTGGCCTCACCGCCGCCGTATGTGGCCTCATAGGAATCTGCCTGCACAAAACGCAGATAGCCTTCCGGAACAAGTCTCAGCATAATTTCACCAAAAGTAATTACTCTTGCCATTCTTCTATCTCCTCTATATCGCTATCCTGGTATTACCTGATTTCTTTAACAAGGGAAACTGCTTCTCTTGTCATCTCAGTAATCTTATCAAACGCCCCTGCCTCAATCATATCTCCTTTTACCATCCAGCTGCCGCCGCATGCAAAGATTTTATCACAGATTAAATAGTCTTTCAGGTTTTTAAGACTGACTCCTCCGGTAGGCATGAATTTGATTCCCACATAGGCTGCCGATATAGCCTTGATTGTGGATACTCCGCCATATTGCTCAGCAGGGAAGAATTTCAGCACCTTCAATCCCCGTTTTACACCTTGTGCGACCTCAGAAGGAGTAACGCATCCAGGTAAAACCAGAATATTCCTGTCCAGACAATAGTCTACGACTTCAGGATCAAATCCGGGGCTTACGATAAACTTCGCTCCGGCTCCCACTGCGCGGTCGACCTGCTCCGTGGTGAGCACGGTTCCTGCCCCTACAAGCATATCGGGATACTTCTCACTCATCGTGCGGATAGATTCCTCCGCAGCCGACGTGCGGAAAGTTACCTCTGCGCAGGGAAGACCGCCTTCGCAGAGAGCCTTTGCAAGAGGCTCGGCATCTTTTGCATCATTTAACACAACAACCGGTACTACACCAAACTTCGAAAGTTGTTCTAGAATTTCACTCATATTCTCCTCCTGGATAAAATCTACGTATTTATTCCATAATGTGGAACTATATTTCGTAATATGATATTTATTTAAAATTATACTACAAAATAATCGTTTGTCAATGCGGTTTTCATAAACTTTATTACTATTTGGTTGTCACAGGCTCTGCAAAGTGCTACAATTACGCATAGCTAATCACATGATGTAAAGGCAGGAAATGATTATGAATCAAAAAAATCCCATACAAGTGGCTGACCGACTGTTTGTAACACTGGAGACCCTGGCCAGAACCGGGCCTATGGCCCTGGCTGATCTCAGTCGCCAGCTTGAATTAAATAAAAGCACCACCCACCGTCTCCTATCGTCTCTGATTTATATGGGTTATGCAAAACAGGATCCGGACAGTCAGAAATATGATCTTTCATTGAAAATTTTAAATCTCTCCAACCTGTTGCTCGGCCGGATGGACATTCTGGAACAGGTACGCCCTTATCTGAAAAATCTTTCACAGAAGACCGGAGAGACCGTACATCTTGTTCAACTGGATGGAATAGATGCCGTATACATCTATAAGGAAGAATCGTATCAGAATTCGGTCCGCATGTTCTCAAGGGTTGGAAACAGGATTCCCCTCTATTGTTCCGGCGTGGGCAAGGCAATTGCAGCGGATATGGAGGAAAGCCAGATCCATGCACTCTGGGAGGCCAGTGACATTCAAAAACTGACACCCCATACGATTACAGATTATTCTGTATTTCTGGAACGATTAGATAAAGTTCGAAAAGATGGATTTGCCCTGGATGATGAAGAAAATGAAGTGGGGGTGAGGTGCATCGCAGTCAGCATTCCGGATTACAGCGGACATCCCAAATATGCATTTTCCATATCGGCACCCATAGCACGTATGACGGACGAGCGCATTGCGGAGGTGTCCCAAATCATTTTAAAAGTCAAAGATAAAATAGTAAATGATTTATAAAAAATAATTTATAGAAAATACTCTCCCGGAAAGAGCTTTCACAAAACTTTCCGGCCGGGAGAGTATTTATATCAGCGTATCTCGATACTCCAATTATTTACATAAGTTTTCTCGGGCTCCAGTGATACAAGATTATCCTGGCTGGTAAATTCCTCCACGATTCCCTGTCTGGACGGTAAGGATGACCATGGCTCCAGACAGACATACGGCGCTTCTGTTTTCGGCGCATGCCATATGCCAAAATAAGGAAGTTCAGGAAAGTCCAGCCGGACAGTCAATCCACCCTTTTTACATCTTAGTTCCACAGAGCTTCCGGCATCTTTCAATACAATCGCATCCTCATGAAACAATTCATGCTTAAGCTCCAGATATTTCCCTTCGTTCAGCTTAAACGGGGCTTCTGTTCCATCTACAAAACATGCCTCTGAAAATCCAACTCTTAATGGATGAATCCCTTCTTCAAACTCCAGGTAATAGTCGGTGAATTCTGCCCCTGCTTGATTTGGTACACAAAATCCCGGATGTCCGCCCACCCCGAAATACATCTTATCCTGATCTCTGTTTACAACCTCATAGCTGATGTTAATTTTTGCATCTTCTAACTGATAATGAACCATGTATGTGAATTCGAATGGATATTCTCTTCTGGTTTCATCATCACTGTCCAGACGAAAGGTTATGAAATCTCTCCCCTGGTCCTCCACAGTCAGCTGCTTCTTCTTTATGAAGCCGTGAATATCCATATGATATTCTTTCCCTTTATAGGTATAACTCTTGTTTGTCATCCTTCCTATATATGGAAAGAGATTCGGAGCCTGACCGTCCCAGAACTTCTCATCTCCCTGCCACAGATACTCCGAATCATCCGCTGTCTTTAAGGAGCAAAGCTCCCCACCCAGGGATTGAATTTCCACCGAAAGTTTATCATTACAAAGCTGATATCTCATCCTTCTTCTCCATTTCATGTATACATAGGTATTTTTTCCCGATAAGTTTAACATAATATCTGCATTCTTTCAATCTTCTCTGTTACTTCTCTTGCTTTTTCGCCTTCTATTTGTTACAGTATTTTAGTAATCGTTCAGCCATGCAGCATCGGGCTGTTGGCCGAACTGTCACGTATTTTATGATACATGGAAAGGTGAATACTATGCTTAGAGTTTTAGAAGGAAAAGATTACAATGATATGAGCCGGATTGCTGCCAATATGATCTTTGCTCAGATAACCCTGCAGCCCGGCTGTGTGCTTGGTCTTGCAACAGGCTCTACTCCGATTGGCACCTATAATCATTTGGTAGAATGCTATAAAAAAGGGGATTTGGACTTCTCTCAGGTAACATCGGTAAATCTGGATGAATACCGGGGACTGAATGGAACGAATGATCAAAGCTATCGTTATTTCATGAATGAACATCTGTTTCATCATGTCAATATCAAACCGGAAAATACACATGTGCCGGATGGAACAAATCCTGATGCGGTAAAAGAATGTGGACGTTATGATCAGCTGATTGAGACTCTGGGCGGGGTTGACCTGCAGCTCCTGGGACTTGGTAATAATGGGCATATCGGGTTTAACGAGCCAGATGACAATTTTGAAAAAGGTACCCACTGTGTGAATCTGACAGAAAGCACAATAAAAGCCAATTCCCGCTTCTTCAGCTCTATGGAGGAAGTTCCGACACAGGCCTATACGATGGGAATTGGCAATATCCTTCAGGCGAAAAAAATTCTGCTTATCGTCAGCGGAACGGCAAAGGCAGATATTGTCAGAGAAACATTTACAGGTCCCATAACCCCCCGGGTGCCGGCCTCTATTCTTCAGCTCCACAAGGATGTGATACTTGTAGGTGATAAAGCCGCTCTTTCCAAACTATAATTCTATAGAATAAGAGGAAAACAATGATGCCTTCATTGATACATATGAATCAGATCTATAAAATCTATAATCCCGGGGAGAATGAAGTCAGAGCACTGGATGGTGTGAGTCTTGATATTCAGGAGGGAGAATTCGTCGCCATCATCGGTCATTCCGGTTCGGGTAAATCGACATTGATGAATATGATCGGATGCCTGGATGAACCTACATCCGGCACCTATTATCTCCACGGAAAGAATGTGCTTGGTATGTCTGATAACGAGCAGTCAGAGGTACGTAATGAGGAACTCGGATTTATCTTCCAGGGATTTAATCTGATTCCTAATCTGGATGCCCTTGGAAATGTGGAGCTTCCGCTGATTTACCGGGGACTGGACCGGAAGAAGCGCAGGGATTTAGCCCGATATGCCCTGAATCAGGTGGGATTATCTTCACGAATGTCCCACAAACCATCAGAGATGTCAGGCGGTCAGCAGCAGCGGGTGGCGGTAGCCCGTGCCATTGCTGCAAGACCTCCCGTGATACTTGCCGATGAACCCACAGGAAATCTGGATTCTCATTCGACAGATGAAATCATGAGCATTCTGAAAAACCTGCATGCAGCGGGCAAAACCGTCATTATTATTACTCATGATCCGGATATCGCCGAACAGGCTCACCGCATAATTGCAATCAGCGACGGAAAAATCATTAAGGACACTCGTACAGCATTGTGAAAGACAAGAGGAAATCGAACATGAATCAAGAAGAAATGAATATGACAGAACCACCGGAGGAACTACAAATTGATACTGACGGCCTTGAATTACCTTCTGCGGCAAAGAAAAAAAAGAAGCTTCCGGGATGGGTAATCCTTCCCGTCATCGGTGTACTGGCACTGGCCGGGGTTCTTTTGTCTCTGGTTTTAAAACCTGCCAAAGCTCCGGCCACACTTACTGTCGTCTCTGTAAAGAAAGGAGATGTGGCAGAAGAATATACGACTTCAGGCACTGTGGAAAGTGAATCCAAAAAAACATTCTTTTCTCCTGTAAATGCCACTGTACAAAGCTTAAATGCCAAGGTAGGGCAAGCGGTAAAAGAGGGGGATCTGCTGCTTTCCTTTGACACCAGTGATCTGGAAATGAACAATCAACAATCTGAACTGAATCTTGAGGCAGCGAAGGCTGGAAATCAAAGTACGGTTGAACAGGCGGATCAAAGCGCGTCTATAGCATCAAAAAATCAGGCTGCCATTAATGAGCAGATCTCAGGCACAAAAGAAAAAATCAAAGCAAAACAAGCGGAGGTTGATCAGCTCAATGCTGACGTCAAACAGGAACAAGGAAACATCTCCAGTGCCTATCAGGATTTTGAAAGCCAGAAAAAGCAAAAACAAGAAGAACTGGCTGCTTTAAAAGCAGAATGTGATGCCGCAAAGAGTAAGCTGGACAAAAACGCTGCCATCTTAAATAATCAGAATGCAGAATTGGAGTCAAAGCAGACAAAGCTGAATAATTTTCCCTCTGACGGTTCTGATGAGAAGCGGCAGGAACTTATTGATGATATCATAAAATTACCTGATTTGATTGCGGAAACTAAAAATGCAGCAATTGAATTACAGGCGGCATATGACAGTAAGCTCCAATCCTATAATAACGCTTTAAATGCTTACGCAAGTCTGTCATTTTCCGATGTATCAGGGACAGCTGTCCAGAAACTCGCTGCTGCTCAGACAGAGCTTTCTTCTTTGCAGGCTGCTCTGGAACAGCTGGAGACCAGCGCCGGATCTCCTTCCACCGCCAAAATCACTGACGGGCAGTACAAAAGTATGAAAATTCAGGAAAATCTGGCTGAACTGGCGAAATTATCCGCTGAAGAACTGGTAGAACTGGGTAAGCAGGGTATTCATGCCGAATTCAATGGAATCGTCTCTGATGTCCAGACTGCCGAAGGCACGGCCGCCATGCAGGGCGGAGCACTCTTTACCCTGGTCAGCAATACGGAGGTAAGCGTAAGGCTGGAAGTACCCTCCAATGACTTCGACAAACTGAAAGCTGGCAGCAAAGCCACCATTAAAATCGGAGACAACACCTACCGGGGCACCCTGACTTCTATCGATAAAATTGCTACCACAAATCTGAAAGGGAACCCGGTTATCGGTGCCGAAGTACATATCGACAATCCGGATGAAAATATCTATATCGGTGTATCCTCCAAAGTTACGTTATCCGTGGCCGAATCAAAGGATGTGCTCTGCCTTTCCAACGAAGTTGTGAATACAGGCACCGATGGGGATTTTGTCTATGTTATCCGGGATGGTAGAGTAAAAAAGCAGATGGTGGAACTGGGTATAGCTTCCAACTCCGTGGTTGAGATTAAAGGGGGATTAAAGGAAGGTGACGAAGTCATCACTGATGTGACCAGTTCACTGGAAGAAGGTATGACGGCCATTGGCGTGGCGGATTCCAAATAAGAAAGGACAGGGATATGGGACAATTTTGGGAATACGTAAAGATGGCTTTGTATAATATCCGTTCGAATAAAGGCCGCTCCTTTCTTACTATGTTAGGCATCATCATCGGTATCGCATCCGTAATCGCCATCGTTTCCATAGGAAGCGGCCTGAAAGCAGATGTTATGTCCAACAGTGAAATTAAGACAGCGGAAGTCGTGGTAAACAGTAATGAAGTCAATTATACCTCTATCATAACCCCGGAGGATGTAGAGGCTGTCCAGAACAGACTGCGGGACATTTCTCCGGGGGTTGTGGCACAGTCTACGGGCTATGGTTCTGTTTCCACTCGCAAGGGAGACTTTGAAGCCTATATTACCTTAACTTTTCCTACAGCCGTCAACGATCCGAATATGAAAAAGGTAGTAAAAGGCTCCTACTGGAACCAGGATAACCTGCAGAATGCAGATCCTGTCTGTGTTTTGGACAGAGCCAGTGCATTATATCTGTTCGGTACCGATGATATTATAGGAATGGATATGGAAATTTCGGTAGAGAATACCTTACAGACTGTTCGAATCACAGGGGTTCGTGACTCTGACCCTGATACTATGGCCGCAAATGAACAGGCCATGACCATGTTTGGCATGCAGATGCCGGTTTATCTGGAAATGCCATATACGGTATCAGAGCTCTGGGGAAACCCTATTGAGAATTTTTCCGGAATAACTGCTTATCTGAACTCCAGTGAAGACAGCAATGCAGTGACAAAAGAAACAATTCAGACCCTTACCTCCCGTCATATCGGAGAGGGCGATAATCTGTTCATCAAACAGAATATGATGGAGCAGCTCACAGAGACCATGGGGACTGTCCTGGACGCGGTTACTGCCTTCATTGCACTTGTAGCCGGAATCTCTCTGCTGGTGGGCGGTATCGGTGTTATGAATATCATGTTGGTATCCGTAACGGAGCGCACCCGCGAGATTGGAATACGAAAAGCACTTGGGGCAAAGACTTCATCTATCATCGCCCAGTTTTTATGCGAATCCGCCATCATCTCAGGAATCGGGGGGATTATCGGTATTATCCTGGGTGCAGGAATCTCTTATCTGATTTCTGCACTGAAAATCGCAGGGCTTTCCGCCAGGCTATCGCCTTTAGCTATTGTACTGACCACCTGCTTTTCCTGCGGTGTGGGAATCATCTTTGGTATCTATCCTGCCCGTAAGGCTGCGCATATGCGTCCGATTGAAGCTCTTCGGCAGATGTAACTATTAAACCTGTTACAGCCCGGTATCGATTCGAAGCTGTAACTAAAATGAGGAGGAAATTTTATGTTCAAACCAAAAACTCTACTGAAAGTCGTATCAATTCTGTTGATTATCCTGGGTGCTCTGGGTCTGATAGGCCTTGTTCTGGGATTTTTCGGCGCATCAGTCATCAACAGCAGCTCAGATCCCGCCGTAACACAGACTATGAAGGACACCGTAAATGCAGCCTATACCCCACTCAATCTGACTCTGGGTGTGGCTTCATCACTGATCATGATCCTGTCCGGCATTTTAGGGTTAATTGGAAAAAGCTTTAAGGCCGCTTTGATTGTTATGGTAATCTACACCGTTTACCTGATTGCAGATATCGCAATCAATATTCCGACCCTGGGCTTCAATCCTGTGAGCATGATCAATTTTATACTCCCGGTTCTGTATTTCTGGGGACTATACCAATCTCAGGAATAAGATATAAGGATATGATTATACCGCAGTCTTTGGAGTTTTCAGAGACTGCGGTATAATCATTCTTAACAGTTCTACAGCTCTTTTTCTGTGGTCTTAAGTGCGGCAGTTATCACCTTATCCATATCATAATACTTATAATTCCCCAAGCGGCCGCCAAAAAACACGTGCTTCTCATTTTCTGCCAGTTCCTGATATTTCGCAAATAACGCATTATTTTTTTCATCATTCACCGGATAATATGGTTCCATGCCCACCTTCCACTCGGAGGAATACTCTCTGGAAATGACTGTCTTCGGCTGATTCCCAAATTCAAAATGTTTATGTTCGATAATCCTGGTATAGGGAATCTCCCGCTCTGTATAATTGACTACTGCATTTCCCTGATAGTTGTCGCAATCCAGAACTTCGGTTTCAAATCGTACAGAACGGTATTCCAGGGCCCCCAGCCGATAATCAAAGTAAGAGTCTATCATGCCGGTAAAGAGGATTCTTTCTGCTGTGTCAGGATTTTTTTTACTGAACTCCCCATAATCGGTATTTGTAAGCACCGGAATCCCTTCCAGCATCTTTTCCACAATTCCGGTATAACCGCCTATTGGGATTCCCTGAAATCTGTCATTGAAATAGTTATTGTCATAAGTATAGCGGAAAGGCAGCCTTTTGATTATAAAAGCAGGCAGTTCCCTGCAATTCCTGCCCCACTGCTTCTCAGTATAGCCTTTAATAAGCTTCTCATAAACATCCCGGCCCGCCAGTGAAAGCGCCTGCTCCTCCAGATTTTTCGGTTCCGTTATCGCAAGCTCTGAAATCTGTTTTTCTATGATTTCCTTTGCCTGCCGCGGAGTTCTGATATTCCACATCTTGCTGAATGTGTTCATATTAAACGGGAGATTATAAAGTTCGTTCTTATAAACAGCAATTGGTGCGTTAATATAATGATTAAACTCTGCAAACTGATTCACATAATCCCATATTTTTTTGTTCGATGTGTGAAAAATATGGGCACCGTATTGATGGACGTTAATTCCTTCCATATTTTTCGTATAGATATTGCCGGCTACATGGTTTCTTTTATCAATGACAAGAACTGACTTTCCCTTTTTTTTAGCTTCATAAGCAAAAACAGCTCCAAACAGTCCCGCACCTACGATAAGATAATCATATTTCATTAAAATTCTCCTCAATTTTTGTTAAATTTACGCTGCCACTACCCTCTATCAACGAATTTAAGATAGTGATGCTAATAGTATATCAGACTTTCCGGCTTAAGCCAAACCCTATCCGACAACAGTTTGAAAGATGGTTCTTGAATTTAACATTTTAGTGTGTTAATATACAGATATCACTAAAAATCTTTAGGGGGTATCGACCTGATGAGCAAGACGATTCATACGGAAGCGGTGGATCACCTTTTTGAGGCTGTCTTATGCCTGAAAAATAAAGAGGAATGCTATACCTTTTTCCAGGATGTCTGTACAATCAATGAGCTATTGTCTCTTTCCCAGCGTTTTGAAGTGGCAAAGATGCTGCGTGAAAAGAAGACCTATCTGGAAATTTCTGATAAAACAGGAGCATCTACTGCGACCATCAGCCGCGTTAACCGCTCCCTTACTTATGGAAATGATGGGTACGAGATGGTATTTAACCGTCTGGAAGACAGTTCCAGACCATGAAAGCATAGGATATACGCTCGAAGAGACTGCAGTTTCAGCTTTTGACTGCAGTCTCTTTCCATAGAATTATTTTTCTTTTCCCTTTTCACTCTTCTCTTCCTTTTTTCCCAGACTGTCAATCATCTTTTCTATGATCTGTTTTTTTATATATACATCAAAGGCAAGCATGCAGATGAAAGAAAATGATTTTAAATATTCCCGTTCTTCTTCGGGAGCATCCTGGAAGGTTTCCTCCGATCGTTTATAGCGCCGGATTACATCCTGCTTCATCGCCTCAATCTGCTCTTTTTCGAGACTGAAAACCTCATCATAGACATCTGTTAAATTAAATTTCTCATCCGAATCAAAATATTTATCCGTAATCGGTTTCAACAAAGTCTGAATGTCCGTAATTGACAAAATGCTTTTAAAATAATAGATGAATATCAGCATCAGCATATGTTCCCGTGAATACTTTTTCTTCACCGGAGGAGGAAGAAGGTCATTCTTCGCGTAATTATTAATCATGGTTTTGGTCAGAATCTTATCTTCAGAATACCTCTTGGAATGAATAAGCTGTGCGTCCATAAATGTTGTAACCTGGTCCATATATAAATCAATATTAGGAACTTCATCAGGTTTGATATAATCAATCCTCGATAAACTTTCCAATATGCTGTTCAGCATGTCCTTCGTATCTATAGTCATCTTAATCCCTCTCTTGAAAAAACTACTATACTTAGAGTATATAGTTTTGAATACTAGATGTAAAGGTTTTTTAATAACTTTTTTTAAATTTAAAGTTAACTCTGCACGTCTTTTATGATATAATCGGCTTTATGCAGGATGATAAAATATCCACAGAAAGGAGTTTTACATGCTTGAATCATCATTTACACTTTATAAATTAATCATACTTTACATGCTGGATAAAGTCTCTTTCCCACTGACAAATAACCAGATTTCCGAATTTATACTGGATGCCGGTTACACTAACTACTTCAGCTTTCAGCAAGCTATTAACGAATTAAGTGATTCTAACCTGGTGACCACAGAGACAATTCGCAATACAACCTATTATCACATGACGGAAGAAGGGCGGGAAACGCTTGATTTCTTTGGCAAAGAAATCTCTGAAGATATACGCCTTGAAATTAATACTTATTTGAAAAAAAACAAATATGAACTTCAAAGCGAGGCATCTACTCTGGCCGACTATTATAAGACCACCTCTCAGGAATACGAGGTTCACTGCCAGGTAAAAGAACGAACGGGCAAATTAATTGAGGTTGTCCTGACTGTTCCCACTGAGAATATGGCCAGGACAATCTGCAATAATTGGCCGGAGAAAAATCAGGAAATTTACTCATATATCATGCAGATATTAACCTGAAAGATTCTAAACCACTCTTGAATCTTAATCAGAAGCTTTAAGTCCTAAGAGATGCTCCCTGATTTTCCGCTCATATCCCATATCTGAGGGCCGGTAGAATACCGTATTTTCGATTTCATCTGGAAGATACTGCTGTTTTACATAGTGGTTAGGATAATCATGGGCATACTTATAGCCTACTCCATGCCCCATCTTCGAAGAGCCTTTATAATGTGCATCCTGAAGATGGACCGGAATCGTAGTTTTGTGATTTTTTACCGAATCCATTGCCTCGAAGACCGCATTACAGGCGGCATTACTCTTAGGTGCGCTTGCCACATAAGTCACAGCCTGAGACAATATGATTGCCGACTCCGGCATCCCAATCCGCTCAACTGCAAGTGCAGCGGAAACAGCCACCTGTAAGGCTTCGGGGTCGGCATTCCCCACATCCTCCGACGCACAGATCATAATCCTTCTGGCAATAAACTTAATGTCTTCCCCGGCATAAAGCATCCGGGCCAGATAATATACTGCTGCATCGGGATCTGATCCACGCATACTTTTGATAAACGCCGAAATTGTATCATAATGCTGGTCGCCGCTTTTATCATAACGCACCACCCGCTTCTGAATACATTCCGATGCAGTATCCAGGTCAATATGTACCTTACCATCCGCACCGGGATTTGTGGTCAATACACCCAGTTCAATCGCATTTAATGCGGCTCTTGCATCGCCTCCCGAAATATCTGCCAGAAAATCCTCTGCATCCTCTTCCAACACCACATCAAAGCTGCCCAGACCCTTTTTTTTATCCGTTACCGCACGTTCCAGAAGCTTTTTAATATCTTCTTTTTCCAGCGGCTTCAGCTCGAATATAATTGATCGGGAAATCAATGCACCATTTACCTCAAAGTATGGATTTTCTGTAGTTGCTCCAATCAGAATGATCGTTCCATCCTCCACAAACGGCAGAAGATAATCCTGCTGCCCCTTATTAAATCTATGTATTTCGTCCACAAAGAGGATGGTTTTCTCCCCGTACATTCCAAGGCTTTCCTTCGCCTCCCGGATCACCTCTTCCATATCTTTTTTTCCAGCTGTGGTGGCATTAAGCTGTGTGAATTTTGCGCTGGTCGTATTGGCGATCACCTTCGCAAGTGTTGTCTTTCCTGTTCCGGGCGGGCCGTAAAAGATGATAGAACTGAGCTTATCCGCTTTGATTGCGCGATACAGCAGCTTATCCTTACCTATGATATGTTCCTGCCCTACGACCTCCTCCAGCGTTACGGGACGCATCCTGGATGCCAGAGGGGATTCGCTTTCCTTTTTCTTTTCCGACATGTAGTCAAATAAATCCATAGTATCTCTCCACTTCTTGATTCTTCTTTGCAGCAAGCATCTATTCCACGATCATTTCATCTACGGTAACAAATTCATACCCCTGCTCTTTCAGGCGATCCACGATCTGCAGTGCCGATTCCACGGATGTCTGAAAGCAGTCATGCATCAGGATAATATCTCCGTCATCCACCTGTTTCATGACCTCATTGACGATAACAGGCGTATTCTGTGTATACCAGTCCCTGGAATCTAATGTCCACAGTACAGGAATCATCGTCACATTATAATCCAACCCTTTTTTCCACTCTCCAAAGGGTGGGCGTATAAATGCAGTGTAGATTCCTGTAATCTTAAATATTGCATTACTTGTGGACACAACCTCCTGCTTTGCCTGTTCGTCTGACAGCTTTGTAAGCTGTACATGATGAAAGGTATGATTTCCAATTAAATGTCCATCCTCCTGCATCTGCCTGATGATTTTCTCTCTGCCCTCAATACACTGCCCCTGCAGAAAGAATGTGGCCTTCACCCCACGCTCCCTTAGTCCATCCAACAGACTCATGGTATACTCGCTGGGGCCGTCATCAAAGGTCAGTGCCACCCGCGGGTCTTCTCTGGCCGTGGTCCCGGTAGTCTCCTGCGTAAATTTCTTGCTTCTCGCATCAGCAATCAGCAGTGCGGCTAAAATCAGACACTCAATTAAAAAAAACAGACGAAAACGACGCCACATAAAAATTCTCTTTTTTATTAATCTATTATGACTTGTTTATTTTTATCACATAAGTCAGACCCGAACTTTGTGTCATCTCTTTATTTACGTATACCATCTCACCTAAATTCTGTAAAACCCCATCATTGAGCATCGGAAACTTCTCACGTTCATACTTGCCCACATAGATATAGCTCACATCATACTTATCCAGCAGACTTTCCACCTGTACTGTATTCTTTGACGTATAGATGGTTTCTATATCAGCCGCACGTTTGTTCAGTTCCTCCGGATTTCCTCTCCACAGCCATTCATGGACATACCAACCCAGAACGGTAGGAAGGCCTGTCATGGAAGATACCCTGCAGTAATCACTGTAGCTGTCCCCATTCGCCTCCAGTACCACAGGATTTCCCTCTACATGTTCATTTAACCAGCGGATGGCAGGCGCATCTTCAGCGAAGGCAGCCTCCAGATAGCGGGTTGCATCCTGGCATCGGTATTCACCGGAATCCCACACGGTCCCAAACCAGGAATAGACTGCATTTCCAAAATATCCAAACGTGGACAGCAAAGTAATCAGTCCCAGGCTCCCCAATAGCTTTGGTATCTTTCTGCCATGCCATGTCAGAAGCCGTAAGATGATGTAGCTCATAATCAGTCCAAATAGGATAAATGCCTGGTAAGTCAATTTAAACATCGTATTCGAACGGGCATATCCATCCTCATAGATATCACGAACATAAACCACTTCCGGAATCAAAACCAGCCCAAGTGCACACATGCCCATGATAACGGCAAATATATCCGAGCTGTCAGCTTTTCTGATAAGTTTTCCCAACCCTTTGTACTTCATCAAAAGTCCGAAAATAAAAATCACCAGAAGCGCTGTGGGAAGTCCCCAGAGGACCAGCCACTGATGGATCTTTGTATGATTTTGGGCAATTCCAATACCTGAAATCATAGTTTCAAATGTCCGTGTAAACGGCAGTGAAGTAACCAGCCCTATCAGGAAAATTTCGCACGATTGAATCAAAATCGACAACAGTGCCGTCTTCCATCTGAATTGAAAGTGATATAAATTAGTATAGATACAGCATATTACAATCACGGTAAAATAAATCACAAAATCCCAGTAATTTGTAAACTGAAAGATACCGATAAATAACCCACCTATGATAACATGTGGATCCAGTATGCACCGCCTCCAATTCAATCTGACCTCATGTTCTGCTTCCTTTCGCACCTTAAGAATCCAGGAAAGCATCAACCCCACCACTACGATAATGAACATGGTATTGACTACATGTGCATGCAAGTCTCCCAGAACAAAGGAGTAGCTCGGAAACTCGTGGATACACTTATCATTCGTTTCAGGATTATAACCAATGTATCGGGTGGAATTAGGAAACCAGTAATCCAGTCCTTTTTTCCAGCCCAGGGCTTTCCCTATCACACCATAAACCAGATAATGAAGGTTTCCTGCAAAAACCACCGCACCGCCTGCCAGCAGACCTCCCAATGCAGCTATTACCTTTTTTGTCTTAGAATCCTTTATGGATTCTATTCCTCCTACAAGCTGATAAACGATGGAAAACGACATACCTGCCAATAACCCTGCCACCAGTGTGCGCATCAGATTGTAGGTATCCGACACATCACTGAAGCTGAGCTTTGTTAAAAAGACCGCATAGTACTGTCCGCCATAATAATAATTCATATCTTTCAGGCTGTACCAGATATCCGGAGCCGGAAGTGATTCACTGCGCATCATGGCAGCCATAAAGCCATAATCCATGAATTTTTCTGTACCATGTGCTTCCGGATGAAAGCCCGCCAGATAAGTCCACAGAAAGAAAGCCGCCATAAAAATCAGTTCTTCTCCCAAAACCAGATTCCAGTCCAGATCCCATATTTTCTGATTATTCCGTATTGACAGACAGCCGCCGATTCCCCAGCACAGCATCATAGATACAATCGTTGTGACCAGACAGGTAAGCGCCGTAAATTTCAAAATCCCCGCACAGCTAAGCGCCCATACGGCAAAGCCACTGACCGCAACTGAAATAGCTTTGGAAAACAACCATCCTTTATCTTCAAAGCCCGCAAAGAGGTGGCTGGTAAGTGGAAAAAATCCAATCCCCAAAATCAGAATCATCATCCACCATTTTAGAAATACTACATTATCACCTTTTATCAAAGGAAGAGTAGCCAATACAATCCCAATGATTCCCAAAAGATAAAATAACCCTCTTTTACTAATTCTCATCTGACTGCACTCCCTTCGCATCTTTTGACCCTGGTATTATTCTATAATAATTTGACAAACTTCGCAACCTTGAAAATCCCCTATATACCGAACAGCCCTGCCAGCCAATAGGCCTGCAGAGCTGTTCTGAAGATTAATATTGTTTTTATAGGTCAAACCGATTTTTTCTATAACTGAGAATCTCCTTCTTGCACTTTTCAAAACCAAGCTTTCCACTGTCGATACATAAATCGTAGTGCCTGGCATCCCACCAGTCCTGCCCGGTATAATGCCTATAGTACTCTCCCCGGTATTTATCTGTCTTATTGATAAATTTCTCCATCTCACGGATAGTCATACTATTGCGCTCCATCGCTCTTGCAAGACAGAATTGCGAATCAGCGTGTACAAAAACACTCATCATATTTGGATAGTTTCTGAGTATAAAGTCTGCACACCGGCCTACAATTACACAGGATTCTGTCTCTGCCAGCTTTTTAATAACCTTTGCCTGATAGTTAAACAGGTTTCGGTTAGAGACAAAATCCTCGGATTCCGGAGGAATAAGTTCCCCCTCATATACACTTTTCGATATTCTGAACAAAGTGGTCCCTTTTAGCTTTTCATCTGCTTCTATGAACAGATTTTCATTGATGCCACTGTCATCGGATGCCATGCGCAGGATATCTCTGTTATAAAATGGAATTCCCAATTCATCCGCCACCATCTGTCCTATGGTCTTACCGCCGCTTCCATACTGTCTTGCAATCGTAATTACAATTTTTTCCACCGTGCAGCCTCCTTTCCTCAACCATAATACGTATTTACTCGCCTAAGTATGCCTTTTTAATGGAATCATTATTCAACAGCTTATCTGCGTCACCGGACAGAACAATTTTCCCTGTCTCTAATACATATGCCCGGTCAGCGATGGATAATGCCTTCTTGGCATTCTGTTCCACAAGAAGAACCGTGGTTCCACTGCTGCTCACCTCTTCTATGATATCAAAAATCTCATTGACAAAGATGGGTGAAAGGCCCATGGATGGTTCATCCATCACAATCATCTTGGGACGCGACATAAGTGCACGGCCCATGGCCAGCATCTGCTGTTCTCCTCCTGAAAGAGTTCCTGCACGCTGATTTTTACGTTCCTCCAGTCTTGGAAAACGTTTATATACATTCATCAGGCTTTCAGAGATTTCACCTTTATCTTTCCGGGTATATGCACCCATCTTCAGATTTTCATAAACACTTAACTGGGAAAAGACTCTCCTTCCTTCCGGCACATGGGCAATGCCCATCTCCACAATTTTGTGAGCCGGTACTTTGGTGATATCCTTTCCTTCAAATTCAATACTGCCTTTCTCTGCCTGAAGCAAGCCGGTCATAGAATGAAGTGTCGTAGTTTTACCTGCACCATTGGCACCAATCAAAGCAATGACTTCTCCCTGATTTACCTCGAAAGAAATCCCTTTTAAAGCCTGTATCACGCCATAATAGACCTGTAAATCCTTTACTGCTAACATTGCCATCTCAAAGTTCCTCCTATTCGCCCAGATAAGCCGTGATAACTGCAGGATCATTTAACACGAACGCAGTCTTTCCCTGTGTCAGTACCTGTCCAAAATTTAATACAGTCAGTTCTTCACAAATCCCGCCTACCAGTTTCATATCATGTTCGATTAAGAGAATTGTCATATCAAAATGATCCCTTACAAAACGAATCGTATGCATCAGTTCCTGGGTCTCGTTCGGGTTCATACCAGCCGCAGGCTCGTCCAGCAAAAGCAGCTTGGGCTCCGTAGCCAGAGCTCTGGCAATCTCCAGCTTACGCTGTTTTCCATAAGGAAGATTGCTTGCCAGATAATCCGCTTCCCCGTCCAGATCAAACACTTTTAAAATCTCCAGCGCCCGCTTATCCATCTCTTTTTCCAGCTTATAATACCCGGGAAGACGCAAGATACCTGTCACAGTGGAATATTTATAGTGATTATGGAGTCCGGCCTTGACATTATCCAAAACAGTCATGTCTTTGAAGAGCCGGATATTCTGAAAAGTCCGGGCCACTCCGGCCTTATTGATATCTATGGTACTGCTCCCGGTAATATCTTTCCCATCTAATTTAATAATACCTTCATTCGGTTTATAGACACCGGTCAGCAGATTAAAAACGGTGGTTTTTCCGGCGCCATTCGGTCCAATCAGACCATATAATTGTCCTTTTTTTATCTTCAGATTAAAATTTTCCACGGCATGAAGACCGCCAAATGCAATAGACAGATTACTTACTTCCAATATATCCATATCAAGCCGCCTCCTTCTTGCCTGTTTTTTTCCGTTTGCTCAGAAATCTGGCTTTTATCCGTTCTCTCCAGTTAATAGCCGACGGTGCCCAGTTGAACAGCATCATAACAATCAACACAATCGCATAAATCAACATACGATAATCAGACAATCCACGAAGCAGCTCCGGAAGTGCAGTCAGAATAATCGCAGCGATAATTGATCCGCGAATACTTCCGATTCCGCCCAGAACCACGAATACCAGAATCAATATGGATGTATTATAGTCAAACTTCTTCACGGTTAATGTCGATAAATTATGAGCATAAAGCACACCTGCAACGCCTGCCAAAGCAGCAGAAACCGAAAACGCCATCAGTTTGTACTTTGTAATATTGATTCCAATGGATTCGGCTGCAATACGATTATCACGAATGGACATGATCGCGCGCCCACTTCTGGAATATATCAGGTTCAGTACAATGAACAGTGTGATTAAGATCAGAATAACTCCAATTGTAAAGGTAGAATCCTTGGGAGTTCCCGTGATACCAAGCGCGCCATTTACAATCACTTTGCCCTCCGGCTCCATATTCAGACTTGCTGCATCACTGACAGAGACATGCAGTCCTTGACTATCCTTACCCACATAGAGTACATTCATCAGGTTCTTAATGATTTCTCCAAAGGCCAGGGTCACAATCGCCAGATAGTCTCCTTTCAGGCGCAGCACCGGAATACCGATTAAGATACCAAAAATCCCCGCTGTAAGGGCTCCTACCAAAATAGCGAGAATAAACCTGAGCATATCCGGCATTCCATCCCCGGCTGCTCTGGAAAAAAATGCACTGGCATATGCTCCCACACACATAAATCCGGCATGGCCCAGACTTAACTCACCGGAGATTCCAACCACCAGGTTCAATGAAATAGCAGCAATCACATAGACACAGACAGGGACTAAGAGTCCCTTCATAAGACTCGAAATATTTCCTGATGTAACCAGCAGCTGCATGATAATATATGCAGCAATTACAATGGTATAGGTAAGCAGATTGTTCTTCGCAATTTTATTCATATTCGTAAATTTCTTCTTCATCCTGTCACCTTACACTTTCTCTTGTATGTTTTTGCCAAACAGTCCGGTCGGCTTCACAAGCAGTACGATGATGAGGACGGCAAATACAATCGCATCTGCCACCTGAGAAGAAATATACGCTTTCCCCAAGATCTCAATAATACCCAGTAAAATACCTCCCACCATAGCACCCGGTATAGAACCGATTCCGCCGAATACAGCGGCTACAAAAGCTTTGATACCAGGCATGGCCCCGGTATAGGGTGTAAGTGTAGGATAAGCAGAGCAAAGCAATACTCCGGCAATAGCTGCCAGGGCAGAACCGATTGCAAAGGTCAGCGAAATAGTTCCGTTGACATTAATTCCCATCAGCTGAGCAGCTCCGCGGTCCTCAGATACCGCCTGCATGGCCTGCCCCGGCTTTGTTTTGTTAACAAATAAAATAAGGCAAAGCATAATGATAATACAGGCTGCAATCGTTACAATTGTAGTTCCGGTGATCATCAGTTTCCCGCCGCCCAAGGAGATTGATGGAAAATTCACAATGTTTGAAAATGACTTTGCACCTGCCCCGAAAATCAGCAGAGCAACATTCTGCAAAAAATAGCTGACCCCAATCGCTGTAATCAGAACCGCAAGCGGAGATGCTGCATTCCGCAATGGTTTATAAGCTATTTTTTCAATAACCATCCCGAGAATTGTACATGCCGCCATAGAAATCAATACGGACAGAAGAGGATTGACTCCCGCTCCGGTCATAAGCGTAAACACCACATATGCGCCTATCATGATAACGTCTCCATGCGCAAAGTTCAACATCTTTGCTATTCCATACACCATTGTGTATCCAAGAGCGATAATCGCATATACACTGCCCAGACTTATACCATTAATCAGATAAGATATAAAACTCATAGTGCACCTCTTAAAATTTTTTTTATTATAGCACAGAATTTCATGCTTTTTCAATCATATGGTAAAACGTTTGGGGACAGACCTTGTCCTGTCTGTCTTCAGACGGAACAAGATGTGTCCCCAAAATCCCGTTTTCACTATTGAACGTATACTGAAACTACATAGCAGTATAAGCACCGTTTTCGATTTTAACAGCCTTTGGCTCTTTACTCGGTTCACCGTCTTCTGTCCAGGTAATATGACCTGTTACACCATCTACGGTAATTTCTGTCATAGAGGTCTTTAATGCATCACAGATATCCGAGACAGACATATCAGGGGTAATTCCGGCCTTTTCGGCGGCTTCTTTAATTGCATAGATACAGTCGTATGCATCTGCAGCAAACTGGATCGGTACTTCGTCTTTATATTCCTCTGCATATGCTTTTACAAACTTCTGTGTGGCCTCATCCTGTGCATCCGGTACAAAAGGTGTAAGCAGCATCGTACCTTCGGCAAGAGAGGTATCAAAATTTTCTACTCCCAGAATTCCATCCAGACCATCACATCCAAAGAACTGTGTGTCAAATCCTATGTCATGAGCCTGTTTCAGAATCAAAGATGCTTCCTGATAATAAATCGGAAGGAATATGAGTTCCGCACCGCCGTCTTTGGCTTTTTGAAGCTGTACATTAAAATCTGATTTGCTGTCGGATGTAAATGCCTCGGACGCAACAATTTCCAACCCCTGGTTCTTTGCTTCCTTTACGAAGTTTTCATAAATTCCTGAAGAATAGGTATCTGAGCTGTCATAAACAACAGCTACTTTGGAAGCCAGCTTATTCTCTCCGATATACTCTGCAGACTTTGTTCCCTGCGCAGGATCTGAGAAGCAGAGCCGGAATGCATTGGAAGGAGCAATCGATTCCACTGCAGTAGCAGACGGTGTCAGCAGAAACATGTTGTCAGCTTCACTTTCTGCAGCTACAGCAATACATGGAGTGCTTGTTACCGTACCCACCAGCATCTGCATACCCCAGTCCTTCAGGGTGTTATAGGCATTCACCGATTTCTCTGCATCATGTTCATCATCTTCAAACTTAAACTCAATCTGGCTGCCGCCTATTCCACCGGCTGCGTTAATCTCTTTCACTGCCAGCCTTGCTCCTTTATCTACAGCATCACCATAGGCTCCGGCCGGTCCGGTCACGGGCCCAATTCCGCCAATTTTAAATACATTTTCTCCTGCAGCAGATGATGATTCATTTCCCGCGGATGAGGATGTATCATCCTTACTTCCACATCCTGCAAAGCCTGCAGCCACCAACGAAGCCGTAAGCGCAAGCGACATGAATTTTTTCATATTTTTCATAACTTTCTCCTCCTGTTTCTAGTCTATTGAAGTATTGTTACTATTTAGCCATAAGCCCGATTACACTTCTTCAGGTCACATGGCTAAATAGTAACAAAATATTTAATATATTGCAATATATTACCCTTAAAATCTTTGTTTGTCAATGAAAAATACGATAATTTGTTTTATCTCCACAGGTATTCGGGATAAAGCCCTTCTTTCTTCATCTTGCTTATCGCTTCTACAACCATCGGTTTATCTTCTCTATATGTAACACCATACCAGCGATCCTCGGAAAGCATTACCTGAACATCTGATTTTTCTTCCTTTAACAGTTCATTCACCACTGTTGGCAGAAAATACTCGGCCTTCATAGGATTTTCGGGAACATCTTCCGCCAGAAATCTGGCAAAACGGCTTTGCAGTTCATCCAGAAAACTGTCGGTAAATCCCCATAGATTCATGGACACGATACTGTCAGAATCAATCTCTTTCCAGCTTCTCCCATCGTCCTCTGTATACATCACCTTTTCTCCGGCCTTTTCGATATGCGTATGTTCACATACATCCTCCAGATAGCCACTTGCATCTGTTCGACAGACTCCACGGGAAACATGACCATTCTCCGTCAAGGTATTTCCCAGTCTGTAACCCACCATGGCATAATGGTATTTTTCATCATCCTGATGCTGCGTAAGATATTCATAAATCAGGGAGAATGCATGCTTGCCATAGTAATCATCAGCATTGATTACAGCAAACGGTGCTTCATTCAGTACGTAAATACAGCTTAGCACTGCATGACCGGTACCCCAGGGCTTTACCCTTCCTTCCGGTACCATAAAGCCCTCTGGAATATCGGTCAATTCCTGATATACATAATGAACTTTTACAAAGTTATTCAGACGATCCCCAATTGCCTCTCGAAATTCCGTCTCATATTCCCGCTTAATGATGAAAATGACCTCCTGGAATCCTGCTTCCACCGCATCATACAGTGAAAAATCCATGATGATATGTCCTTGTTCATCCACGGGATCAATCTGCTTTAATCCTCCGTAACGGCTTCCCATGCCAGCCGCCATTATTACTAAAACCGGTCGTTTCATACTTCTAGTTATCCTCCTCAGTCATAGTGTAGACCTGACGTTTTCTGGCCATCTCATCGCTTTCCAAATACTCATCATATGTGGTTATTTTATCAATCAGGGCTCCGCCAGGCACGATTTCCATAATACGGTTAGCTGTTGTCTCGACAAACTGATGGTCATGAGATGCAAACAATATAACACCCGGAAACTTAATCAGACCATTGTTCAGCGCTGTAATGGACTCCATATCCAGATGATTGGTCGGCTCATCCAGAAGCAGTACATTGGCACCTGAAATCATCATCTTAGACAACAGGCAGCGTACCTTCTCTCCACCTGACAGAACTTTTACACGCTTCACTCCATCTTCACCCGCAAAGAGCATGCGGCCCAGAAAGCCACGGACATAAGTCACATCCTTAATCTCAGAATATTGTGTCAGCCAGTCCGCGATTGTCAGATCACTGTCGAACTCTGCGGTGTTATCCTTGGGAAAATATGCCTGGGATGTGGTAATTCCCCATTTATAAAAACCTTCATCCGGTTCCATCTCACCCACAAGGATTTTAAATAATGCTGTTTTTGCCTGTTCGTTGGCTCCGACCAATGCCACCTTATCCTCTCTGCCGAGTGTAAATGAAATATGATCCAGAATCACTTCACCATCAATGGTTTTTGTCAGGTTTTCCACCTGCAGGACCTCATTACCGATCTCACGGTCGGGGCGGAAATCAATGTAGGGATATTTCCGGCTGGACGGTCTGATCTCGTCAAGCTGGATTTTTTCCAACGCACGCTTACGTGACGTGGCCTGCTTACTCTTGGATGCGTTGGCACTGAACCGGCTGATAAAATCCTGCAGCTCCTTGATCTTTTCCTCTTTCTTCTTATTCGCCTCTTTCATCTGTTTCATCAGCAACTGGCTGGATTCATACCAGAAATCATAATTTCCGGCATACAGCTGAATCTTTCCATAGTCAATATCAGCTGTATGGGTACAAACTTTATTCAAAAAATAACGGTCATGGGATACCACGATCACCGTATTCTCAAAGTTAATCAGAAATTCTTCAAGCCAGGCGATGGCATCCAGATCCAGATGGTTGGTCGGCTCATCCAAAAGTAAAATATCTGGATTTCCAAATAACGCCCTGGCCAACAATACCTTCACCTTCTGGGATCCATTCAAATCTGCCATCTGTGAATAATGATATTCCGAACTGATACCAAGACCATTCAGCATCTGCTCCGCATCGGATTCCGCTTCCCATCCATTCATCTCGGCAAATTCACCCTCCAGTTCACTCGCCTTGATTCCATCCTCATCGGTAAAATCTTCTTTGGCATAAATTGCCTCTTTTTCTTTCATAATCTCATATAACCTGGCATTTCCCATAAACACAGTATCCAGAACAGAATAGGCATCATATTTGAAATGATCCTGTTCCAGACATGAGAGGCGCTGTCCCGATGTGATTATAACATCACCATTCGTGGGTTCCAGCTGACCAGATAAAATCTTTAAAAACGTGGATTTTCCGGCTCCGTTGGCGCCAATCAGACCATAACAGTTCCCTTCTGTAAATTTAATATTAACATCTTCAAACAGTGCTTTCTTACCCAGACGTAATGTCACATTATTTGCTGCTATCATTTTCTGACCTCATCTTCTTATATTTATTCAGGTTCTGCCCTTTGGGCGAACTATAATCTATTGTAACGGATATTCCTGTTTTTTCAAGGAGAATTTTTTATTGTGAAAAAGTTATCCAGCCGTCCTGCATCTTTTGCCAGTTCATTGTACTGAAGAGCTTCATATTGAAGCTCCAGTTTCTTATAGTCGGTGTCCATATCTTCCCATCTAATATATCCGCCCTTGTCATCTATGTATCCCAGGTGATTCAAAGCCGGCATTTTCTCCATTAGCCCGGAAAGATAATAATTATAGGGAGTCATCTTAAGATTCGTCTGTTCCAGCATAAGTGTTGACAGATAGTTGGTACTTGTAAGGATTCCCTCTTCCTCAGGGATATCATAATTCGCCCAGATAAAGAATGGTGTTGCAAAGTACTTCTCCTGCTCTTCAAGGGTGCTTTCTTCAAATTTTTCCCCCGTAATCCATTCTGTAAAACTTTCCGGCAGGTCCGGATAATGATCCCCGAACATAACAATCATGGTAGGCTCGTCATAGTCTTCGAAGTATTCAATCAGATACTTAAGAGCATCGTCTGATTCCTTTAGCAGAGACAGATACTGATTTACAGAACTGTTTGTGTAGCCCACCGTATTTACGTCACCTTTATAGGCCGTATCGGTATACCCACCATGGTTCTGCATTGTGACATCAAACAGGAAGTACGGCTCTTTTGGATTCTCTTTTTGATTCACGGACTCTATGATTTTCTCATAGTTTGCCTGATCACTGATATGCTGACGAATTCTCTTTGCAGATGACGCAAAGTCATCAATCGTATAAAATTCGTCAAATTGAAGCATCCGGTAGGCACTCGTCCGCTTCCAGTTACTGCCCTTGTTGGGGTGCATAGCCTCTGCCCTGTATCCCTGACTCTTAAGTGTCGTTACCAGAGAATACTGGTCATGCGTGAAATAGCTTACATAAGGAACCATTCCCGGGAAACGCTTCACTGAGTTTCCAGTCAGAAACTCATATTCTGTCTTTGCCGTACCCCCTCCGCGAATGCATACCAGCGTATGCCCCTTAATCGTATTTTCCTTCATGGAATCATAAAACTCCATATAGGGCTGTGTTACATTAAAATCGCCTAACAAACGGTAATCTGCCCAGGATTCATTCATGATAGCAATAATATTCACAGGTTTTGTCTTATTCCCCCGGTCATCTGAAGATGTATCCACGTCTTTGGCCGTATCTTTTACCGCCTTTTCAGAATAACCTTCCGGAGGCGTCAGTCTCATATATTTGGCCACACACAGGAATCCCACTGTAGTTCCATATTCCTCATAGGTTTTATAAGGGCGGTAGAGATCGGTAAGTATACCAAGAGCTCCATTCCAGCCTACATTTAAGTAAATGAAGCTTAGGCCTGCAGCAAATACTGCTGTCAAACCTCTCATGAGTACTTTCCACTTAGGTTTTCTTACAAGTATGTAATCTTCGGACTGCCAGTACAGACCGATACTACAAAATGATGTTACACCAAATATTATAATTTCCCTGGTCAGCTGAAAATCATATCCTCCCGCTACTTCCATAGCGGTTCCCGCACTGAAAATATCTATAAATTGAAAAGGTTCTCCCCGAAACAAATAGACAAAATAAAAAACCAGGCTCATGGCCAGAAAAAAAATATTCCCTGCCAGCATAGTCCTGCGCCATGAATTTAGAATCAGCATCAGCAACATCAGAAGAACAAAAATAAAGACTACATTCAAAGCCATATATCCTGTCTCCATATCCTTCAACAAAGGATTATTTATAAACTCTATCTGCAGGAAAATATAGAAAGAGTTGGCTAAGGTGATTAGAAAATGCCAGATTTTAATCTTTCCGGCATCGCGTTTACCCGATTCTCTTTTCAGAAAGTTCCACAGCCAGACCGAAAAGGAAAACGCTACAGCCGCCACTAAAGCCATAAACTGTAATATCCCACTCCCATTTGCCTCAGGATTGTTTCCTATTATAGATGGATACTTGCTAGTTAAAAACACCAGAATCAGCGTCCAATAGAAAAACCCCGCGGCAAATGCACTTCTTAATCTGATATCTGTCAGTTTTTTCATCCCTGCTTCCATTGGTGACTTCTTTCTTCTGTCTTTACCCTTAAAAAACAACTCCGGTCACCTCGATCAATATTCCCCAGAATACACCCAGCGCATAAAGCATACCTGTAATTTTCAGATTTTCCCTGACGTTTTTATTCGTTCTGAAGAGAACCAGAAGACCTACACCGGCACCAACCAAAAGGCCTGCCATCATCTGTCCGCTCCCCAGGATACCATTCAGATATAGCTGGCTGATAGCCACAGAGGAGGCACAGTTTGGAATCAAACCTATCAGTGCCGCCAAGAATACCCCTGCAACCGGCCGACTGCTGGCTATGGAACCGATACGCTCCTGTCCCACCAGTTCCACAGCCAATCCGATTGCCAGAGATATTACGAAAATAAACAATGTGATTTGTACCGTATGAATAACTGCTGATTTAAAGATTCCTTCCTCCTCACAATGGCAATGTTCATGTTCACATAATGAATGGATATCCTTTTCTTCATGCATATGACCATTCTTTTCTTGTCTTCTGGTCTTTTTTGGAAGTCTCTGAAAAAAATCAATCAGAAATCCGGAAACAGCACCCAAAAGTATCTTCATTCCCAGAATTCGGAAGATTGTCACAGGTGCAACGGACTCGGAAATAAAAATCGGCAGCATCTCATCTGATGTAGACAGAAAGATGGCCAACAGCGTCCCTGCTGAAAGAATGCCTCCTGCGAAGAGACTGGCCGCTGCCGCCGAAAACCCGCACTGCGGAATAATACCAATAATCCCACCAATTAACGGACCGTATTTCCCGGTTTTCTGTATGACAGCCCTGGATTTTTCTCCCGTCTTATGCTCCAGATATTCCATGACTAAGTATGTCAGAAATAAAAAAGGAATCAGTTTCAGACTATCGATCAGCGTATCTTTTAATACGTCAATTAACATTCAAATACCCTGCTTTCTCATGTTTTGTGCGTCCCAAATTCATGCTTTTTCATGCAAGCATGAATCGCATGACCTTTTGACCTACCTTATGATACCTACGGATTGCTACGCACTTTGTGCTCCCGCAATCCTAAAAACATTCGAAATCCGCCCTATTCGGGCTCCTTTCTCATGTTTTGCGGGTCCCAAATTCATGCTTTTTCATGCAAGCATGAAACGCATGACCTTTTGACTTACCTTATGATACCTACGGATTGCTACGCACTTTGTGCTCCCGCAATCCTAAAAACATTCGAAATCCGCCCTATTCGGGCTCCTTTCTCATGTTTTGCGGGTCCCAAATTCATGCTTTTTCATGCAAGCATGAAACGCATGACCTTTTGACCTACCTTATGATACCTACGGATTGCTACGCACTTTGTGCTCCCGCAATCCTAAAAACATTCGAAATCCGCCCTATTCGGGTTCCTTTCTCATGTTTTGCGGGTCCCAAATTCATGCTTTTTCATGCAAGCATGAAACGCATGACCTTTTGACCCTGGTATCATATTATCACAAACGTAAAAAGAACTCAACACTTAACAAAGGCATGTTTTTGCTCTTTGCAAAAACATGCCGTACTTTAATATCTTATATCGTTTAATTCTCTTTTTTGTCATATTCACAATATCGAATGTATTCAATGAATAAAATATATCTTATCCTAGAATTCAATATTATATATGAATGGGGTGTATGTATGATTAGTTATGATCCTTTTTGGAATACATTGGAACAGTCTGCTGAATCGTGGTATACGCTGACAAAGCGGCACAGGATTTCTTCCAGTACCCTTCATCGCCTGAAGCAAAATGAAGTTGTAACCACAAAGACTTTAAATGATTTATGCAGAATTTTAAACTGCCGGATACAGGATGTTGTGGAATATATTCCATCAGATCAGGATCAGAGATTATAAGAACAATTTCTTATAAATTCTCTTCCTTCTGCAGCTGTATCAAAAAGATTCTGAAATAGTCTTCCAGTGTCCCCTTTAATCGCCCGTAGAGCTCTGTTTCCAGCTGCCTGAGCTCCCATAATAACTCTATCTCCGCCTCCATCCGGTTATACCAGATAGTCAGATTCCATGGATCCACACATTCATCCAGTATCTCGAAACTTCTCTTGAG